>DETO01000101.1:0-5052 GCA_002362135.1 Ruminococcus sp. UBA3286 | reverse complement strand
TTATGCAGATAAATATGATCATTTGCTTTGTAAAGCTTTTATTGTTCATCTGAAAAACTCCTTTCAATGTTAAAATTATATCATGATTTTTTTTTGAAATCAACAGGTAAATTGTGATATTTATGATAATAATGTGAAAAGTAATTGAGAACCTGTCTGCATAGAACATTTCGCACAAATTTTCTATATGGACAGATTCTGCAATCAAATTACTGATAAAAGAAAAAGACTCCCGAAAAAACGGGAGTCCGCAACTTCTTAACAGATCAAACAAAACAAAGATTTATTAATAGAAATAATTACGACGTCCATCGCCGTAGAAACCGAAATATCCATGGTTGAATGACGACGGTTCATTGAAATAGAGTTCAACAGCGCTGATAACGCTATCGGTTACGTGCGAAGAGTATTCTCCAAGATATACATAACTTGAAGAACCGCTGAATTGATAAGGCTGTGTAAGTACGCCTAAAACAGTATTGGGATAAAGCGGGCTGTTTACGCGGTTCATGATAACCTCAACGACCTTTGCCTTATCGTATTCATCGATCCAGTTGCAGCCTGCTTCATGAGCGACAGCGTTGCAGAGAATGATGAATTCTTCATCGGTAATAGGGAGAACGGGGTCTGTAACGGCAGGCGTTACTACGTCGTCCACGATAGGAGCGGTTGTTTCAGGCTCGGTAACAGTATCTGCCGGAGGTTCTGTAACAACGAATGTGGTTGCCTGAACAGCTTCGGTATAAGAAGGCTCTGTAACAGGTTCGGTTGTTGGTTCAACATATTCGTAAGAAGTGGTTACTGTCGTAGTCTTGACTGTTGCGGCGGCATAATCCAACGCCTTAGTTGTGACGGAAGTAACAGGTGCTTCGCTGTAATTGGAAGCTACAACGGGAGCTTTGCTGCTCAATTTTACAGACGCGCTGTAAGTATAAGAAATTTTAGTGCCGGCTGTAGTTGTGGTTACAGCCTCGTAATTTGCGGCTGTAGTGGCGTACGAAATAGATCTGTAAGTATTGCTTGTTGTGGTAACGGGTGTTGTTCTGATAGAAGTTACTGCAGCAACATTTGCCAATTCATCGCTTTCGACATCGTAAATGTTTTGAACATCATTTTTCGGAGCAACCGTGCTTACGACCGGTGATGTAGCGTACACACCGAGAAGTCCGCCGAATATACAAGTAGAAACTCCTCCGAAAACAAGCGCTGCATATTTAGCTTTTCTCATCAACTCAATCCTTTCCTCGAAAAGCATTCATTATTTGCCGCCAAACGCCGCAATGCGGTTCTCAACGACTGTGATTATCTTACCACAAACGGGGAAAAATAGCAACAGTTTTGATTTTTTTTCCATTTTGCGCCCAAAAACAATAATGCTTATCCGCTGTATTTTAGTGAATTTGACTGAATATTTTGTTAATAAACTGTGAATAACCCATTATAAATTAATGTCGAAAAACGCCGATAACCTTCCGGAAAGTTACGCGATGGTTACGAAACTTGCAATTTTTATATTTACAAAAAGTATAATTTAAATATGATTATACCGTTTAGCACAAATCATAAATGTTGAATTTGTGAAAAATGCCATAAAATCCACACTTGATAAATTACAAGACGTATTATGAAAAAAATCGTCAATGTTATCAAACTGTTACCGTTGTATCTATATAAAACGGATTTTTTTATTTTATGTCCGTCATTTTACATAAATTAAGTTTTTGGCTTAAAATCGGCATATTTAATAAATTCACATTTGCAGTCCCGATGATTTGACAAAAATGCATTTATTTCGCTGTAAAACATTGTTTAAATATGTAGAAAATTACAATAGCAGCAGATTTCCACCATAAAAAGGTAAAAAACTGCTGCTGTTATCATTTTACTTTGCGGTTTTGCCGTATCAGCTGAAAACGCACGTCGTCGCCTTTGAAATTAAGGCATTTGTACATCGTTGCGATTCGCGAAGCAACTTTTCCGCCGTAACGTCTCGACAGCGCTTCGAGTTCCAGATTCGTATTGATTATCGTTGGCTTTTCGCGCACCAGACGCGTATTTACAATGTTGTAAATGTTTGAATTGTAAAATTTCGATTCATATTCCGTACCGAGATCGTCCAGAATCAGCAGATCGGCGTCTAATACCAGATCGAGCATTTCTGTAGTATGGCTGCTGCTGAAATGTTCGCGCTCGATATTGCCGAGAATATTTATGACGGAATCATACAGAACACTGAATCCCTTTTCAAGTACAACATTTGCGATAGCAAGCGAAATATGGGTTTTTCCCAGTCCTGTATTTCCGAAAATCAGTATGCTCTCGGCGTTTATTCTGAAATTTTCAGCGTAATTTTTGGCGTAGTGGAATATTTTTTCCATTGTAAAATAATCGTCGCCGTTGTAATATTTCAGGCTGAATGTATCAAAACTTGACAGTTTAAGCTGCGCGCTTTTGTTTAATTTGTCGGTCGTAAGTTTTGAAAAAAGCTTTTTCATGCAGATACAGAATTGATCTCCGTTATAGCCGCTGTCGCTGCATATAGGGCAGGTGTAATGTATGTCAAGGTAATCCGCAGGGTATCCGTGAGCCGTCAGCAGTTGGCTTGCAAGCTGCTGCGCGCCCATATTACGCTTTTTTATTGCCTCGATCTTCGCGGATATCTCCTCGCCGCGGGATTCGGTGATGACCTTGATAAGCTCCTTTCCCGTTTTGAAAAGGGCGTCGTTTATCTCCTTTATTTCAGGGATTTTTTCGTTTATCTCGCGTATTCGGGCGTTATTTTCCGATTGCGCCTTGGTTCTGCGTTCTGTCAGAATAGCGTGAGCCTTATCGTAAATTTCTATATCCATAAAAAATACCTCTAAATATCGTTGATGAGAATATTGTATTTTTCGGCGTCAAATCCGTCAGAGGAAGTTTTTTCGCCGCTTTTCTTGTTTTTGCGGTATTCTGATTCTGCTGATTTTACGTCGTCTGCGGATGAATATCCGTTTTCGCGCCACGTAATGAGAATCTTGTTGATATATTCGAAAGAAAGCTTGTCTATCCTTTCGATAGTTCTTTCATATGCGCATTTGATAAGGTCAAGGTTATATTTTTCAGTCTGCCATATGTCAACAATTTCCTGCTGTTTGGTGGTAGGGCGGCGTTTCATGTCAAATATACGCATAATTTCCACAGTAAATGTTCGCGATTCGTAAAGTCTTTCAACTTCCTCTTGAGCGATTTCGAGAGTCGTTATATCTTTTTCAGCCCAGTTTACAGCAATTTTTTCTATGTAACTCGAATTTGCCTTTTCGATCTCCTTGCAGTATGCTATAAGCGTGATGATGACCTCTGTTTTCAGTCCGAGATAAGTGTAAATCCAGATAAGGCTGTTTTGCATCGTGTTGTTGATATTGCCGAGAAGCTGCTCGGCGACTTTGAAAAGTTCGGAAATATCGGGTGCGTCTTTAAGCATTGCTGAAATTTCCGAGGGTTTCAGCAATTCGCGTTTTGGAGTTTGCGGAGCGATCTCAACAACCGGCTTTATCTCCTGAACCGCAGGCTGGGGAATCGGTACGGTCACGTTCTGCACGGGCTGAATAGGCGGAGTCATGATATTAGCGGCAGGCTGGATTCCGCTTTCGGCTGTAAGCACGTTTGCCTGCTGCCAGAAGATTATAGCTTCGTCCACGTTTTGGGAATTTACGCCTGTATTTGCGGAAATCTCCTCATTCGTGACAGCTCTGCCCGAACATCGCAGCAAATAAAGCAGCACTTTTATATGATCGCCCGAAGCGAGTTTTAAAAAATTGTCGGCAACAATATACGGAACGCCGAACATTGTTCCCCATATACCGCAATTCGCTTTAAATTCCATAAGATCACTCCTTATCATTTTAAATTTATACTCAATCATCATTATAACACATTTTAGATTCTTTGTCACTATGGCAATTTCGACAATAACGCGTCTAAAAATTTATATTGTATTTACAGATCATAAAACGCGTTCATGGGAGATATCCACATAAACGCGTTTTTGTAGAATCAATTTTTATGTTGACACGCTTTAATATGCGCTGTCATGTGCCGCCATCTGATCTATCGCGCCTGTCGTATCAAGAAAATTGAACAGGCATGAAAGCACATATCCGTAACTCGAACCATTCAAATGAAGTCCGTCTCCGCCTGAATGAGCCGAGCTGAGAGCCTGCGTGGAAGGATCGGCGAGAATCGCATATGTGTTGAAAAACATTACCTGCGGCGAATTCATATCATTTATAACATATTCGAGAGAATTGTTGAAAGCTTGTATGGTTTCGTTGCTTGTGTAATAATTTCCCTGCGATACGGGAGTTATTGCGCCTATCACGATAGTAGCGTCAGGAACTC
This sequence comes from Ruminococcus sp. UBA3286, assembly GCA_002362135.1. Classification (GTDB taxonomy): domain Bacteria; phylum Bacillota; class Clostridia; order Oscillospirales; family Ruminococcaceae; genus Ruminococcus. Next base: position 675 of record DETO01000101.1, on the reverse strand, counting down.
TTGCCAGAACTGCTTCGGCAATACCGCGCATTGCCCATGCGTAATCATCGGGAGAATAGCTGTAAAGATCGTTCATGCCGACGGAAATAAAGTAAAGAGGGGAGTTGACATAGCCTGCGGCGTCGAATACGCCCATCGGGCCGCCGCCCAGATCGAAAGTATAATTTCCCATATTCCACACAGCGAGAGATTCTTTGGCAATATTATGCTCATAGGGAATATATCCGTAAGCATTGAATCCGTAAGCTATAGAATCGCCGATAATAACAATTCTGTCCTGATAATACTGACTGTTTGGCGAATCTCCTGCCGCCATATAATCATATGACGGATAATCAGCGGGCGGAGTTATCATTTCTTCCGAAGACTGCGTGGTCGTTTCGGAAACGGCAGTAGTTTTGGAAGTTTTGTCCGACGATTTTGATTTTTTGGAGGTGGATTTTCCGCCTGATACCGTTGTTTCGGACGATGAGACCGTCGATGTTGAAGCCGCCGAAGTAGTGATCGTTTCCGAGCAGATCATAACCGGCTTAATTACATATGTATAGTCGGGCGTTTCCGGTTCTTCGGGGAAAAAATTATCTGCCGTACAGAATATGATGAATACCGAACATATGACCGCAAGAGTCGGCATAACGGGATTCCCGAAGAAATATCGGATAAATTCTTTAATAA
>DETO01000044.1:4847-5170 GCA_002362135.1 Ruminococcus sp. UBA3286 | reverse complement strand
GTTATGGTTATTGCTGTAATTCCATATATTGAAAATCAATTGAAAAAATTCTTAGCAAAGGAAAATAATAATGATAAAAATTGATATGAATGATCTTGACAAATTTTTTGTCAAGGGAGAACTTATACCTGCGATTTGCTATGAGGTAAATACGAAAACCGTGCTTATGCTTGCGTACATGAACAAAGAGAGTCTGCGAAAGACTTTGGAGACGGGCTATACGTGGTTCTGGAGCAGATCGCGGCAGGAATATTGGAATAAGGGCGCTACTTCGGGGCATTTGCAGAAAGTCGTATCCATTTACGGCGACTGCGATAATGATA
>DETO01000044.1:0-4565 GCA_002362135.1 Ruminococcus sp. UBA3286 | reverse complement strand
TTACGGCGACTGCGATAATGATACGTTGCTGGTGAATGTTGAGCAGACGGGAGTTGCCTGTCATACGGGAAGCTACAGCTGCTTTTTCAATGAAATTTATAATGAGGAGAATGAATAATATGAGTTTGTACGAAGAAATTTTTGAGGTCATCAAGGAAAGAAGAAAGCAGTATGAAAACGGAACTGCTGCCGAAAATTCCTATACTTGCTATCTTTTTGACAAAGGCGTCGACAAAATATGCAAGAAGATAGGAGAGGAAGCGACCGAAACCGTAATTGCCGCGAAAAACGGCGATAATGACGAACTGAAGAACGAGATCAACGATCTGTTGTATCATGTTATGGTTCTTTGCGTAAATCAGGGACTGGAGTGGTCAGATGTTGAAAAAGTGCTCGATGAGCGCAATGAAAAGATCGGTAATCTGAAAAAATTCCACACTGTAGACAAAAATAGCTGAATTATGCAAAAATCCGCATTGACGAAATTTTTCGCCGTCAATGCGGATCTGTTTTATTTCTCAGATTTTTTCTTCTTATCAGTCAGTCCATTATTTTTGAACATCTTAGGTATTATGATCATAACTACCAGAAGCATCGCGCAGATCCCGCCTGAAATCAGGAGAATCGAACTTAATGTAAGATAAGGTTTTCCGTATTCTGACGTTGTATAGGTGAATCCGGTCGCCCTGAATGAAGCGTCAACACAATCGGAAATGACCTTATGTCCCTCTTCATTGGGGTGAATATCCATACTGCCTATACGCGTAAGTTTATCGCATTTCCCCTCAAATTCAGCAGCGACATCTATGACTGTATAACCTTCACCGGCGTTATTTTTGATTATTTCATTGAATCTGTCGATTTTTTCATCAGAAAATTCAACCACGACAGAAATATTATCAAAAGTTTCGAGAGGGTTGTAAAGAGTCTGTATATAAATAGTTCCGTCTGATCTTTCATTGAGTTTTGCAGAAATCTCTTTAAGATTTATCTCATATTGCTCTAACGCTTTATCGATCTCGGAATCCATTGTAATAAGCGAGGCGGCAGCGCCGAGAAGATCAATTGAATCAAGGTCGAAAGAAGTTTTCGATTCAATGCCCAGATCTTTGAATAGATCAAACATTATATGAAGCATATCATTTCCGCCAATTGATACAACGACCGCGTCGCTGTTGGCAAGCGCAGAATCGAGTTTGCCGCTGTCGATAAGTTCAAGCAGATCGTCGGAAGTATCTCCGCTTACGGCAAAATTCTGCATCTCATGCTTGATCTTATCTCCGAATTCCGCTGTATAGCGTTCTTTCAGAATATTTGAATATGAATTGCAGTTGTAGTTATCGGAAGAAGTATATCCGTCCAGACCGTAACCTGCGGCGATCGAATCGCCAAGAAAAAGCATACGCGGCGGAATATCGGATTTATGTGTAGTTTCGATAATGTCGCGCTCAGTCAGGCTGCATCCGCAAACAAGCGTGACCATAAAAAAAGATAGAGCGGCAGCGGTAATTTTTCTGAACATAGGTATCCTCCGAATTTATCTGCTGCGAATTTTCATGTTTCTGTCGATTTCGCGGTTAGCGTCCCGTTTGGCAGCGTCGGCGCGCTTATCGTAGAGCTTTTTGCCCTTACAGAGACCGATCTGCATTTTTACGCGGGAATCTTTAAAATAAATACTCAGCGGAATCAGCGAAAGACCGTCCTGCTTCACAGTACCGAAAAGCTTGTTGATCTCGCGTTTGTGCATGAGAAGCTTTCTGACGCGCATGGGATCACGATTAAAAATATTACCTTTTTCATAAGGCGAAATATGCATACCCTTCACGAAAATCTCACCCTTATCGATCGAACACCACGCGTCTTTGAGGTTGACAGCGCCCTGACGAATGGATTTTACCTCCGTGCCGACCAATTCGATACCTGCTTCGTAGGATTCAAGCACGAAATATTCATGGCGCGCTTTGCGGTTTTCAGCTATAGTTTTAGTACCCTTTGAACGCATAAAATTAATCTCCAATCCAATTATTATTCTAATTATAACGCAGATATGAACGAAAGTCAAGCAAGAAAATTGTTATTATATTTATTTTTTTGAAAACTATTGATTTTTTTTGAAAAGTATGTTATAATGGTATACGGATTTTGGAAAGGGGATCGACTTTCCGTTTAATTCCAAAAATACGGAGACGTATCGAAGTGGTCGTAACGAGAACGACTCGAAATCGTTTTGTCGGTGATGAGCCGGCACGTGGGTTCGAATCCCACCGTCTCCGCCAAAATTAAGGAAGCTTTGCGGTCAGTTTAGGTGAATTGTCGGCGAGGCTTTCTTGTTTTATAATTTACTTTTATATCTTTAAAACGGAAAGGATCTATATGGACAGTTCGATAATAGTCAAAATTTCTCTTGTGATAGTGATGATGGTTTTTTCAGCGTTGTTTTCAGGTACGGAAACCGCGTACTCCAGCGTTAATAAACTCAGGCTGAAAAACTATGAATCTCAGGGCAATAAGAAAGCGGCAAAGGCATTGAAACTTGCAAATCGGTTCGACGATGTGCTTACTGCCGTTCTTATTGGTAATAATATCGTAAATATTGCCACGTCTTCTGTAAGCACGTTGATTTTTGTAAGCTTTTTTGGCAGCAGCGGAGCGGGAATTTCTACTGTGGTCGTTACGGTTCTTGTTTTGGTTTTTTGCGAAGTATTGCCAAAATCCTATGCAAAAAGAAATGCCGAGAAACTGGCTCTTCTCTTTGCTTCGCCACTCTCGGTGCTTGTAACTGTTTTGAAGCCTTTTGTTTGGATACTTAATAAAATGTCCTCCATTTTCAAGGGCGGAGAAGCGCCGACCGTTACGGAGGACGAGCTGAAATACATGATCGACGAAATTGAGGAAGAGGGCATTATTGAGGAACAGGAGAGCGAACTTGTGAAGAGCGCGCTCGATTTTGACGAGATTACTGTGGGCGAAATACTTATTCCACGTGTAAAGGTTATCGGAGTTGAAGTGACCGATTCGATTGACGATATCAAGAAGACTTTTGGCAACGAAATGTATTCAAGAATGCCTGTATACGAAAAAAGTCTTGATAATATTATCGGAATCATCACCAACAAAGCGTTTTTTAAAATGCTTGTTGAGGGCAAGACCGATATCCGCGAGATAATTCAAGAAGTTCCGCACATTGCGGACACAAATCTGATAAGTGAAGCGATGAAACTTATGCAGAGGGCGAAAATTCACCTTGCAGTCGTTACTGATCAGTATGGCGGCACGCGGGGAATTATTACTCTTGAGGATATTATAGAGGAACTTGTAGGCGAGATATACGACGAGGACGATGAAATAATCAATAAAATCGTCAAGATAGGCGACAACAAGTATGAATCCGACGGAGATGCTGAAATCGATGATTTGTTGGAGATCCTCGAACTTGACGAGGAATCTGTCGCAACCGATTACAGCACGGTCGGAGGCTGGATATCCGATGCCGCGGAGCATATTCCCGACGCGGGAGAGACCGTAGAATCAGGGATTTTCCGTCTTACCGCAATTCAGGTAAATGAAAATAAAGTTGAAAAAGTACTTATTGAAATTCTCAGTGTTCCCGATGAAGAATCCGCCGAGGAAGCAGACAAATCATAGATCAGATCTCGTTTTGTTTTATTTTTCGGTGGAGAAAGAAGAGCATTACAGCGATTCCGACGGCAAGAACGACGGTTGTTACAATGCTGCCTTCGATACCAAAATCACCGCCGCTGAGAAGCGTAGAAGTTGTTTTTGCAGTGGTTCGAAATATAGATTCGGTGTTTCCCGTGCCGCTGACGCTGATTCCGTATAAGCTGCCCTGCGTGAAATTCCAGATCGAATGTATTGCGCAAACGCCCCAGATGTCGTCGAAGCAGATCATATATATGGACGCGAAACCGCCAAACATAGCTAAATTCACGAATGTCAGCAGGTTGAATCCGGGATTCGTCAGATGAGCGAGACTGAATGCCGCAGCGCTGACTGATATAGCTATCAGAGTGTGATGCTTTCCTCCGAGAGTGTTCATGAGATAACCGCGGAAGATGAATTCTTCGCTCATTCCCTGCACTAAAAATCCGAGGAAATACAGCCCGATCAGCCCAAAATTGATATTTTTGCAGATGGAAATATTGTTTATGCCAAGTATAAGCGAAATCAGCACAATTGCCGTCATCATTGCAAGTCCGACTAAAATTCCCTGAAAGTAGTGGGAGAAAATTTTATTTTTTCGAACGCCCATTGAACGGATATAACGTGCTTCTGAAAGGCGGCAATAGATCAGGCTGATAAGAGTGCCGAATCCCGTGCATAGCAGCGTGGGTATAAGGTATTTTGGCTTCATACTGACTCTGGAGGCTATTGCGATAGCAGTACTGATATCAGAATTTCCGGCTGCCGCGAGTTCCGATTGTATCTCGTCATAGGAGAGAATTGTTGGAATTACCGATTCTGCGAGAATAATAATAAGGAAAATCCCGACGAAAACGAGAATATTGACGATGAGATTTTCGGAGGCGGTTGATTTTTTAGATTCT
>DETO01000164.1:5705-5850 GCA_002362135.1 Ruminococcus sp. UBA3286 | reverse complement strand
GAAGCTTTTAATTTATATATATTTTCAAATTAAGATATTGCTTTTTTGTGAAAATTGTGGTATAATAATTAAGAACTTGTTCTCATAGGATATTACACGCATCTTTTCGGCAAATTTTACTGATTGCTGCGTTGAAAAAGCTCAC
>DETO01000164.1:4464-5349 GCA_002362135.1 Ruminococcus sp. UBA3286 | reverse complement strand
CTCAGTAAAATTATGCTCGAAAATCTACGCACAAATCCTATGAGAACAAGTTCTAAAAACCAATTTCAGGAGGTAGTATGGAACTTAATGATTATATTCAGATCGTTTGTCCTAAGTGCAAGGCGTTGCTTTTTGCGGAAAAACGTCTTGATGCATGGTACTGCGGTCATTGCGGCGAAAAAATTATGATAGCTTTCGATGATGAAGAAGTTGAAAAAACTGAAAATAAAGCGCTTGTGCTTACAGGAGACGTTTTTCTTTGCGATAAAAATACTCTCGTAAAATATGCAGGAAAAGATGAAGACGTGGATATTCCCGAATATGTGACGAAAATAGCGTCGGGGGCATTTAAGGGCGATATGTCGATACAAACCGTACATATTCCCGATACGGTTACGGAAATTTCCGATTCAGCATTTGAGGGCTGCACTTCTCTAACTTCAATCAGTCTTCCGGCTCCGCTCAAAAAGATCACATACAAAACTTTTAACGGCTGTGAGAATCTGAAATCAATAACGATTCCTGCCAATGTTGAGGAAATAATGTATAATGCTATGTGCTGCGGTCTTGAGGAAATAATTTTCGAAAGCAGCGCAACTACTTGGGAACCTGAAAACGAATACACGAATCCATCGTTTGAAGTGTGCAGAAAATCAGGAGGAAGCGGCGTCAGCAGAATTTATTTTAACGGAAATATTTTTGACGCTGCCGAAATATACCGATTCAAAAGCATTTCCGCTTATCTCAAATCTCAGGGACTTTGTCCGAGATGCGGCGGAAAATTCGGATTGTTCGGAAAATGTAAAAACTGCGGAGAAAAAAAGGAGAAATAATTAATATGAAATATGCACAAGGACAATATATTATTACAAATAAATGCGCTCT
>DETO01000164.1:0-4166 GCA_002362135.1 Ruminococcus sp. UBA3286 | reverse complement strand
CAAATAAATGCGCTCTTGCAAAAGAAATATACAGCTTTGAGATCAAATGTCCGGAAATTGCGGAAATAGCGGCTCCGGGACAGTTCGTTCATATCAGAACAGGAAATTTTACCCTGCGCCGACCTATCTCAATTTGCGGTATCGATAAAGAAAATGGAACTCTCAGGATCGTTTTTGAAATAAGAGGGGATGGAACTTCTCAGATCGCAAGGTTGAACGAAGGCGATCTTATCGATATGCTCGCTCCGCTTGGTCACGGATTTACAGTTGATTGTAATTTCAAGAAAGTGGTACTGATTGGCGGCGGAATAGGAACTCCGCCAATGCTGCCTCTTGCTCAGGTATATGGCGAAAAAGCTGTTATTATCAGTGGTTTCAGAAATAGTGCGTCGGCTATTTTGCAGGACGATTTTAAATCGGCAGGCGCGCAGACTGTTTTGTGTACTGACGACGGTTCTGCCGGAATTCACGGATTTGTTACGCAGCCTTTTGCAGAATTGGCTGAACAGGGCGGAATCGACGCCGTTTATGCCTGCGGCCCTATGCCTATGTTAAAGGGTATCGCGCAGATTTGCAAAGAAAAAAATATTTACTGCGAGATATCGCTTGAGGAACGTATGGCTTGCGGAATCGGTGCGTGTCTGGGTTGCGCTTGTCGCACCGTCAGAAATGACGAAGAATATTTTGCCCACGTCTGCAAGGACGGGCCTGTGTTTAAAGCTGAGGAGGTACTTTGGTAATGGCTGATCTTTCTGTAAAAATATGCGACGTTGATTTTAAAAATCCAATAATTCCTGCTTCCGGAGTATTCGGTTACGGCAGGGAATATGAGGAATTGTTTCCTCTGAATAAACTGGGCGGAATTGCAACAAAAGGTACTACTCTTCACAGACGCACGGGTAATCTTGCGCCTAGAATTGCCGAAACACCGAGCGGAATGCTTAATTCCGTCGGACTTCAGAATCCCGGTATAGATCATTTTATCGATACCGAACTTCCGTATCTGCTCACAAAAGACCTGTCTATTCTTGCGAATATTGCAGGTTCGACTCCGGATGAATGCGCCGAAGTTGCGGCAAAACTTGATGATACCGACGTTCATATGATAGAACTTAATATTTCATGTCCGAATGTAAAGCAGGGCGGAGCAGCTTTCGGAACAAGCTGCGAAATGGCGGCAGAAGTTACAAGGCGAGTACGCAACGTTACAAACAAACCGCTTATCGTTAAGCTGTCCCCGAATGTTACAAGCATAACCGATATCGCCAAAGCTGTTGAATCAGCAGGCGCAGACGCGGTTTCGCTGATAAATACTTTGTTGGGTATGCGTATCGATATAAACACGGGCAGACCTATTCTGCGAAATAATGTGGGCGGAATGAGCGGCCCCGCTGTTTTCCCGATAGCTGTCCGCATGGTTTGGCAGGTTGCAAATGCAGTCAAGATTCCTGTTATAGGAATGGGAGGCGTATCTTCCGGCAAAGATGCCATTGAACTGATGATGGCAGGCGCTTCCGCAGTTCAGGTCGGAGCTGCGATATTTACCGATCCTTTCGCACCGATAAAAATAGTTGACGAGATGAATGAATTCCTCGACAGCAAGGGAATTTCCTCTGTACGCGATATAATCGGTACAGTCAAACCTTGGTGAAACAATATGATAATTATGTCGGTTGATTTCGGCGATTCACGAACAGGCATAGCCGTATGCGGCAAAAGCGAACTCATCGCTTCGCCTGTGGGTGTTATCGCTGAAAAGGATTTTGAAAAATGTATTGAAAAAACTGCCGCTGCCGCTAAAGAACAGCGAGCGGAAATGATAGTTGTAGGCTATCCGAAAAATATGAATGGAACGATAGGCGAGCGCGCTGAAAAATGCCGTCTTTTTGCCGAAAAATTGCAGGAATTGACAGGCTTTCCCGTCGAATTGTGGGACGAGCGCTGTACTACGGTCTCTGCGCATAATTATCTTAATACCACGAATACCCGCGGAAAAAAGCGCAAAGCCGTTGTTGACGCTGTTGCAGCTGTAATAATTCTCGAAAGCTATCTCGGCTATCGAAAAAATTCGACGAATATATGTACGGACGGTTGAACCGTCCGCCGATCAGCCTATGATCGAGGTGATATCTTCGAGGAGGTTTCCTGCTGCCTTAATAGTTTTGCTGGCATTCCGCTTGATGCTGTGCTTTTTCATTGCGCTTGCCGTGGCGAATGCGTAGCAGGCAAGTCCTATTGCAGCGGAGGCAGTAAGACCTGTGGTAATCATTTTCATGTTCATATATTGGTCTCCATTAAATAAACTGTAATTTCAGCAGACGTGTTTCTGCATAGTTAAACGAAGTCTGCCTGACTTTATTTTAAGAAAAAAACAATATTTTATTCATGAGGAATCGAAATGCCTAATCTTAACATAGTTCTTGTAGAACCGCAGATCCCGCAGAATACAGGGAATATTTCCAGAACCTGCGCTGTTACGGGAGTAAAGCTTCATCTTGTTCGTCCGTTTGGATTTGAGATAACAGATAAGCATCTCAAACGTGCCGGACTTGATTACTGGGATAAGCTTGACATAACATATTATGACAGCCTTGAGGATTTTTTTGAGAAGAATCTGGACGGAAATTTTTTTTATTTTACGACTAAGGGGAAAAATGTACACAGTGACAGCGATTATCCCGATAACAGCTATCTTGTTTTCGGAAGGGAGGATAAGGGGCTGCCTGAATCTCTTCTTTATGCCAATCCCGATACGTGTATGAGGATCCCTATGAGAAACGAACTGCGAAGTCTAAATCTTTCAAATTCCGTGGCGATAGCTGTATACGAGGTGCTGCGTCAGTGGGATTATCCTGATTTGTCTGAAGAAGGCAAACTCACCCAATACACATGGTAAAGGAGACTAAAATATGTCTAAAATAATGATACTCACCGACAGCAGCTGCGATCTGCCGCTGGAAACTATTGATGAACTGGGAATAACAGTTCTGCCCTTTGAGATCAATTTTTGCGGAAAAACTTTTCGTGAAACTTTCGACGTAACAAAGCAGGAATTTTACGATATGCTCGCTTCTACAGACGATATTCCGAAGCATTCTCAAATTTCGCCGCTGACTTTTGAGGAAACCTATAAAAAACTTTACGATCAGGGATATACCGATATTATCAGCGTTTCGATCAACAGCAAGGGTTCGGGAACTTATAACAATTCCTTGATCGCTAAGCAGGATTTCTTTGAAAATAATCCCGAAGCAGAGGGGAAAATCCGCATTTTCAATATTGATTCGCGCGCCTACACTATATTCTACGGGTTTCCTATTATGGAGGCGGTTAAGAAGATACGCAAAGGCGCGTCCGCCGAGGATATCGTGGCCTATTTTGAGGATTGGTTCAATGTATGCGCGATATACGCTGTTCCTTATACGCTGAAATATGCGAGAAAATCGGGAAGAATTTCTGCAACCGCGGCTTTTGCGGGGGAACTTCTGGGATTAAAGCCCATAATTCGTTTTGCAGATAATAATGCCGACGTTATCGAAAAAATTCGCGGCGAAAAAAATATCGTAACGAAGCTCGCTGATTGCGCTGAAAGGAATATGACTCCGCAGACTCCTTATATAATGCTTTACGGAAGAGACGATACCATTGCAAGGGAGATCGAAAAGGAGATGTACAAGCGCGTAGGAAGAAAAGCTGAAATGTATTCAACTATCGGACCTGCCGTTGCATCAAATATCGGAGCTGATCTTGTAGGTATTCTGGTAAGACGTAAAAATAAATAAGAGCAAACTAAGGGACGCCATTAGGCGTCCCTATTGCATATCGATCTGATTACGGGGAATAATAAATTCCCTGAAATACAGCTTATTTACTGCATTTTATATGAGTTGATCATCTTCTGAACCATACGTCCGCCGATAGAGCCGGCTTCACGGGAAGTGAGATCGCCGTTGTAACCGTCCTTGAGGTTTACGCCGAGTTCGGAAGCTGATTCCATCTTGAATCTTTCAAGTGCCTGTCTGCCCTTTTCTGTCATGATACCGCTGTTATTGCTGCTGTTACTCATTTTAATTTCTCCTTAAAGTTGAATTATTGATGCCGTGATAGTATTATAACTCAGCCGCTTGAAAATATTAATGTAAAATATTGTATCTGATTTTCACCTT
>DETO01000015.1:4478-6238 GCA_002362135.1 Ruminococcus sp. UBA3286 | reverse complement strand
GCGCAGTTCGGCGGACAGCGTTTCGGCGAAATGGAAGTTTGGGCGCTGGAGGCTTACGGCGCAGCTTATACTCTTCAGGAGATTCTTACTGTCAAGTCCGACGATACTATCGGCCGTGTAAATACCTATGAAGCAATCGTTAAGGGTCAGAATGTTCCCACGCCGGGCATTCCGGAATCCTTCAAGGTTCTTATCAAGGAAATGCAGTCTTTGGGTCTTGATGTCAAGGTGCTTGACATCAATCAGGAAGAGATCGATCTCAAGCAGAATTTCGACGACGATCCGCTGCCTGCAAGAGAGTCGTATTCCGATGAGGAAACACGCGATTCCACAAGCTACACAGATGAAGAAATGGGCGACGCAGGATTCGGAGTTGCAGATGAAGACGAAGATCCCGATATCATGGAATCCGACGAGGAATTCCACTATGACGATCCTGCGGAAGATTTTGCCGACGATCTCGGTTTCGAAGATAACGACGACGAAGTTTACGACGCTTTCGATCTTGACGATCCTATGGACGAGGATTGATTTGCACGATAATAATGACCGGCTGCTTCCGAAACAGCAGAAGCAGCCGTAAACAAGCATTAAATTGCAGGAGGTAGCAGTTTGGAATTTAATACTTTTGAATCTATAAAGATCGGTCTTGCTTCTCCCGAACAGATCAGAAGCTGGTCGTCGGGTTCTGTTGAAAGACCTGAAACTATAAATTACAGAACGCAGAAGCCCGAAAGAGACGGACTTTTCTGCGAAAGAATATTCGGACCAACCAAGGACTGGGAATGCCACTGCGGAAAGTTCAAGAAAATCCGCTACAAGGGTAAAATCTGCGACCGCTGCGGCGTTGAAGTTACGCGCGCAAGAGTCCGCCGTGAAAGAATGGGTCATATCGAACTTGCGGCTCCCGTATCTCACATCTGGTACTTCAAAGGCACTCCGTCCCGTATCGGTCAGGTGCTTGAAGTTTCGCAGAAGCGTCTTGAAGAGGTTCTTTACTTCACAAAATATATCGTTACCGACCCCGGTAACACGGAACTTGTAAAAAAGCAGCTTTTGTCCGAAAAGGAATATCTCTCATATCTCGAAAAGTACGGCGACGATTTCAAAGCCGAAATGGGCGCGGAGGCTATCAAAAAGCTTCTTAACGAGTACGACCCTGCGAGATATGATTTCCAGAAAAACCGCCTTGTTGAAATGGGCAAGATCTCTCTCGGCGGCAAAAAGCCCGAATGCTTTAATAATCCTATGGAATGCGAATGCGACGAATGCCGTCATTTTGCAGAACTTGCGGACGTTGAGTGGAAGAATAATCTCGAACTTTGCTCTGACGATCTGAAAAATGAATTGGTAGGACTGCCTGCAGGACAGAAAAAAGTCAAGCTTATAAAGAGACTCCAGATAATCGAGTCTTTCCGCCTTTCGGGAAATAAGCCCGAATGGATGATACTTGACGTCGTTCCCGTAATTCCTCCCGATCTTCGCCCGATGATCATGCTCGACGGCGGCAGATATGCAACTTCCGACCTGAACGATCTCTACAGACGCGTTATCAACAGAAACAACCGTCTCAAGAGAATGATAGAACTTGACGCTCCGGATATCATCGTTAGAAACGAAAAGCGTATGCTTCAGGAAGCTGTTGACGCTCTTATAGATAACGGCAGACACGGCAGACCTGTTACAGGTCCGAGCAACCGCGCGCTGAAATCCCTTTCCGATATGCTGAAAGGTAAGCAGGGACGTTTCCGTCAGAACCT
>DETO01000015.1:0-4197 GCA_002362135.1 Ruminococcus sp. UBA3286 | reverse complement strand
GGTAAGCGTGTTGACTATTCCGGACGTTCCGTTATCGTCGTTGGCCCTGAACTGAAAATGTATCAGTGCGGTCTCCCGAAGGAAATGGCTCTCGAATTGTTCAAGCCTTTCGTTCTGAAAAGACTCGTTGACAAAAAGGCTATCGCGAATATAAAATCCGCAAGAAAACTCATCGACCGCGCCGACAATAAGGTTTGGGACGCTCTTGAGGACGTTATCAAGGATCACCCCGTAATGCTCAACCGTGCCCCTACGCTTCACCGTCTTGGTATTCAGGCGTTCGAGCCGATACTTGTAGAGGGTAGAGCTATCAAGCTTCACCCGCTGGTATGTTCAGCGTTCAACGCCGACTTCGACGGCGACCAGATGGCTGTTCATCTTCCTCTTTCCGCAGAGGCGCAGGCAGAGGCGCGTTTCCTTATGCTCGCTGCAAACAACTTGCTCAAGCCTTCCGACGGTAAGCCTGTTGCCGTTCCTTCGCAGGATATGGTACTCGGTTCTTACTACCTCACAATGGATAAGCCCGGCGAACCCGGCGAGGGAAAGGTTTTCCGCGATGTGAACGAGGCTCTCATGGCTTATTACGAGCATGACGTTTCGCTTCATGCAAATATCAAGGTCAAGATAACAAAGGATATCGGCGACAAGAAAGTTTCAAAGATAATAGACGCTACTGTCGGACGACTTATCTTCAATGAAAATATCCCCCAGAATCTTGGCTATGTTGACAGAACCAATTCTGATAAGCAGTTCGATCTTGAAGTTGCATTCCTCGTTGGAAAGAAGCAGCTTTCGGATATTATCGAGCGTTGTATAAAAATTCACGGCACGACTACCACTTCCGAAGTTCTTGACCGTATCAAGGCTCTCGGCTATAAATTCTCAACAAGAGCGGCTCTTACCGTTGCGGTATGCGACGCTACAATTCCTCCGCAGAAGAAAGATATTCTTGCGAAAGCCGATAAGGAAGTTGAGGAGATCACGGAGGAATACAGCTACGGCTATATTTCTTCTCAGGAGAAAACAAAGCGCATTATCGAACTGTGGACTAATACTACTGACGCGGTTACAAGCGCGCTGAAAGCAAACTTTGACAGGTACAATCCTATCTGGATGATGGCTGACTCGGGCGCTCGTGGTTCTATTTCGCAGATCCGTCAGCTTGCCGGAATGCGCGGACTTATCGCCAATACTTCCGGTACGGTTATCGAGATTCCGATCAGAGCGAATTACCGTGAAGGTCTTAACATTCTGGAATACTTCATCGCTTCCCGAGGCGCACGTAAGGGACTTGCCGATACTGCGCTCCGTACCGCTGACTCAGGTTATCTTACACGTCGTCTTGTTGACGTTTCTCAGGACGTTATCATTCGTGAGGAGGACTGCGGAACTACGGACGGAATCGAGGTTTACGAGATCAAGAACGGCAACGAAGTTGTAGAGCCTTTTGCAGAGCGTCTTGTAGGACGTTTCCTTGCAGATGATTTCCGTGACGAATCGGGCGAACTGATTGTTTCAAGAAACAAGCTTATCACCGACGCTGACGCGAAGAAGATCATCGATTCGGGAGTTGAATCCATAAAGATTCGTTCCGTACTCAATTGTAAGGCTAAAACAGGCGTATGCGCGAAGTGCTACGGCGCGAACCTCGCGTTCAATAATATCGTTTCCGTTGGTGAAGCTGTCGGCGTAATCGCTGCTCAGTCTATCGGTGAACCCGGTACGCAGCTTACCATGAGAACGTTCCATACGGGCGGCGTTGCTTCTGCCGATGCGGAAGATATCACGCAGGGTCTTCCCCGTGTTGAGGAACTTTTCGAAAGCAGACGTCCGAAGGGCGCGGCAATTCTTTCGAGAATTTCAGGAAAAATTCATATAGAAGAAATAAAGACCACAAGAAACATCGTTGTTACCAATGATGAGACAGGGGAGACTGAAAATTACATGATCCCCTACAACTTCAAGATACGCGTTCAGGAAGGTCAGGAGATTCCCAAGGGAACACGCCTTACCGAAGGCAATATCTATCCTGCCGATATTCTTAATATTCTCGGTACGCAGGAAGTACAGAATTATATTATCAACGAAGTACAGAAGGTATACCGTTTGCAGGGTGTTGATATCAACGATAAGCATATCGAAGTAATTGTACGTCAGATGCTGAGAAAGGTCAAGGTTGAGGAAACAGGCAGCAGCTATCTGCTTCCCGGAACTCTTGTTGACAGCAAGGAGATCGACGCTATCAATGCGGAACTTCAGGCACGTATCGACGCAGGCGAATACGATCTTCAGCTTGTACAGTACAGCCCCGTGCTTCAGGGTATTACAAAGGCTTCGTCGAATTCTGACAGCTTCATGTCGGCAGCGTCGTTCCAGGAGACTACAAAGGCTCTTACCGATGCCGCTATCAGAGGAAAGAGCGATAAGCTTCTCGGACTTAAAGAGAACGTTATCATCGGTAAGCTTATTCCTGCCGGTACAGGTATGGATTGCTACAGCCATGTTAAGGTCGTTAAGAACGAGCCGGCAGATCATTCTTCTGTAAATGCTCCGAATCCTATGGTATAAATAAAAATATCAGGCAATACCACAATATTGTGGTATTGCCTTGTATTGTAATTATGAAAATCAATTTTACTATGCTGTCTATAGAAGGTAACTTTGCCTCCTTGCATAATGCAGCACAAGTAAAAATTGATTTTTGTGTATTATAATAATGAGAGGAAATGGTGTTAATGAATTATACATATAAAACGAAAATGGTTTGCTCCAAGGAGATCTCATTTGATATCGAGGGAAACGTTATTACCAATGTTAAATTTGTAGGCGGCTGCAACGGTAATCTCAAGGCTGTATCAAAGCTTGTTGACGGTATGACCGTTGAAGAGATCGAAGCCAAGTTAAAGGGAAATACCTGCGGTATGCGCCCTACATCATGTGCAGATCAGCTTTGCCTTGCAATACGCGAAGCTTATGATTCAATTTAAACAGACCTCCTTGGAAACTGAAAAAACCGCACGATCGTGCGGCTTTTTCATAACAAGTTATTATTCACTCTTTTCAGTCATAATTGAAAATGCGCATTTGTGATTGACTATGGTATTGACTGTAGCGTCACCGCCAAATTCGCCGTCAAGTGTCCAGCTTATCTGCTCGTCGTTAAGAGCAGTGAAAGTGATTTTGTCAGTTCTGAAAAATTTGATATACTCCTTATCGATCTCTTCCGAAATATTGAGCAGGGAATGGATTATATGGTGAAGCTGAGTGATATTGGCAGGCTTTTTGATAAGAGTGACTTCAAAAAGACCGTCGTCAAGCAGAAAATCATTCATTGAAAGAAGTCCTGCAACGGAAGCGGAATTAGTTACCATGCCATAAATGAAATCGTCTTCGATAGAAGTATCGTTATATTCAATGCGCATACGTTTGGAACGCAGGCTTGTCAGCTGAGATATTCCGCTGAGAATATATGCGGCATGACCAAGAATATTTTTGAATTGCTGAGGCGTTTCGTAGGTGACATTGGTAAACGCGCCGAATGCAACTATATATGTGAAGAAATTATCATTGAATCCGCCTATATCGCAGAGCATCGGTTCGCCATGCGTTATCCATTGGACAGCCTCCATAACAGTTTTGGGAATGCCGATAGTTCTTGCGAAATCATTGGTCGAGCCGGCAGGGATATATCCGATCGGAATTTTATTTTCACTTTTCATGATACCGTGAATGCATTGACTGAGTGTGCCGTCTCCGCCGGCGCAAACTATCAGATCAAAACCACTGCTGCAAGCGTACTGAGCGCATTCGCAGGCGTCCGTTGTGTTTTGGGTGATATGAATGGTGACTTCGTAGTCTGATTTATTGAATTCGTCTATAATTTCTCCGAGCTTATCTCCGATAGTAGCTCGTCCGGCAATAAGATTTACAATAAAATACAGCTTTTTCATATTGATCTCCTTTCAGTGGAACAGGCGTTTATAACCGCTTATATTTATTATAACGTGAAAGAAAGAGAATTTCAAGGGAAAATATATAATTAAAAGATAAATTTTTCTAAAACCTCTTGACAATTCAGAAAAAAGGTGTTATAATAATAAAGCTGAATCAAACAAATACAATTTAAACATTGGGGTGTCGCCAAGTGGTAAGGCAGCGGACTCTGACTCCGTTATTTCGAGGGTTCAAATCCTTCCA
>DETO01000009.1 GCA_002362135.1 Ruminococcus sp. UBA3286 | reverse complement strand
CTATTACGGCGGAAAAAAAGTTGAAAAGGGCGCGCTGGTAGTTCTCGATGCAAAAACAGGCGCAGTTCGTGGTGAAGCTTGCGCGCCAACGTATAATCTCAAGGATTTTGTGGAAAATTATGAAAAACTGGAAAAGGAAGACAACTCTCCCATGTTCAACCGCTGTACGCAGGGGTTATATCTGCCCGGTTCGACGTTTAAAACTATTACGGCTACCGCAGGATTGAACGAGGGCGTTGTTGACGGATATACGTCTTTTGTGTGCAATCAGAATTACGAATTTTACGGCGGTCATTTCCAATGTACGGGAAATCACGGCGGAATTTCTGTAAGACGCGCTATCGAAGTTTCCTGCAATATTTATTTTTATGAAGTTTCCCGTCAGCTGGGAATTGACAATATTACTAAATATGCCGAGTTGTATGGATTAGGTTCAAGTCTCGGTCTGGAAACGGGAGACGCGGCTGGATTCCTCTGCAATCCCGAAACGTTTGAAGAGCGCGGTGAGCAGTGGTATATAGGTCACGTAATTCAGGCCGGTATCGGCAACCAGGACTATGGTATCACGCCTCTTCAATTGGCGTCGGTTGCCTGCACTATTGCCAACCGCGGCGTAAGATATAAGCCGTATCTGGTGGACAGCCTGTATACCTACGGCACTGACGAGCTTGTTGAAAAGACAAAACCTACTGTTGCAGGGCAGATAGATTTGAATAACGACTATGTTTATGATTACATTATTGGCGGTATGGAGGACGCGGCGAGAAACGTTCCTTCGCCCTATTCGCTGAGCAACCTGGGATTCAGCGTCGCTATAAAGACGGGTACTCCGCAGACTGATATGAACGATAAAAGCAAGCAGAATTCCGTATTCATCGGATTTGCACCTGCGGACGATCCTGAGATCGCTTTTGCAGGAGTTATCGAGGGCGGTGAGTATTCAAAATATATGATTCGCGGAATTATCGAGGCTTATCAGGAATGCTACGGATTAAACGGCTCGAAGCCGACTGCTGAGCTTCCTCCCGAAACGCGCAACGGCACGACCGCGCCGGCGACTACTACCACTACCGGAAGCACGACGACGGCTTCCACAAAGGCGGATACTACCACAACTGCGGCTCGCGACTAAATGATAAAAGAACCTGTACCGACAGAAATATCTGTCGGTACAGGTTCTAATTATATGTATCAAGAAAATTGTGAACGCCGTTTTTGTCTTTATAGGCGATAATCGTGCTGAGATTGACGTTTTCAACGCTTCGGAAAATATTTTTCTCCACCTGCGGATTGATTTTTTTCAGTTCCGCAATAAGATTTTTCGTTTCCATCCGCTTTGAGACTGAATGACCGTCTGCGCCGATATCGGAGCAAGTTTCGGTAAATCGGCAGGCGCATTGTATGAATTGCAGTTCATTATAGCTGCACCAATGCTTGATGTCGGCTTCGCGAACGAGATACATGGGACGAATCAGCTCCAGCCCCTCAAAATTAGTGCTGTGAAGCTTCGGCATCATTGTCTGCACCTGACCGCCGTAGAGCATTCCCATAAGTATCGTCTCGATAACATCATCGAAATGATGCCCCAGAGCAATCTTGTTGCAGCCGAGTTCTTTTGCTTTATTGTAGAGATATCCGCGGCGCATACGGGCGCAGATGTAGCAGGGATTTTTCTCGATATGCTCGACTGAACCGAAAATATCCGATTCGAATATGTTTATCGGAATTGAAAGATTTCGGGCATTTTCCTCTATTTTTTGGCGGTTTTCCGCATTATATCCGGGGTCCATCACGATGAATTCCACTTCGAAAGGAAATTTATCATGGCGTTTCAGTTCCTGAAAAAGCTTTGCCATTATCATAGAATCCTTGCCGCCTGAAATGCACACGGCGATCTTGTCGTTGGGGCTGACGAGATCATACTCATTGATGCCCTTTGTGAATTTACACCATATGCTCTTCTTAAATTTTTTGCGCAGGCTAAGTTCCGCCCGCTCGGTTATTCGGCGTATTTCTTCGTCCATATAAGTACCTCTTATGTATACCCCCGAAAAATCGGGGATTTTTTGCAATTAATGCTATTTTAAAAGTTCTGACATCGGGTCGATATAGCTTCCGTTATGGAGAATTTCAATGTGCAGATGCGGATCGAGAGAACTTTCGATATCCGCCGTATTGCCGACAGTACCGATAAGATCGCCACTAAGCAGAGTATCGCCCTGCTGAACGTTCAATCCTCTTGATAATCCGCAGTATCTCGTCGTAAATCCGTTGTGATGATTGAGTGTGACCGTTACGCCCCAAATGGGATCGTCTGTGATTTCGGAGATTTCGCCGTTGGAGACCGCGTAAACTTCTGAGCCGACTTCTGCCGCTATATCAGTACCGTTATGAGTCTGCCATGAACCCGTGGTAGGGCTTTTGACCAGATCGCCGCCGCTGAATACGCCGACGATCTCGCTCATATCGTTGAGTGGCGCTTTCACGTTTTCCATTTTCGTAACGCCTGCCGGAGCGGAATCAGCTTCAGTATTTACGGATTCGACGCTTTCTGTCACAATATCAGCCGCAGGAATAGTCACCATTGGCGGAGCGGTCTCAGCCATCGGCGCGGTAGTTACCGCTCTTGTGACTGTCGGGATTGTGGATTTGTAAGCAGGCGTGGTATTTTTCGGGATATTTTTTACCTGCCTGTCAACGGCGGCTTCCGGAGTGGAAACGCTGTTTTCGGCTGTGAATTTTTCGGTGAGTTTTTCGCCCTGATCATAAGCAAAGTAGCAGGCTGAGCCGATCATTACCGCGCTTATGCCCAATGCAGCGTAAAATCCCTTTGAACCTTTTTTTCTTTCAGATATTTTTTTCACGTATAACACCTCCGTCAGTATTGTTGACGGATTTTGTGAAATTATACGCATATTTTTTTCTGATATATTTAAGGGAAGCAGGTCAAAAACCGCTTCCCCTATAATTTTTATGAATTAAGCAGATCAAACGAAAGCTTTCGTGAGTCAACGTCGAAATAATCTTCGATCTCGGCAACGTAATAGCGGAATATGGTTTTTCCGTTTAACGTCAGTACATCGCCCGATTCTGAAACTCCGAGGTATGCAAGCTGTTCGTCGGTAAGTTCGCTGAGATTTACGTAGCTGCTTTTCTGAAGATCATAAAGCGTATATCCGTATTCGTCAAGGTGGGAATTGTTGAAAATATCCCTGCCCTTGGCGTCAAGTTCGCTGAGATAAACGGTATCGCCCAACGATTTATCCACATATTCGCAAAGTTCCGCAGTAGGGTCGAGAACGTAATAGCTGCCTGCGCTGTCTCTGCCAATGTCAAATACCGCAAGCTGCTGATCGTCCAGCGTATCAAGCTTAAAAGGGTCAACATCGGAAGCGGTCTTGCCTGCTTCAAAAAGCGTGTAAACATTTACATTGGCGATCTGGAGACGGCTGTCTGTCGTGCGACCGAATTCTTCATGCTCCTTATCCGTAAGAGCGATCTCTATCGTATCTGAAATGCCGTTGAGCTGATCTGTAATTTCCTGACGCGCCTGAGTTGTCCATTCCAATTCGATAGATTCAGCGGTAGGACGTTCAAGATAAACGATATGGCGCATATTTTTGAGCGTAAACGTAACGAACGGAAGATGAACTTCGGCGTAGTTTGGCTCGATATAAACGGCAGTGCTTCCGCCCGAACTGTCTTCGGTATTCACTATCGAATAGCGGTATTTACCCGAAGGCGAAAGATCTGTTTCGATAACATCCGTCTTTGCATGGGTAACGAAAAACGAGTTGAACAGGAAAAATCCCAGAGCGGCGAAGATATACAAAAGCAGTATTACCGTGCCGATAAGCGTTTTAGTGCCTTCTCCCGCACCCGAAAGCAGCAATATTATTACGCCCGTAATAACGATGGGGATAAGCAGTTCTTTTTCGCTGAAATACAGCAGCACCACGGGCAGCATCGCGATAAGTATTATGAAACTTGATATTCGCGTGAGAATTTGCTGTCTGGTGTAGAGCATCAGAACAAGTCCGATAACGGAAATTGCCGAAACTACGAGACAAAGCGAAACTTTGTCCTGAACGCTTATCGTGAAAAAAATTGAATAATATGCAAGATAGCAAACGCCGACGGTGTACAGCGCCGCAATTAAGGACACAAAACGTTTCGTCCAGATATTTGCGAAGAAAGCTTTCATTTTAACCTCCGATAAATCAATAAAAATGTCATAAAATCATTAATGTCTCCATGGAATTATCATACATAACTACATTATATCATTTTTCAATCAAAGTTACAAGTAATTTTTAGAATAAATAGTTACTAATTGGTTACAATTTCCAAACTGTTGGCAAATATAACAGATAATCGCTTAAAACTTAGCATTAATTTATGGTTTTTCACTAAAGCTGCGATTGTAAATTTCTGCGGCTGATATCTTCTGACATGAATCATAGTCATAATAATGTAAAAGTCCGTTTATAGGATTCTTTTTATCGAAATATCGCATCACGGCAAGGTATGCAATGAGGAGAATCAGGGCAGCCGCGGAAATATACAGACCCGTTTGGAATCCGGGGGTTTTATAGCGGAAGGTGATGATATTTTCGCCCTTTTCGGCTCGGACAGCCATAAATCCGTATGAAACCTTTTCGACATCGACAGGCTTGCCGTTGACTTCGGCGGTCCAGCCCTCGCTGTAGGGAACGCTGAAAAATACCAGTTCAGGCTTTTCAAGGCTGATATCGGCTTCGAATCCGTGAGAATCGTAAACGAATGAATCGGAGCAGTTCTGCTGTTTTTCGCGGCAGGCATTTTTATAATCCGAAAACGTGAATCCGTTCGAATTTATTGATTCTTCGGTCAGTATATCGGCATATTTTTCGATCTGCTCATCGGAAAGCACGACCGCCTTTATCAGAGCGCGCTCGCGGTTTGTTTTTGAAAGCGTCTCGGCAGTATCCTCCGAAACATATTTATCATAGCCGAATCCAATTGGGATATACAGCGTATTTTCGTAGATCTCAAAATGATCGTTTGAGGTCAGATATTCAAATCCGGGAAGTTTTTCAGTAATATCAACACGCGACGCGCGGATTCCGTTTTTATCGTTGATCTCGCTGCTGTCGGGGAGCGGCTCGCCGTTTGCCTCCTTTTCAAGAAGTTCCTGATAGGTGTAGCCGTCAACAATCTCTCTGTAATAATATTTAACTGAAAGCAGACCACGGAGCGTATAGTGGCTTATATCCGGGCGTGAGGCAACGTCGCGCTGAACGCCTATAGAATCGTAAAATTCCATGATCGAGGTGCTGACAACGCTCTGAAACGCCCTCATACTGGGAAGTCCCCAAAGCATCGGGTAGTTGTCGTAATTTTCGGAAACGTCCACGCGGAAGAAATTATCCTCGGAGACTTCTTCATAAACGCCCTCTTTGCCGTTTATTCCGGCGTCGATGTATTTTCCGGCAGCCGCAGGAGTCAGCGCTCCGTAAACGATAGTTACGAGAATACATATCAGGCTCGCCGCGGCGGTACTGTAGATCATCAGATTTCCATAAGTGCGTCCGTTATTTTTTCGGCGTATTATATATGCGGCATATATAAGGAATGCGGCTGCGATTCCGAATGTGAGACAGAAATACGGGAAATCGAAGGGGAATGTAAACCAGCTGATCTTGTCGTCTTTCTTTTCGGGAATGAAGGACATTGCGCCGAATCCGAGCATCACGGCGGCGGTTATCTTAATGGCAGGCTTGAAATCCGCGTTGTCGTCGTCAAGAGTTTGAGCAGTCATCATGGCGAAGATAAGTATTGGCATATAGAACCAGCGGGCGTAATACGAAGCGTTAAATGTGTAGAATGCGCTGTTGAGAATGGGGATAAAGGCGCAGAGAATGCAGATTTCCGAAAGGCGTACCGCCCAGTGCTTTTTGCGTGTGCGTATGAACGTGATAACGCCGAGCATCGAGAATAACGGGAAGTATCCGCCGACCGACGACCATTTCGAGCCGTCGCTTTTGAAAAGATTCGGTCTTGCGGGAACATCGGACGGCAGGAAAAATGTTTGTATTATGCGTATAACTCTTGACGGCTCGCGGAATAATATCCAGTTTTCGCCGTAAAGCCGTTCGTTTACGCGATAATTCCCAAGAATTGCCAATGCCGACGGAAGCAGAATGAATCCTGCTATCGCGCCGCCGAGAACAGCTTCAAGCAGCAGTCCGAAGAATTTTTTCCACGTTGCATGAAAATCGCGGCAGGGTACGCGCATGAAGAAATAAAGCAGCAGAAAAACTACTTGTCCCGTGAAGAAATAGTAATTCAGCGCCGCCATTACCGCGACGATGACCGCAAACCAACCTCTGCGGCGGTTGTTGATGTTTTCCTCCATTGCGATTAGCATTAACGGGAAAAACGCCGTGACGTCCTGAAAATGGTTAAAGAAAATGTTGAAGAGCTGAAATCCCGAAAAAGAATAGAGGAGCGCACCTGTAAGCGCGGCTTCTTTTCCGCGGACGAAACGCCTTATGTAGATGTATGCGGTCAGCGATGCGAAACCATGCTTGAGCGCGAGCAGGAACGGTATTGAATATGATACAAGAAAACGTGGAAGAACGGTACTCAGCCAGAAAAATGGGCTGCCGATGAGGTAGAACGAATACGACGTCAGCAGATCAGAGCCGAGGTCGGTGAACCAGTTCCAGCCGAATTGACCGGAGCGTACGGCGTCATTGGCGAGGTTATAGAAAGGTATCTGCTGGGCATTGAAATCGCCGTAGTAAATGAAATATCCGCGGTCGCATATCATCACGGGCAGAACCCCTAAAAACAGCGTGAAAAATCCGAGAAGAAATGCCGTCAGATATTTTTCTTTCGTATAATTTGTATATCGTAAATTTTTATTCATGATAAATTCCTCCATTTTGCTGAAATAATTATAACATATTTTTGGGGAATATGCAAGATATGTTATTTACATTTTAGAATAAATGTGATATAATTAAGTATAACACATTTATTTCGGAGGTTTTTATGAACGACACGCCCAAAGAAATACTTAAATTTGTAGAAGAAAACGATGTTAAGTTTATAAGATTGACATTTTGCGATATTCTCGGAAATCTGAAAAACATAGCAATCATGCCGAACGAATTGCAGCACGCTTTCAGCTATGGAATTCCTTTTGACGCTTCATCACTGGGAAAAGGCTTTTCCGATCTGTTGTTAGTTCCCGATATATCTACGCTTTCCGTGCTTCCATGGCGTCCGAAATCAGGAAGAGTAGTCAGATTTTTTTGCAGCCTGAAAGATTCCTTCGGAAATAATTTTGCAGGCGATATGCGTACCGATCTTGTAAATTATATTAACGATCTGCGCCTTAACGGTTATTCCTGCGAAATGGGAACGCGCTGTGAATTTTATCTTTTTGAGCTTAACGAAAAGGGCGAGCCTACTAAAATTCCCCATGATCACGGCGGATTTCTTGATGTTGCGCCCCTTGATAAATGCGAAAATGCGCGCCGTGAGATTTGTCTTTCGCTTGAAGAAATGGGACTTGGGCCGAAAAGTTCCTGCCACAAGCACGGGCCGGGGCAAAATGAAATAGAATTCCGCGAAAATGAGCCTGTAACTGCCGCCGACGCCATGGTGCATTATAAAACTGTGGTAAAATCCATAGCCGCTCAATGCGGACTTTTCGCTTCATTTATGCCTAAGCCGCTTCAGAATGAACACGGCAGCGCGCTCAGTATTTCGCTTAGTCTGAAGAAAAACGGCGAATATATCTTCGGCGGCGACGCAGAAACTATGTCTCACGAGGGAAAATGCTTTGTTTCGGGTATTCTTAGCAGAATTCGCGAGATAACCGCATTTCTCAATACAACTACGAATTCTTACAAGCGGCTTGGTATCGGCTATGCCCCGAAATATGTCAACTGGTCGTTCGAAAACCGCGCTCAGCTTATAAGAATTCCTCATTCAGCAGGAGTTTCGCCGCGTATTGAGATTCGTTCCGCCGACGCCGCCTGCAATCCTTATGTGGCTTTCAAGCTTATTCTTGCGGCAGGCATAGAGGGGATTCGTTCGGGAGACTGCTCGTTGATGGACAGCACCATGAAAGGCGATTCCTACTCCGCATTTGAGCCGCTCCCTCTTTCGCTTGAAGAAGCTGCGGCGGCTGCGCAGGAAAGCGGTTTTATCAGCCGAACCCTTCCCGAAGAAGTCAGCAGCAGTATTCTTGGCAATCTTGAACGCCAGATACAGGAATATCGTCTTGCAAAGGATAAGGACGATTTTGAGGAAAAGAATTATTTCCGTTTCATCTGAGGTGCATAATAGATGGAGAGAGTCATTATTGTAACGCCGCCCTCGAAAACTGCAAAAACTATTGAAAAGCTTCTCAAAAACGAGGGGTTCAGTCCTGTAAATGTTGTCAACAGCGGCAGCGAGATGAGGAGAATGATAAAAAACGGCATATCAGCAGATCTTGTTATCATAAATGCGCCTCTGCCCGATGAATTCGGGAACGATCTTGCTGAGACTGCCGCGGAGGAATCTGCCGCGGCTGTTATCATGATATGTTCGGGAGATATTGCGGTTGAACTCGAAAGCGGATTCGCCGATCTTGGAATAGCGACGCTCCCGAAGCCGATAAGCGGAGAGGCGTTCAGCCGATGTCTTAGCGATATAGAAGAGCTGCACGGGAATTTCCGTAATGTTAAAGAGAGTGCGGAGATATTATGTCGTATAGATGATATGCGCCTTATAAACCGTGCGAAATCGACGCTGATGAAGTATCTGCAATTTACAGAACCGCAGGCGCACCGCTATCTGGAAAAGTACGCTATGAACAATCGCTGTACGCGGCGTGAAGCTGCGATACATATTATTAATATATATGAAAAATGAAATCCTGTTGGCAAAAAAATTCCTGTATCGTTATTGATACAGGAATTTTTTACAGCAATTACGCTTGAGATGGAGATAAAAGGAGCTGAATAAAAATTTTTCACAGCAAGGCGGAGGACGCAGGCGGGCTATCGCCCGGCAAGGACGACAACGTAGCTGTGGAAAATTTTTATCAGCGAACTTATCTTTATCTCAAGTGGAATTGCTGTAAGGAGGGCTGATTTTATCAATCAGATTTCTTTTTATTGCTGCAACAGTTTCCGCCGCACTGTTTTGAATGCGGACAGCCGATGCAGTGCGCTCCGCCTTTTTTTGCGCGGATAATGTAGATAATAGCCGCCGCTATGATTGCCGCGGCGATGGCAATAATAATAATATTTTCCATTATTTAATGTGCGAGAGCGTATTCGCTTTTCAGGCTCTTGTTTGAACGGCTTATAAGAACTCCTATGACTGTCGCCATTACGAGAACAGCTATAAGACCTGCAATTGCGGGAACTATCTGTAATGAAGAAGGAGCGGTAATAAGCGTACCGATAGTGTAAACGAGATATGAAACCGTATATCCGACTGCAAGCTGGAGACCGATTCCGCCGAGCAGCCATTTTGTACTCTTCATTTCGGAATTCATCGCGCCGATAGCAGCGAAACAGGGCGGCGTGAACAGATTGAACATAAGATATGCAAGAGCGGCGACTTTCGTGATAGCCAAGATAGAAGCTGTCGCAGTACCTGCGCCCTCCATAAGGGCAAGTTCTTCTGTATCGATGAGGTTTTCAAGACCTACAAAGCATACTGCGAGAGTGCCGACAACGTTTTCCTTAGCGATAAATCCGGTAACGGCTGCCGCTGCGAGCTGCCAGCTGAGAACGCCAACAATAGGAACAAGGAGATAAGCGAACGGTCTTGCGATAGAAGCTAAAATAGATGAATCCGCTTCTTCCGCAATTTGGAAACTCCATGTGAAACTCTGCATTATCTGAACTGCTGTGTTGCAGAGGAGAATGATCGTTGCCGCCTTAACTATGTATGCCCAGCCGCGGCTGCACATTGACTTGAACGCGCCCCAGATGGACGGGAATTTATATTCCGGGAGTTCGATGATAAAGAAAGATTTTCTTGCTTTAAATCCTGTGATCTTGTTTACGAGAAGCGCGCCGAGGAATATGAGTACGATTCCGGAAGCGTACATGATGAAGCTTACCCAGCCTGCGTCATCGAAAAATGCGCCTGCAATAAGAGCGATAACGGGAATTTTCGCGCCGCACGGCATAAACGGAGCAAGCATTGCGGTAGCTCTTCTTTCACGCTCGTTGCGGATAGTACGGCTTGCCATGATTCCGGGAACAGCGCAGCCGATAGTGATTACGAATGGAATTACAGATTTTCCCGAAAGACCGACTTTTTTGAAAATCGGATCGAGAACGACCGCAACTCTCGACATATAGCCGCAATCCTCAAGAATGGCAATGAGGAAGTACATTATCATAACGAGCGGTAAGAATCCCAGAACAGCTATAACGCCGCCAATGATACCGTCGACGAGAAGCGCGCTGAGCAGGGGATTTGCGTCGCCGAGGAGATTGCCTACCCAACTTTGGAAAGTTTCAAGCCGTGCTACGAGGGTATCGGCAATAAACGGGCCTACCCAAACCTGCGAGATCTCAAAAACCAGAAACATTACAACGGCAAAAATCGGTATGCCGACAAATTTATTGGTGATGACTGCGTCTATTTTGTCTCCGAAATTTTTATCCTTGGTCAGAACTTTTCTTGTTTCAACGTCTTTTACGATTCTGTTTACAAATTCGAAACGCTTACGGTCGGCGTTTTCAACTGCTGTTTTGTCTGTAAGATCAATATCTCCCTGTCTGTATGGCGCTTTTTGTGATTTTCCAACTCTTTCAACAGCGGCCTTGATAACGTCTGCGAGACCGTCCGACGACGTCGAAACGGTGTCGACAACAGGACAGCCCAGACGCTCGGAAAGTTTGACGGAATCGATCTTCGTATCTTTTTTCTTGTTGATATCGCTCTTGTTAAGCGCAACTACCATGGGGATTCCAAGTTCCATAAGCTGCGTAGTAAAGAACAGGCTTCGGCTAAGATTTGTTGCGTCAACGATATTAACTATAACGTCGGGATTTTCCTTTTTCACATAGCTGCTTGTAACGCTTTCTTCGCTTGTGAACGGCGACATTGAATAAGCGCCGGGAAGATCGACGGCGATAAGCTCCTCGCTGCCCGTGCAGTAGGCTTTTTTAATGGCGTGTTCTTTTTTGTCAACGGTAACTCCTGCCCAGTTGCCGACTGTTTCATTTTTTCCTGTCAGGGCGTTGAACATTGTGGTTTTGCCAGAATTCGGGTTG
This sequence comes from Ruminococcus sp. UBA3286, assembly GCA_002362135.1. Lineage (GTDB taxonomy): Bacteria > Bacillota > Clostridia > Oscillospirales > Ruminococcaceae > Ruminococcus. The sequence goes on along the minus strand of DETO01000009.1, from coordinate 368 downwards.
CCCGTTAAGGCGATTCTCATAAATGATTCCTCCTATTTTGTTATTATAAGCTAACTCATATTCAAAAAATTTGATAATCGTATTTTCAACGATTATCATTTTTGCCGCTTAATCGTATACAATTATAGCGTCGGCAAGCTGATTGTCAATATTATATCTGCCGTCTTTGATAGAAACGACGCAGCTGTTTTTCATTCGGGAAACAATAGTGATAGGTTCGCCGCTGTAACAGCCTAATGAAAACAGAAATGAATTTAATTCTTCGTCATCGCTTTGAATTTCCTTAACAATATATTCCTTGCCCTCTGCCGCAGTTTTTAAAGTCATTTCCTCAGCTCCTTTATGAGTTATTAATTACTAACATATTT
>DETO01000158.1:6961-9936 GCA_002362135.1 Ruminococcus sp. UBA3286 | reverse complement strand
TAAAATTATCCGGAAGAAGTACAAAAAGTGAATGGCAAATATATTTATACTCTAAGTATAAATATATACGTAATGCACAAAAGCTTTGATGATTGTTTTATTTAAAAAAAGACTATATCAGACAGATTCGGGAATACTCAGAAGTGTTCGCATTTCTCTATGTGAACATCTTCTGAAATAAGTACGTAAAACTTGAAAAAAGCGGAATTATGTGATATAATGTCAATAATGACAGAAATTTCAACAAAAAGGACGAATGCTTAAAATGAACAAGATCAATATCCGTTCCCCAAAATTGCCGCAGCGCATAAAAGCCGATCCCGATAAAGGACTGACGTCGGCGCAGGCAGCCGAGCGAAAAAATATGGGATTTGACAACAGCCCTGCCGATCCGCCTTCAAAAACTGTAGGAGAGATAATCACAGACAACCTTTTCACATATTTTAATTTTATATTTTTCATTCTTGCAGGCCTGATAATTTATGCAGGAACTTTTCGTGATCTTACATTTATGCCAATAATAATAGCTAATACGCTTATCGGAATAATTCAGGAACTGCGCTCCAAGCGCGTGCTGGACAAGCTTTCAGTCATGAACGCGCCGCTTACCGCGGTAATTCGCGATGGCAGGGAAATGAAGCTGCCGTCCAAAGACGTGGTTCTCGACGATATTGTGATTTTTCGCTCAGGCAACCAGATAAGCGCGGACGCTGTTATAATCGACGGAAACGTATCTGTAAACGAGTCGCTGCTTACGGGAGAATCCGACGAGATCTCAAAGGGCGCAGGCGATACGCTGATGTCGGGAAGCTTCATAGTTTCGGGATTTTGCAGAGCGCGCCTTGAAAGGGTAGGGGAGGAATCGTACATTTCTCAGCTGACCATACAGGCGAAGAAAACAAAAAAAGGAGAGCGTTCGGAAATGATACGCTCTCTTAACAAGATCGTGAAAATTGCGGGAATTATGATAGTTCCGATCGGATTTCTGCTTTTTTATCAGCAGCATTTTCTTGAACATAACGGTGTAAGCGACAGCATTCAGGCTATGGTTGCGGCAGTTATAGGAATGATTCCGGAAGGACTTTTCCTGCTTGCAAGTACAACTCTCGCAATCAGCACGATGAGGCTTGCCACAGGGAAAGTGCTTGTACATGACATGAAGTGCATTGAAACTCTTGCGCGTGTAGATACGCTTTGCGTTGACAAGACGGGAACGATCACGGAAAGTGAAATGAGCGTGATATCGGCGATTCCCAACAATATATCCCAAGAGGAACTGATAAGCCTTATAAGCGATTTTGCGGCGGCGCAGTCTGCCGATAATGCGACTATGCTTGCGGTCAAGAATTACTTTACTTTTCCGTCGGGACAGAAAATCAAGTCGCACAGCGGTTTTTCATCGGAATTCAAATACAGCGGAACAGTTCTTGAAAGCGGAGCGTATGTTCTGGGCGCGCCCGAATTGGTGCTTAAAGAAAAAGTTGAACCCTTTGCAAAAATGATTGAAGAAAACGGCAGAAAGGGCAATCGAGTGCTTGCATTCGGCAAATACAGCGGATTTCCCGACGGAAAGGCGCTGACAGCCGAGACAGAACCGCTGGGATTCGTACTGTTATCGAATCCCATTCGCAAAAGCGCGCCTGATACTTTTAAATTTTTTGCCGAGCAGGGTGTGGATATCAAGGTAATATCGGGAGATAATCCCATAACCGTTTCTGAGATTGCAGCTCAGGCAGGAATTGCAAATGCCGAAAAATACGTTGATGCAACCACGCTTAAAAGCGATGAAGCGATAAATTCGGCAGTCCTGCATTACACGGTATTTGGCAGAGTTACGCCCGAACAGAAAAGAAAATTCGTCCGCGCGCTCAAAAAAGCAGGACGAACCGTTGCCATGACCGGAGACGGCGTAAACGACGTTCTTGCGCTGAAAGACGCCGACTGCTCCGTTGCGATGGCGTCGGGAAGTGAAGCCGCCGCGCAGGCTTCACAGCTTGTTTTGCTTGAATCCGACTTTTCAAAAATGCCCGACGTCGTTATGGAAGGCAGAAAAGTAGTAAACAATCTGGAACGCTCGGGAAGTTTGTTTCTTGTGAAAAACATATTTTCATCTATAATGGCAATGGTGACAATATTTGCAAGCATAACATATCCCTTAAAGCCTGCAAACATCTCCCTCATAAGTATGTTTACTATCGGACTTCCGGGATTGTTGCTTTCGCAGATTCCCAACCGCGATCTGATAAAGGGGAAATTCATGACGAATATCCTGCTGAAGGCTCTTCCTGCGGGTATTACGGACGCTGCTATCGTGGCAGCAATGATAATTTTCGGAAGCATTTTCAACGTTGCGCAGGAAGATATTTCTACGGCGTCAACTATTCTGCTCAGCGTAGTCGGCATGATGATACTCTTCCGTATAAGCAAGCCGATGAGCTCCATAAAATGGGGAATATGGAGCGCCTGCGGACTTCTTATGATATTATGCATGATATTCTTTGGCAACTTTTTCAGCATATCGGGAATGTCGATCAGTTGTATACTTCTTTGTGTGAATTTCTCGATAATCGCCGAACCGATGCTCCGATATCTCACTGTTATAATTGAATGGATAAGTAGATTATTCAGAGGAGAGAAATCCGCCTGATAATTTTTCCCATTCTGAAATGCGCTCTTTCATTTCCTTGATATTGAGGATACCATAGGCGAATCCTTTGCGTATAAGTTCATTGGGAACATACTGATCATATTTTTCAAAAACAGGCACTTCATTCGGGTAAACAAGCTCGATAGGATCGAATTCAACAGCGGCTTCTTCTGCAAGAATTGCAAAAAATTCTTGGGGAGAAGCTTTCATTTTGAACTGGATATAATATGGGCGCGCGGAATCAAGCCCTTTCAGACCGAGACGTTCGCCGCATTTCAGTTTCAGAAAACGTTCGAGAGCGAAAAATGCATACGTCCCCATCCACGGA
>DETO01000158.1:3952-6728 GCA_002362135.1 Ruminococcus sp. UBA3286 | reverse complement strand
CATACGTCCCCATCCACGGAAAAAGCGCCCACATACTTCCTCCGAGACATATCAGCGGCGAATCGGTTATTCCTGCGTTTTTAGCGGAAATACGGGCGCGTTCAAGGCGCGCAACGGCATTTTTCATAAGATACGGATAATTTTTTTCTTCGCGCAGAACTTCACGCATTCTCAGCAGGATCTTCGTATTGATATCGCCGGGACAATCGCCGAAATAAGCAGGAACTTTTCCCTTGATCATCGTGCAGTAAACAAGATGCCGCTTATGATCGACTTCTTCGACAAGCCACACATGACCTGCTATGGCAAGCTTTTCACCGACGGGCGGAGGGCTTACTATCGTACCCAATTCCTGCGATTCGCAGCGGACAGTGTATTCCTCATTCTCCTGAAATACCGCGTAGAATTTATAATTATTAATGATACGTTCACCGGTTATCCCGACGATTATTCCGCCCTCTTCCGTACGCTGAATATGGTCGATCTCAAGCAGGTGGCGAAGCATTATTCTAAGGTCGTCCTGCGATATCCTATGAAAATAATTCATCGAAAGTACGCGTGAAGCAAGCTGCGGAGGAGTCAACTCACCGCTTGAAGCGAGAATGCTCATTATCTGATGATAGAGAAGAGAAAACGGCAGGCGGTCAGATTTAGGCGGTTCTACCCATTTTTCCTCTAAGTAAACCTGAATCAGGGCGATTCCCTGCAATAGTTTCCACGGCACGGTTTCGGGAAGCATCGAGCGCGGCTCAGGCAATTCCTCGCGTATAACGAACCACATTTCAGGCGGAAGTTCGCGCCGTCCCGTTCTGCCCATTCGCTGCAAAAACGACGATACGGTAAAGGGCGCGTCTATCTGAAAAGCGCGCTCCAGCCTGCCTATATCGATTCCGAGTTCAAGAGTAGCCGTGGTGCAGGTAGTCATGAAAATATCATCGTCTTTCATTGCAGCCTCAGCCGTTTCACGGTATGAAGCCGAAAGATTGCCGTGATGTATAAGAAATCTGTCAGGCTCGTGATTCGCTTCGCAGTACGAACGGAGCGTAGTTGTGACAGCTTCGCATTCTTCGCGTGAATTGACGAAAACAAGGCATTTTTTACCTTTAGTATGCTCAAAAATATATCCCATTCCCGCGTCCGCATTTTTAGGAGCGGTATCGGTCTTTTGATCAAGAACAGGCAAAGCCTCCGTATCTGTTTCGGCATCGGGAGCGTTTTCGGGCGAAATATAGAAATGCTCCATAGAAAGCCGCCATTTTACGGCAGGAGCTTTGATTTTTGGAATAACGGTTTCTCTTCCCGTGCCTGCGGAAAGAAATCTTCCTGCCGCTTCGGGATCGCCAATAGTAGCGGAAAGCCCGATAATTCGCGGATTCACCTCGGCAAGCCTTGCAATTCTCTGAATAAGGCAGAGGGTTTGACCGCCGCGATCTCCGCGCATTAAGGAATGCACTTCATCGATAACGATAAAGCGCAGATCACCGAAAATTTTGGGAATAAGGGCGTGTTTACGCATTAACATCGCTTCGAGAGATTCGGGCGTGATTTGCAGGATTCCCGACGGATTTTTCAGCATACGGCTTTTCTGGGACTGCGGAGCGTCGCCGTGCCACCGCCACACGGGGATTTCAGCTTCTTTGCAAAGTTCCGTAAGGCGCGAAAACTGATCGTTTATAAGAGCCTTTAGCGGCCCGATATAAATTGCTCCGACAGAACGCGGCGGATCTTCCGAAAACAGCGTAAGAATCGGAAAAAAAGCGGCTTCCGTTTTGCCCGACGCCGTGGAAGCGGAGAGCAGAAGATTATCATCGGTGTTAAATATGGCGTCGGCGGCGGCAGCCTGAATTCCTCGGAGGGATTCCCAGCCGCTGCGATAGATGAAATCCTGAATAAAATCGGCGTAGCGGTCAAAAGCGTTCATATCTCAAACTCCGCGAATTCCTCGCCGCCGTCGTTTTCATCGCTTTGAGGAGACAGCGTTTCGATACCGTTTGAGGCGATAAATTCGCTGATATTTATCTGCGGATTCTGATATGCAATGTTCAGAAGTTCGATAAAATCGCGTATGACTTCACGGGGCGTGATATGGCTGCCTGCGCCGATACGCGAAAATTCTTCCTTGATGAAATTGACTGTATCGGCTTCGGAGATACTGCGTTCATATCCAAAAAGTTCGGCGTGTATATCAGCCAGCTTTTCGGTAAGAACGGTCATTTCCTCATATGTCAGCGGCGCGAGATGAATAACGGGAGCGAGCATATCCTTAACGCCTTCGCGCCCGAAACGACCTTCGGCAAGACGCGATCTCAGGGCTTCATAGCTGTAAACGCCGCGCCGCGTATCCTCGATGCATTGGGGAGTTCCGCCCATGATTATTCCAAGATATTTCGCTTTGCCCTGAAGAGTATCATTATACATTGTCAATATTTTCTCATAATTATACTGACGCGTAATAGAATTTGGAATTTTATAAATATTTACAAGTTCATCTATCAGGATAAGCATACCGCTGTATCCTGCGCGTTTGAGAAACATTGCGAAAAGCTTTATATATTCATACCAATCATCGTCGGTGATGATAATATTGACTCCCAACTCGGACTTAGCTTCGGTTTTCGTGGAATATTCGCCGCGGAACCACTTTACGACTTTAGCCTTGTTTTCGTCGTCGCCGCTGACGTATGAGCGGTAATATATTGTCAGAAGTTTTGCAAAATCAAATCCGTGAACCATTTCGCTGAGAGAATTGACTATCTCGAATATCTTCTTCTCGACT
>DETO01000158.1:777-3668 GCA_002362135.1 Ruminococcus sp. UBA3286 | reverse complement strand
AATATCTTCTTCTCGACTATCTGCGGAAATTCTGCCGAATCAGCCGAAACTTCCGCGGCAGCTTCTGTCTGAACGCTGCTTATCCAGCGATCGAGAATAAGCGTGAGTGCGCCGCCGTCAGGACGGGTTTTCGTGGACATATTGCGGATAAGTTCCTTATAAGTCGCAAGCCCCTGACCTTTTGTACCCTGCAATCTGCGTTCGGGAGAAAGATCGGCGTCAACAACTACAAAATTTCTGTCCATTACATGACTGCGTACAGCCTGCAAAAGAAAACTCTTGCCACTGCCGTATTTTCCCGCGATAAATCGGAAAGAAGCGCCGCCCTCCTGAATAATATCCACATCATGAAGCAGGGCGTCGATCTCATTTTTTCTGCCGACAGTAATATATGGCAGTCCGACTCTTGGCACAACGCCGCCTTTAAGGGAATTAATGACGGCGGAAGCTATTCGCTTCGGGATTTTCACTGTTTTGCGAGGTGAATTTTTATCGTTCATTATATTTCTCCATTCTCAATAAAAGTGTTCAGATCGTCTTTGTAATCTTCAATTATCTGCGGCGAATCGTCGAAAAACTCAATTACCGTATCGCCTATGATATCGAAAAGGCGTTCGTTGATATTGTCAGCCATTACAGAGGGAATTATGCCTGCTTCACGGCATACAGCCTGATGATCGCCGTCGCTGATAAGCGCGTCCAGATATTTGATCTCGCTTGCGGAAAGAACGCTGTTTTGATTAGTTTCAACGGAATTTTCGGGGACAGCGGCAGCTTCTTCGATAGGTTCTTCCTCGGGAATTTCCTCTTCGGTAAGCAGCATATCGCGCGTTATATCGGCATCGGAGCGGATTTTTGAAAGCTGCGAAATATCTATTTCGATATGAGAAGCTTTTTTTCTTTCTTCCTGATCAATGGCGTCAAGTTCCTTTGCAATCAGCGACATGGTATTTTTCCCGATATCCGTGGGAGTCAGTTTATATTTATATCCGCATCGTTCGCGCATTGTCTTGTCGATGAAGCGGATAATTTCGCCCAGCTTTTTATTGCCGCTTATCTTGGAATATCCGCAGCATACCCACGAACCGCTGCGGCATTTATAACTGCGTATTGAATTGACCTGAAAGTCGAAACTGCGCGTTCGGTTAATGTCATAGAAAACTACGCCCTCGAATAAATTATATATCTTTTCAGAGCTTTTTCCGAATAAGTAATTGCAAAAGCTGTTTTTCCGATGCGCGGCGTAGAATTCCGATAATCTGCGGAAGATACGTACCGCGGCATATGCGAATTTTTCTTGATTTTCGGCATAAAACCGGGATTTTTCAATATTATATCCCGAAAGAGCTTTTATTGCCGAAAAAACATCTTCATCAGAAGCCGAGGCGCAGTTTATGAGATTTTCAAGATGGATATCGTCCGAAAAATATGGGCATTTTTTTATATATTCCTCCGAAAGTTTATAATAAACAACATGATCGGCGAGCAGACGGGATAGTTGCGTTTTTGCGGAATCGTATTTTTCGTGGAGTTTCAGCAAAATCTCAAAGCCTTTTTCGGGAGAATCAACGCTGATATTGTGAATTATCTCGCAGGCGTATATCATTATAAACGGCACGGGAGCTGAAGGAAATTCACCGTTTCTCAGCCGTGTGCGCCATGAAAAATAACCGCGCAGCTGTTCGGTCGTAAGATCGGAGTAGATAGGATACTGCTTTGCAAAATCTTCTGAATAATCGTAAACGTCAGTAAAATCCGCCATGAATTCCGCTTGAGTGTAAAAAAGCCACGCGGAGGTTTTCCAATAGGCTTCTGAGGAATAGGCTAACGCCTTCATTTCCTTGATCTTTGCAGGCGTTTCGGGAGTTTTGATCTGCGACGCACGTTTGATGAGCGGCTGATCCGAGTAGATTTTATCGCGTATATTTTTGCTGTTAATGAACTTTTCATCATTGAGTAATTTGTGAATTATCTTATCTGTATCAGCCATAAGCGCGCTCCTTTCAGAACTTTCATTCGATTACTCTATCATTTTACCACATAAAAAAATATATGTCAATACAAAAAAATATCCGCATGGGGATATGTGAAATGCTCCATGCGGACATAATTATTAAAACGTTTGCTTATTTTGAAATAAGAGCGAGAGTATCTCTTGCGATGAGGAGTTCTTCATTAGTGGGAACTACCCATACTTCAACCTTGGAATCAGCAGCGGAGATTTTTGCAAGCTTGCCGCGGAGACCGTCGTTCACCTTTTCGTCAAGCTTGATGCCGAAGAATTCCATATCCTTGCAGACAGCGGCTCTTACATCGTAAGCGTTTTCGCCGATACCGCCTGTAAAGAGAACAGCGTCGAGACCGTTCATAGCAGCTGCATATGAACCGATATACTTCTTGATCTCGTATACGAGCATATCTGAAACAAGCTTAGCTCTTTTATTACCGTGCTGAGCAGCGTCGCTGATATCGCGGTTATCAGAGCCAACGCCCGATACGCCGAGGAATCCGGACTTCTTGTTCATGTAATCGCTCATCTGAGAGGGTGTGAATCCGTGCTTGTCCGCAACGAATGTAACGGCGGAAGGATCAACCGCGCCGGAACGAGTACCCATAACAACGCCGTCGAGGGGAGTAAAGCCCATTGAAGTATCAACAGACTTGCCGCCGTCTACAGCTGTAATGGAAGAACCGTTTCCGAGGTGGCATGAAACGATCTTGAGATCCTTGATATCCTTGCCCATAGCTTCGGCAAGAGCAGCCGAAACAAAGCGGTGGGAAGTACCGTGGAATCCGTATTTTCTTACGTGCAGGCTTTCGTAATCCTCATAGGGGAGACCGAACATATAAGCCTTCGGGGGCATTGTCTGGTGGAAAGCCGTATCAAATAC
>DETO01000158.1:0-507 GCA_002362135.1 Ruminococcus sp. UBA3286 | reverse complement strand
CTGGTGGAAAGCCGTATCAAATACAACGACCTGCGGAACATTTTCGGGAATAACGCTCTTGCAGGCGCGGAGAGCCAGCGCGTGAGCGTGGTTATGTACGGGAGCAAGTTCGCGGAGTTCGTCGATCTTGTCAATGATCTCGTCAGTTACCAGAACAGACTTATCGAAAATATCAGCGCCCTGTACGATACGATGACCTACAGCGGAGATCTGATCCATGCTATCGATAACCTTTGCGTCGCCTGATGTAAGAGTTTCAACAAGCTTCATAAAAGCTTCGGTATGTGTGGGGAATGTGCAGTCCTCGTTGAGTTCTCTTCCGTCGGAGGTCTTGTGGGCGATATGACCGTCGATACCGATACGGTCGCAGTTGCCCTTTGCAATAACGCTCTCATCAGCCATATCGATAAGCTGATATTTAAGAGAAGAGCTTCCTGCATTAACAACTAAAATAATCATAGGTTACAGATCCTTTCAAAAAAATTTCCATATATAATTATATACTAT
>DETO01000055.1:482-9128 GCA_002362135.1 Ruminococcus sp. UBA3286 | reverse complement strand
TAGAACATATTTTCTTATTTTAATTAAATAGAAAGCCCGAAAACGATTGAAATAAACCGTTTTCAGGCTAAAAATTTTATATGGGTATTCCGATTTTAACATCAGGAAAAATATTATTTATATTCGTTTGGATTCTTTTCTATAAGTTCTCCATTTTCCTGCACAATATTGTATTTTTCCTTGCAATATTCACATTCAATTAAATACTCGTCTTCACATTTACCCCACGTACTTGGAAACGTTACAGCCCAATGCCTTTTTAATATTTTTCCTCTTCCGCAAGGACAATCTACCGATTGTTCATTGATCAATTTATATAATTTTCTCATTTCAACTATTATATCCATTAGGATTATTTTTCTGCCAGTTCCATGAATCGCGGCACATATCTTCGAGAGTACGCTCGGTTTTCCAACCGAGAACTTTCAGCGCTTTATCGGCATTCGCATAACATTCCGCAAGATCGCCATCTCGCCTGTCTCCGTACACATGATTTACCTTTACGCCGTTCACGCGCTCAAACGTATCGACAATCTCGGTAACGCTGTAGGGAGTACCTGTTCCGAGATTGAATATTTCAACGCACTTGTTTTTCAGAATGTAGTCGATCGCCTTGACATGACCTATCGCAAGATCGGTAACATGGATATAATCTCTTGTGCAAGTTCCGTCCGCCGTGGGATAATCATTGCCGAATATGGTAAGGCATTCGCGCTTTCCGACTGCAACCTGCGAAACATATGGCATGAGATTATTCGGTATGCCCTGCGGATCTTCTCCAATAAGTCCGCTTTTATGCGCTCCGATAGGATTGAAATATCTCAGCAGTATTACTGACAAATTCTTGTCAGCCTTAGCGGCGTCCTCTAATATCTGCTCCATCATCGCCTTAGTCCAGCCATATGGATTTGTGCAGACGCCTCTTTTCATGGTTTCGAAATAAGGAACGGGATTTTCCTCGCCGTAAACAGTTGCACTTGAGGAAAAAATAATATTATTGACGCCGAATTCCGCCATGCATTCCAGAAGCGAAAGAGTCGTATCTATATTATTTCTGTAATACATCAAAGGCTTCTGAACCGATTCGCCGACAGCTTTCAATCCGGCAAAATGAATAACCGCGTCTATTTTATTATCGCGGAAAACCTCTGAAAGTTTATCTTTATCCTTGATATCGAGTTCGTAAGATATAAGCGATTTTCCGGTAATTTCTCGAACTCTGTCCAATGCGGCAGGCGAGCTGTTGCAGTAATTATCTGCGATTATAACATCGTATCCCGCTTCCAGAAGTTCAACGGCCGTATGCGAGCCGATATAACCTGCTCCGCCTGCAAGAAATATTGTTGACATATAATTTACCGCCTTTCATTCGGAACGGACTCTCATTGACCCGTGGTCTGGAGTTCTTTTTTATTGAATTCTTCGGGAGTTACAAAAGTAGGAACAACTTCATGCAGCGCCTTTATCGCGATCTCATCATTATTGTCAAGAGCAGCTTTTTCCAGTTCTTTCAGCTTTTCGGCAAAATGCTCTCCGTCGACCTCTATCTGCCGACCGATAAATATCAGCTTATTCGAGGTACGGTGCAGACCTTCTTCGTCCATAAGAAGTTCTTCCGTGATCTTTTCGCCCGGTCTGAGACCTGTAAAATGTATTTCTATATCGCTGTAAGGATTTTTCCCGTACATTCGTATGAGATTCTCCGCAAGCGTGACGATCTTCACGGGCTTGCCCATATCGAGAACGAATATCTGGCTTTCTTCCGCAATAGCAGCCGCTTCCATAACAAGACTTACAGCTTCCGGTATTGTCATGAAATATCGCGTGATATCGGGATGCGTTACAGTAACAGGGCCGCCTTTTTCGATCTGCTTTTTGAACAGCGGGATAACCGAACCGTTTGAACCGAGAACGTTTCCGAATCTGGTAGTGACAAATTTTGTACATCCGTCGTGCTGCTGCGCAAGATACTGAACTATCATTTCGCAGCATCTTTTTGACGCGCCCATTACATTCGTAGGATTTACAGCCTTATCGGTAGATATCATAACGAATTTTTCAGTATCGTTGTACTGCGCAAGAGAAGCGACATTAAGCGTACCCAGAACGTTATTTTTGATAGCCTCCATAGGCGAAGTTTCCATAAGCGGAACGTGCTTATGCGCTGCCGCATGAAAAACTATCTGCGGCTTGTACTTTTCAAATATCTTACTCATTCTGAAATAATCGCGAACGGAAGCAATAAGCGTAATAAGATTGAGAGATTCGCCATATTCCATTGTCAACTCCTGCTGTATCTCATAGGCGTTGTTTTCATAAATATCAACGATAATTATCTGCGCGGGATCATATTTTGCAATCTGTCGTACAAGTTCCGAGCCGATACTTCCGCCGCCGCCCGTTACCATACAGCGCTTGCCCTTTATAAATCTGCGTATCTCCTCGTTGTTGAATTTTATAGGATCTCTTCCAAGCAGATCTTCAACGTTTATATCGCGTACCTGATTCAGGAATGCGGCAGAATTTCCGAGAATAAGCGAGCCTATAAAGGGAACTATTTTTATCGGCAGTTTTGTTTTATTGCAGATATCTATTATTTCCTGACGCTTTTCAACGGACAGAGACGGAATAGCAAGAATTATCTGATCTATTTTATATTTCTCGGCATATTCCGATATCTTATCGGTAGAACCGACAACTTTGACTCCGCATATTTCCATGCCCAGCTTTTCGGGATCGTTGTCAATAATGCATACCGGCTCAAACGCAGCCGCGCCTTTGTCAGCAGCGTAAGGTGAACTTACAGCATTAAAGATCTCATTTATAAGGGTCGTTGCAGCCGCGCCCGCTCCTATGATCATCGTGCGTTTTTTTATTATATCGATTCCCATTTCATTCATGATTCCTTTTCTTTTATGTTTCTATAATATTAAGAGCCTGTTTAATATCTCGCCACGCACATTTCCTAAGCAAATCATGTGTGTCAGCAAGCCTAACATATCACTCTATATATATTAATTATACTATTATTCCCTAAAAAATGCAACCCTTATTACTCGCGGCAATGAATACATCGCAAAAATTCAGCGTTTTTAACAATATTTTCACATACTTTTCGCGCGTTCTTAACAATATGTATTTAAAATTTGTTTTCGTAAAACATTGCCATTATTATCAGGGCAAACAGCGCCATGCATTCCGCATGACGCTGTCTAAGATTAATTTGTATGTTTTATCAATGATTCTGATTTTTCAAGGCTTCTGATGCCCGGAACAGCCGCAGCTGCCGCTATAAGAATATTAACCAGCGCTGTTATAATTATTGCTCCGCCCACTCCGACAAACGATACTTTTTCACCATTTCCATACATGAATGCTGCATAAGACGCGGCGGCAAGCAGGATTCCCAATATTGAGGAAAGGGCGGAGAACATCATGCTTTCGAGCATAATAGTTCTTTGCAGCTGCTTTTTAGTCATCCCGACGCTTCGCAGCATAAGCAGTTCCTTGCTTCGGTTGAGAACGCCCGTATTGATAGAATTTACCATGGAAAGTATTCCAACCGCCCATATCGCGCCTACCAATACAAGAACCATCTTCACGACCGCTTTCACAAAATCGCTAAGACCTGTAGAATACATATAATAATTTTCTGAATTTCCCTCTGCATTGTATTTTTTTATGAATTCCGTATACATTTTTTCAGCTTCAGGATAATTTTCGCTGCCGTTTATATTAATCCTAACCCATACATCGTCGCAGTATTCCTTTGCAATATCGGAATTTATAGAAGCGATAAAACCATTGTTTCCGCGTTTGTCGCACATAGTTCCAATTATTTTTATTTTATCGCCCTGCTTCATTTTGGCGTCGAATACGTCTGACTCCTCAAATTTCCAATAGCCCTCTTCATGTTCAGCACGTTCGCCGTTTTCATCTGTCGGGCCATATATGGATTGTCTGAAAATAACGCCGTCCAATGCGGAAAATTCTTCAAACGTCATTCCCAGCGGTTCTGCAAGATATTTATCAAAATACGAAACATCAACAAAATTTATCAGATCCTGATATTTATCTTTACCATAAAACGAAACGCTCTTTAAAAACTTGCTGATATCGCTTTCAGTATCATCAGTATCGTCGGTATCGTCCTGATCAAAACGAGGAAGACACGTTCCATTGGCTTCTACCATTGAAAACAGATCGTTATTGCGGAATTCACTGTCGATCTCATCAACGCAAATATTATCATAAAATCTTACGATAAAATCAGGAATTCTGTCTTCCGAGTCAAATTGGTTCATAAATTCTTTGCCTACGGTCATTCCTATTATAATTACAAATGTAAACAAATATATGCCGATCGTCATTGTGATCGTGGAGATAAAATAGCGGCTCTTGCTTCTCATTATATTTTTCCCGATATATCGCAGGAAAAATCTCTTCGAACCGAGTTTCAGCTTTGATTTATGATGGCGTATTTTCTTCCTGCTCTTAGGTTTTCCGAAATTCAGAGCCTCCGCAGGCGAAAGTTTCCGCGCCGCCCACATTGCCGAAGTATATGCCGATATGAATATTGCCAGAATGCAAAGGAATGTTGATATCGCGGCAATTAAAGGATATATGCAGAATTCAAAGTCGGCAAACCCAACGTTTCTCAACGCGGATACGGAAGAATAGCATAGCAGATACGCCAGCGCCGTTCCCGTCGGAACTGCCGTCAGCATATAGAAGACCGCTTCCGTGAACACAAGCGCCGCCGTCTGACCTTTTGACGTTCCCAGAACTCTGAGCAGACCATACTGCGAACTGCGCTCTTTCGCGGATATTTCAAAAGCATTGTCGATAACGAATCGCGCAAGCAGCCATATAAGCAGCACGATTATACAAAGTAAAGCCAATATTGGAATATAATTCGCAATTCCGCTTGATAACCTGAATTCCAGCAAAAGCAGATATTGATTTAGGGACGGCGGATATAAACTGTAATCTCCTGCTGAAAATCCCAGATCTTCAAAAAGCATCATCAAGCCGTCCTCAATATCAAGATTTTCGTTGATTCTTACAAATGTATTCTGTATCCCGTAAGACTCCGCGTCGGAATCTGTCCTAAGCGAATCAAACATGGGAGATATTCCTTTATTTGCGCGTATCAGCATATCGCCATTGAGAGAGTCGTTAAATCCTGCTATTTTCAGCGTATATTCGTGACTTTCGCCGTATACCTCTTCGGTTATCGGAATATCTTTGAATTTTATATCTTTATTATAAATCAGATGAGTCGCAAGGGAAACGCGCGACGCTTTCCTTTTTTCCTCATATTCAAGATCGGCATATCCTGCGTCGTCGGCAAATACGGAAGAACCTTTCTCTTTCATATTTTCTTCGCGCGCCGCCTTTATAATTTCCGAATCTTCGTCATAAGCGGCGTTGACGTTTTTCAGCGTAAACGTTATCGTATCGCCCTCGGAATACCCCATATCCCTTAGCCAGCCCGGAACTAAATATCCGTCGCCTGCGTCAAAATCAATATCATATTCGACGTCGTTAGGGTTGTAAAGTCCGTACTGACCGCATAAAGAAGCGTTTCCTGCCGTTGAATCATATGTCAGAGACCGTATGCGTTCAACATTTTTTCCGTCGGAAAATTCCAGAAAAGAAAATCTTCCGTCAGGTTCGGGTTTATTATTTGTCGAGGAATAATCAAATTTCTCCTGATAAAACGCGCAGTAATCCGATACGGCAGCATAATTGGCTATAGTTTTTAAAGCCTTGTCCTGATCTTCGCTTTCCATCTGATCTATCCAGCTGGTGATATCCGCTTCATACGATCCGAACTTACGCGTTTGTGAATTTTTCATAGTCTGAACGATACTTCCCAGATATGCTCCGAATGAACTTAAAATAAAAACTGAAAGAGTAATGCACATGAAAGTAAGAGCCGTTCTTAATTTCTGACGCCTGATATATTTCAGCGAAAGCGATATAAGATGTTTCATAAGCTCACCCCCTTATTCGGAAAGAACGCCGTCTGTTATACGGAATATTCTGTCCGCCTGCGCCGCGATACTTCCGTCGTGAGTGATAAGAATGAGCGTCTGATTATATTTCTTGATTGAATTTTTAAGTATGGAAATAACCTCGCGGCTGTTTTTGCTGTCGAGATTTCCCGTAGGCTCGTCGGCAAGAATTATCGGCGGCTTATGAATAAGGGCACGCGCAAATGCAACTCTCTGCTGCTGCCCGCCCGATAATTCGTGGGGAAAATTATTACGCTTTTGAGTAAGTCCGGTAATTTTCAGCAATTCATCAAGATATTCCATATCGGGTTCGGTATTGTCAAGATTCAGCGGCAGAACGATATTTTCCTCCACATTAAGCACGGGAATAAGGTTGTACATCTGAAAAATAAATCCGATTTTTCGGCGGCGATATGCGGAAAGTTCGGCGTCGTTGCGAACTGTTATATCAGTTCCGTCAACAATTATGCTGCCGCTTGTAGGGCGGTCAAGGGAGCCGAGACAATTAAGCAGCGTTGTTTTTCCGCTTCCGCTTTCGCCCGTTATGGCAACAAATTCTCCCTCGTGAACCTTAAAATTAACATCGTTCAGCGCAAGCAGAGCATTTTCGCCCTTACCGTATTGTTTTGTCAGTTTTTCAACAGTAATGATCACGTTTTCCATATAAATACCTCCGATTTTTATTTGCTAATATGATTATAATTACGTAATCTTACGTGAAAGTTACAAAATCTGTATTTCTGAAAATTATTTCAGAAATACAATTTCAAAACGCGTTCCCTCGTTTTCTGTGGAATAAACAAGAATCTCTCCGTTCTGACCGTGAACTATCTTCTGAGCAATTGACATTCCCAGTCCTGCGCTTTTCATCGTAATATCCCCTGATTTTTTCGCAAATCTCTCAAACAGCTTAGGAATATCCTTCTGCGGAATACCTCTTCCGTTATCGTTTATTGCCAGAATTATCGATATGGGATTTTCGGATATCTCTATTTTTATTTCGGTACAGCCCGAATGATCGGCTGAATTTTTAAGTATATTTTCGATAGCCTCGCAAAGCCATCCCCTATCGTGCATCAGAATTATATCCTCGTGCATTTCGCATGATACAGCAATATTCTCCTTTCTAAGCAGAGGCAGGATACGCTTGACTGCGCGTCTGCACGTATCGTTAAGCAGGCAGTTTTCCTTCTTGTATTCAACAGTATCCATATCAAGCCTTGCAAGCTTGATAGCCTGAACGACAAGATTTTCCATTGCGTCAAGATTAAGCTGCATCTCGCTGTCCAGCTCTTCACGGCGTTTTTCGTCAAGATCTTCAGTTTCTGCCAATATATCGGTATTAAGCCGTATAACTGCAAGAGAAGTTTTTATCTGATGAGAAAAATCCTCAAGAAAACCGCGCAGATACGTCTTTTCATTTTTTATTTCGGCGTAAAGATAATTCATGCGGTTTACGAGAGTTTCAGCCGATTCGGAAATTCTGCGCACGCAGTCGGAACCCTGTCCTTTAAGCTTTATGGAATAACCGAGTTCATTTGCCGCCTTGATGCATTCTTTCCGCAATTCCTCGAGGTCGTCGTATACGCTGAACAGGCTTTTCATTGAATACAACAGCCAGATAACCGATGGAATGATCGTTACAGCAAGCATAAAAATAAACACTCGGCGGCGTATCGCGGAATAATCATATACAAGCTGCGGCGGAATATTTGAATCTATGCCGCGAAAATCAAGAATGCTTTCTCCGCGGACTATATCTTCCTCGGCAGGCTCTTTTAATATATCTCCTCCGCCTACCGCGGATAAGTAAATTTTCAGCTGCTCTTTTGAAATATATCCTGCCGCCTTTACAGAAATAAACGCGCTGAATATCACCGATACCGCGATCATTATCAAAAAAGCAAGGACAAGTCGTCTCGATTGGCGATTGTTTATGAATTTGTCTGATCTGTCCATTTATAGCCCAATCCCCTTTTTGTTACGATCTGTCCGCAGCTGTATTTTTTCAGTTTTTCACGCAGGCGGCTTATATTCACCGAAAGCGTATTATCGTTGACAAATATTCCCTTGCAGTCCCATAAATAATCAAGTATCTGCTCGCGCGTCAGGTAATGACCGCGATTCGACATGAGATAGCCGAGAAGTTTGCTCTCAACGGCGGTAAGTTCGGCTTCCAGAAGTTCCGAAGCCTTTGGAGTTTCAGGCGATCGGCGCAGATTTGCTCGAATCCTCGAAAGCAGTTCACGAAGTCGGAACGGCTTTGTAATATAATCGTCTCCGCCGCTGTCAAGTCCCTCAACAATATCGGCTTCGTCGTCGCAGGAAGTAAGAAAAATTATGGGAGTCTGCATTTTTTTCCGCAGCCGCCTGCATAGTTCCATGCCGTTTCCATCGTCAAGCAGAACGTCCAGCACAAGAAGATCAGCAAGATCGGCTGATTTTTCGGCGTCCTGCACGCTGTAAACTCTTATGACCTTATACCCCTCCGATTCAAGAGCAAGCGCAATATTTTTGTTAAGTATTTCATCGTCTTCCAATAATAAAACAGTACTCATGATTCTATCCCTGCCCATTTGTTATAATTTCTTAATTTATTCTATCATACGTTTAAATTATTGTCAAG
>DETO01000055.1:0-160 GCA_002362135.1 Ruminococcus sp. UBA3286 | reverse complement strand
CTGTCCCCCGACACCCCCTGCAAAAGGGTGATTCACCCTTTTGAAACCCGAAATCTCATATTTTTCTATCCCATAAGGGATAGAAAAATATGAGAGACGGACTCAATAGAGTAACAACTTTGCAAGAGATATAGGGAGTCAAAGTTCTCTGTATAATACA
>DETO01000130.1:7425-8451 GCA_002362135.1 Ruminococcus sp. UBA3286 | reverse complement strand
GGTTGAGGAAACTCCCGCAGTTGAAGAAGTTCCCGTGGTTAAGGAAACTCCCGCGGTTGAGGAAACTCCCGCAGTTGAAGAAGTTCCCGTGGTTAAGGAAACTCCCGCGGTTGAGGAAACTCCTGCGGTTGAAGAAGTTCCCGCAGTCGAGGAAACTTCCAATGCTGAAGAGGATTCGGAAGAAGAAAAATATGAACTTATCGAGGACGAATCCAGGCTTGACCCCAAGGTGAAGATCGCCAAGGATTACATAAAATCTATTCTGAATGCTATGGAGATCGGCGTGAATTTCGTTGTTTATCAGAATGAAAAGGGCGCGATCATCAACATTGAAAGCGACAATAACGGCACGATAATCGGCAGACGCGGCGAAACTCTCGATTCTATCCAGTATCTCTGCTCGATCATCGCCAACAAGGGCGATAAGGATTATTTCCGCATCACTATCGATTGCCTCGGTTATCGCAGCAAGAGAAAGGAAACGCTCCAGCAGCTTGCGGTCAAGGTTGCAAAGTCGGTTCTGCGTTCCGGCAGATCGCAGCAGCTTGAGCCGATGAATCCATATGAGAGACGCGTTATTCATTCCGCAATTTCCGAGATAGAGGGCGTTTCTTCACGTTCAGTAGGCGAAGAGCCTTACAGAAAGATCATCATTTCCTCGAATAATCCTAAAAATAACAACAGACGCAGATCAAACGGCAGACGTGACGACCGTAAGGGCGGCGACAGAAACAGACGTCCGAGAACTAACCGCGAGCCTTTTGAGCCTAAGGCTATCGACCTTTCCACAAGCTTCGAGAAGGATTATAAGAAACCCAAGCCCGAAGATTCGATGGAAGGCGGTCTCTACGGAAAAATCGAGTTTTAATATAAATATCTAATTTAGGTCATATATGCAAATTAATTTTATTGTGCCGTACTATGTCAGGAACGTTGTTTCCCTGAATCCTTTGAATAGAGAATAGTCTCTATCGTCCCTGTCAATTACATTTCGTACCCAGATGGGTACGAAATGTAATTAATATT
>DETO01000130.1:0-7113 GCA_002362135.1 Ruminococcus sp. UBA3286 | reverse complement strand
TATTGGGATTCATAAGGGACTATGTCCCTTATGCAGAGGGTGTCGGGGGACAGCGTCCCCTGACAAAATATAGCACAAGTAAAAACTTGATTTGCATGAATCGGAACAGCGGCATTAATGCCGTTGTTTTTTTAGGAGTGATTTTTATGTCTACAATTGCTGCGATCTCAACGCCGAACGCTGTCGGCGGAATTGCAGTTATACGCATTTCGGGCGAGAATGCGCTTGACGTTGCGGCGAAGATTTTCAAACCATTTAACGGCGTTTCCGTCGGCGAAATGAAGGGATATACCTGTTCTTACGGTATTGCATTCGATAACGGCGAGCGGATAGACGACTGCATTCTTACCGTTTTTAAAGCTCCGCATAGTTATACGGGCGAGGATACGGCGGAAATTTCGTGCCATGGCGGTCTGTATGTTTCGCGAAAAATTCTCCGTGCCGCTCTGAAAAACGGCGCGGAAAATGCGGAGGGCGGAGAATTTACGAAGCGCGCTTTTTTAAATGGAAAGCTTGATCTGACACAGGCGGAGGCGGTTATGGATATAATTTCCGCCAAAGGGGAAACCGAGCTGAAAATGGCTGAAAATCTGCGTGAGGGCGCGATTTTTAAGAAGGCGAAAAAGTGTTCGGACGAACTGCTTCGCCTTCTTAGCGGACTGGCTGCTTGGACTGATTATCCCGATGAGGATATTGAGGAGGTCGAACCGCAGAATATGCTTGAATCTCTCGATTTTACAGCAAAGGAACTGCATTCGCTGATAGATTCATATGACGACGGCAGAATTATACGTGAGGGAGTATATACAGCGATCATTGGTCGACCGAATGTTGGAAAATCAACGCTTTTCAACTGTCTCAGCGGATTTCAGCGGAGCATCGTGACAGATATTGCAGGCACTACCAGAGATGTTGTTGAAGAAACGGTTCGGCTGGGCGATATTGTGCTGCGGCTTTCGGATACGGCAGGAATTCATAATACCGATGACATTATCGAGGGGATTGGTATTGATATCGCAGAAAAGGCTATAGAATCGGCTGAATTGGTATTAGCTGTTTTTGATGGAAGTTGTCCTCCAACGGCGGACGATTTCGACTTAATTGATAGATTAAAAGATAAGAAAGCTATTGCTGTGATCAACAAAACCGATGCCGGGACTGATTCAGGTTATGATGTCCTGAAAGATCAATTTATACAAATAGTATATGTTTCGGCTAAGGAAAATGAGAATATTCAATGTCTGGAATCTGCGGTAAAGCAGGTTTTTGAAATAAATCCCGACAGTTTTTCAAATACTTTGGCTGCCAATGAAAGACAGAAAAGATGTATTGAAAAATCGCTGGAATGTATTGAAAATGCTAAAGAAGCGATACTGTCTGGCGAAATGCTCGACGCCGTGAATGTTCTTATCGATGAGGCAGAGGGATTCTTACTCGAATTAACGGGCGAGAGAATCACAAACGCCGTTGTTGATGAAGTTTTTTCTCGTTTTTGTGTTGGAAAATAAATGTTTCACGTGAAACAATTAAAGAGGGATAGTTATGTCATATTTTATGGGTGAATTTGACGTCGCCGTGGTTGGCGCAGGTCATGCAGGCGTCGAAGCCGCTCTTGCTGCGGCAAGATTGGGCTGCAAAACGGTGATGTTTACAATTTCTTTGGACCAGATTGCGAATATGCCCTGTAATCCGTCGATTGGCGGTACGGCAAAAGGTCATCTTGTACGAGAGATCGACGCTTTGGGCGGTGAAATGGGTAAAGCTGCTGATAAATGTTTTATTCAAAGTCGTATGCTGAATAAGGGAAAAGGGCCTGCCGTTCATAGTTTGCGAGTTCAGGCTGATCGTGTTATGTATCATAATTACATGAAACAAGTCTGCGAAAATCAGGATAATTTATTTGTAAAACAGGCGGAGGCGGCAGAAATAGTTACTGAAAATGGCGAGATATCGGGAATTATTACTTCTCTTGGCGCGGAATATAAGGTGAAGGCGGTCATAATCGCCACGGGAACTTATTTAAAGGGAAAAATTCATATTGGGGAATACTCTTATGAATCGGGACCGGATTCCGCGCTTCCGAGTAAACCGCTTTCCGAGAGCCTTATTCAGCATGGCGTGGAATTGCGGAGATTTAAAACCGGTACTCCTTGCAGAGTTCACAAGCGCAGTATTGATTTTGCTGCCATGGAGAAGCAGGACGGAGATTCTGAAATAGTTCCGTTTTCATTTGAAACACCGACTGATAATCTTGATAATCAGGTGAGTTGTTATGTAACTTATACAAATAGTAATACTCATGAAGTGATACTTAAAAATCTTCACCGCTCACCCTTGTATGCTGGCAGAATAGAAGGCGTTGGACCCCGATATTGTCCGTCTATCGAGGACAAAGTTGTAAGATTTTCTGATAAACCGCGTCATCAGCTTTTTGTCGAGCCTATGGGATTGACGACAGATGAGTACTATTTGCAGGGAATGTCGTCGTCGCTGCCCGAAGATGTTCAATTGGCGTTTCTGAAAACTATTAAGGGACTGGAAAACGTTGAAATAATGCGTCCCGCCTATGCTATTGAGTATGATTGCTGCGATCCTACTCAGCTTAAGCCGACGCTTGAATTCAAAAAAATCGGTGGATTGTACGGCGCGGGTCAATTCAACGGCAGTTCTGGTTACGAAGAAGCCGCTGCGCAGGGAATTGTTGCAGGAATTAATGCTGCTCTGAAAATTATTGGCAGGGACGAGCTGATTTTGGAGCGTTCTGGTTCGTATATTGGTACGCTGATAGACGATCTGGTGACGAAAGGCTGCTCCGATCCCTATCGAATGATGACTTCGCGCAGCGAATACAGACTGATTCTTCGGCAGGATAACGCTGATCAGCGTCTTATTCCGATTGGTTGCAAGATAGGTTTGAATTCTCAGGAGCGATTGGATAAACTCAACTCTAAAATTAAACAGATTGAAGCGGAAATCAAGCGTGTTTCACGTGAAACAATTGCGCCTTCCGCAGAAATTAATGATTTTTTGGAGAAAAATGGGACTTCCGCGCTGAAAACAGGCTGTAAAATTGCCGAATTAATTCGCCGTCCACAACTAAATTATAACGATATTGCTCCGTTTGATGCTAACAGACCAAATCTTCCTGCCGATGTCTGTGAACAAGTGGAATTACAGATCAAGTACAAAGGGTATATAGAAAAACAGCTTGATCAGATAGAGCAGGCGCATAATCTGGAGAACAAAATTCTACCTCAAAACACGGATTATAGCCAAATTCGCGGTCTCAGACTTGAAGCTGCCGAGAAACTAAATAAGATTCAGCCTATGTCGATCGGGCAGGCGTCGCGTATTTCCGGAGTCTCTCCTGCTGACGTTTCAATGCTGATTGTATGGCTTAAAAAGGAGAAAAAATAATTATGCTGCCTGATTTTGGATTATGTTGCTCTGAATTTGAGAAGTACGGATTTACGCTCACTGTAGATCAGTATGAGAAATTCGATTTGTATGCGGAATTTCTGTGCGAGTACAATAAAAATGTTAATTTGACTGCTATTACCACTCCTTATGAAATTCTTATAAAGCATTTCATTGATAGCGTTATTGCGCTGAAATATGTAGAAATTCCCGAAAATTCGGCAATAATTGACGTAGGAACGGGCGCTGGATTCCCGTCTGTTCCAATTAAAATAATGCGAAATGACATTAAATTAACGCTGCTCGACAGTCTTGCAAAGAGGATAACATTTCTCGAAAGATTGTGTGAAAAACTCGGTATTGAAGCTGAATTTATTCACGGGCGCGCCGAGGATATTGGTAGGATGGCGGAATATCGCGAAAAATTCGATTTTTCATGCGCTCGTGCAGTTGCAAATTTATCTGTTTTATCCGAGTATTGTGTGCCGTTTGTGAAGGTTGACGGTTTTTTTATCGCAATGAAAGGGCCGAACGAGGATATCGACGCGTCTGCAAATGCGATAAAGCTGCTGGACGGCGAAGTTTCTGCAATTTCCGATTACAATCTTGACAGCGATAAGCGCAGAATTATTTCCATTAAAAAAATATCGCACACTTCGACAAAATATCCGCGAAATAGCAGTCAAATCAAGAAGAAATCGCTGTAATTTTAGCTGAATTTTAAAAAAAATCCGATGTTTTCATGTGAAACGTCGGATTTTTTTAATAGAAATTATTTCCGACCTGTGATAAAATAATATTACAGCTTCTAAGAGGCAAAATAAGAAATTGTTTTCATAAGATAATACATACTTTTTTCGGAAAAATCTTGTGAAAACAGGTTCTAAATATGTAAAAGCGAGGAATTTTTATGGCAGGTTTTTTAAATTTTACTAAGGAAAAGCAAATCAATAAGGTCGTGGAGATCGAAATAAGCAAAATAATCCCGAATCCCAATCAGCCGCGAACCGAATTTTCGCTGTCCGATATTTCGGCGTTGGCGGATTCAATTGCGCAGAACGGCATTTTACAGCCGCTTTCGGTTCGCAGGGTGAACGATTCATACGAACTTATTGCAGGTGAACGCCGTCTCAGGGCTGCGAAAATGTGCGAACTTCAGGCTGTTCCGTGCATAATTCACGAAATGAGCGACCGTGAATCGGCAATTCTTGCGCTTGTGGAGAATATTCAGCGGCAGGATCTTTCGTTTTTTGATGAAGCGGCTGCAATTGAAAAGCTGATCAGCTATTATGGGCTGACTCAGGAGGAAGCGGCGCAGAAATTGGGTAAGGCGCAGAGTACGGTCGCAAACAAGCTTCGATTGCTGCGATTTACTGCCGATGAGCGCGAATTAATCACTAAATTCGGGCTTACGGAGCGTCATTCACGCACACTTTTGCGCCTTGCAAGTCCCGAGGATAGGCTGATCATGCTGGAGAAAATCATCAAAAACAAATTGAACGTCGAGAAAACCGAGAGATTAGTAGACGATTACATAGGACGTGTCAAGGAACATCAAAGTTATCAGCGGCGTTCCAAAGTTTTTCAAAATGTGAAAATTTTCGTGAATACCATAAACCGCGCCGTTGAAACCATGCAGGCGGCAGGAATTTCCGCGGATTCACGTAAAATTCAAGGGGAGGGTTACATAGAATACCGCGTAAGAATCCCTGTGGAACGCTGATTTTTAGAACCTTGTTCTTAAATGTTTCACGTGAAACACCCAAAAATGTTTCATGTGAAACATTTTTTTGATTTTTAATGACAACAGTATTTACAAATCAATGGAAAAGTGATATAATATTAATATGAGCCATTATCATCGGATTTTTCCGTGATAATGCTGCAAATTGACATATCAGGCGCGCGAAAAAAAGCGCGGCTTTTAAAAGAAAGGATGATTAGATGGGGAAGATTATCGCTGTTGCTAATCAAAAAGGCGGCGTTGGTAAGTCAACGACTGTGGTGAATCTTGCGGCTTATCTGGGTTCGCGCGATAAAAAGGTGCTTTGTATCGATTCTGACGCTCAGGGTAACGCCACGACGAGTTTCGGTATAAAAAAGCGCGGTGTTGAAATTTCTACTTATAGTATTATTGTTGGCAAGGCGCGCATTCAGGACGCGATTATTCCAACGGAATTCAAAAATGTTTCAGTAATTCCCGCTACGGAAGATCTTGCAGGCGTGGAAATTGAACTGATTAACATGGAAAACCGCGTGAACAGACTGAAAATGCAGCTTCTCGCGATCAAGGACAATTACGATTATATTTTGATTGACTGTCCGCCTGCTTTGGGATCGCTTACGATCAACGCTTTGGTGGCGAGCGATAGTATAATTGTGCCGATGTTGGCTGAATTTTTCGCTCTTGAAGGTCTTTCGCAGCTTGTAAATACGATAAAAATAGTAAAAAATAATTACAATCCTGCTCTCGATATCGAAGGAATTCTTTTCACAATGTTCGACGGCAGACTTAACGTTGCAAACGACGTTGTCGCCGAGGTGGAAAAATACTTCCCGAATAAAGTTTTTCAGACCAAAATTCCCCGAAATGTCCGCATTTCCGAAGCGCCGAGCCATGGAAAGCCCGTGATGTACTACGATAAAACTTCTAAAGGTACGGACGCATATACGCTGCTTGGTCTGGAACTTCTCGGCGAGCCGACCGTGCTTCCTCAGAAGAAGCGCCGCGGGATTTTCACGTTTAAAAAATAAACAAGGGGGATAATTTTTATGTCAAAAGGTGGATTAGGCGCGGGTCTTGATTCCTTGTTCAGCGACAATTCAAGCGCGATCCAAGTGAAATCTACCCTTCGCACCTCGGAGATCGAGCCGAATCGCGATCAGCCCCGAAAATATTTCAGCGATGAAGCCATAACTGCTCTTGCCGAATCTATCCGCGAGCATGGTATTTTGCAGCCAATTCTCGTTCGTCCTCTTCCAAGCGGCAGTTATCAGATCGTTGCAGGCGAACGCCGTTGGAGAGCCGCTCGAATGCTTGGTCTCAGCGAAGTTCCTGTAAATATAAAGGAAATTTCCGATCTTGAAGCAATGCAGATCGCCATTATTGAGAATTTGCAGCGCGAAAATCTCAACCCCGTTGAAGAGGCGCGCGGTTATGACGAACTGATCGAGAAATATGGGATGACTCAGGACAGAGTAGCGAAAATGGTTGGAAAATCGCGTTCGGCAATTGCAAATACGGTAAGGTTGCTTGCGCTGCCGGATAGAGTGCTGAAAATGCTTGAAAACGGCGATATTTCGGCAGGTCACGCGAAGGCTCTGCTTGGATTCGACGATGAAGAAATGATGATAGCCATCGCAAACAGGGCTGCCGACGGTGGAATGACCGTCCGTCAGGTCGAGAAATTGGCGCAGAAATCAGCCGAAACCGAGAATTCCGCTGAGAAAAATTCCGATAAAAAAATCGACAATTACTTTGTGGAAATGGAAATTTCCCTTAAGGAACGCCTTGGCAGGAAAGTCAAGGTCGATTACGGAAAAAATAAGGGCGTTCTCGTTCTGGAGTTTTACGACAAAGACGATCTGAGAGTTATTGCAGAAAAGCTTGTCGAGGAGTAAATCTTACCGAAATACAGGTAAAAATCAAGAATAAATTTCTGATAAAGGAGTAAATAAAAATGATAGATATTAAAT
>DETO01000149.1 GCA_002362135.1 Ruminococcus sp. UBA3286 | reverse complement strand
TACACTATTTTTTTTAATTTGTCCATAGTAAATTGAAAAATTTTTCCATTCTGTCACAAATTTATTTTTATGGAAGAAAATCAGGATTGAATTATGACGAAAAAAGAAAATTGATTTCGTGTTTTTGCACAATTTTTCCTTGACAAGATAAGAATATCATGATATACTTATATTAATAGTATTTAGAAAATTATTAATAGTATTAAAAAAGGCAGGGATCTACAATGAAATCCATACACATCGGGACAAGCGCCCCTTACGATGTACTTATAGAGCGCGGAAGCCTAAAAAACAGCGGAAGCCTTATATCAGGTGTTCTGTCTTCTAAAAGAGCTGCTGTTATAACTGACGATACAGTCGGCAGTCTTTATTCGGAAACACTTATGAATTCGCTTTCCGAAGCCGGTATAAGAGCGTCGATATTTACTTTCTCTCACGGCGAACAGTCGAAAAATCTTTCCACTCTCGGAAAAATTTACGATTTTTTATGCGATGAAGGAATAACAAGAAGCGATTTTCTTATTGCTCTCGGCGGCGGTGTAGTTGGCGATATTACCGGATTTGCAGCCGCTACTTTTTTGCGTGGCATTCAATTTGTACAGATCCCTACAACTCTTCTTGCGCAGGTAGATTCTTCCGTAGGCGGAAAAACTGCCGTTGATATTGCAGGCGGTAAAAATCTGGTAGGAGCGTTCAAACAGCCTGCACTTGTTATATGCGACAGCGATACTCTGCGCACTCTTCCGGATGAAGAATTAGCCTGCGGAATGGCTGAAGTCATCAAGTACGGCATGATACGCGACAAGGCTCTTTTTGAATTGGTAGAAAAGCATGATTTAAGCGACGTTCATGAGGTAATGGACGAAATAGTTCATACTTGCATAGATATAAAGCGCAGCGTTGTTGAAAATGACGAATTCGACAAGGGCGAGAGAATGATACTGAATTTCGGGCATACTCTCGGTCACGCCGTCGAGGGTTGGCATAATTACACAAATTATACTCACGGTATGGGAGTTGCGGCAGGAATGTGCATGATCACGAGAAATTTCTGTTCCGCCGAACTTGCCGCGCGTCTTGAAAAATGCGTAGAAGCGTACAAGCTTCCCACTTTTTCAGAAGCGCCGATGTCCGAACTTCTCCCCTACTGCTCGAAAGATAAAAAGTGCGAATCGGACAGCATCAGCTACATCGTCTGTGAAGAAATAGGCAAAGCCGAAATACGCAAAGTACCTGTTGCGGTATTCGCCAAACTCATGTTGGAGGAGGATTGATAATGGATATTCTTATAAAACCCTCCACATTAAAAGGAAAACTGAATATTCCAGCCTCAAAAAGCTGCGCGCACCGAGCCGTGATATGCGCCGCTCTTGCTGACGGAACGTCGAAGCTTTCGGGAATCACCATGTCGAAGGATATCGAAGCGACCATAGAAGCTATGAAGGCTCTCGGAGCTTCATTTGAGATCAGTGGAAATGAGATAATCGTAAACGGTACAAACGGAAATTTATGCGGAAAAGCGGATATTGACTGCAACGAAAGCGGTTCTACTCTCAGATTTGTTATCCCTATCGCTGCGGCTCTTGGCGCTAATGCCGTTTTTCACGGAAAGGGACGCCTTCCGATGCGCCCTATTGATATTTATGTAAGAGAACTTTCCGAACACGGCGTAAAATTTATCACTAAAAAAATGCCCTACGAAATAGACGGCAGGCTTTGCGGCGGTATTTATAAAATCGAAGGCAACGTTTCTTCCCAGTTCATTACGGGGCTTCTGTTTGCGCTGCCCCTTGTAAAGGAAGATTCCGAGATCATCATGACTTCACGTCTCGAATCGCGCCCATATGTCGATATTACCATCGATATTCTGCGCCGTTTCGGTATTGTGATTGACGAAACAGAATCCGGCTTTGCGATTAAAGGCGGGCAGACTTATGCCCCATATGACGAACGAGTTGAAGGCGATTATTCTCAGGCGGCATTTTTCTATGTTGCTAATGCTCTTGGTTCGCAAGTTGAGATTGGAAATTTGAATCCCAACAGCGTTCAGGGCGATAAGAAAATTATCGAATTGATCGGTACAGCCTGCGAAAACGGTGAAATTAAGGGATATAAAGCCGATTGTTCCGATATTCCAGACCTTGTTCCTATCCTCTCTGTTCTCGGAGCATACGGTTCTGAATCTTCGCTGATCTATAATGCGGAAAGGCTTCGCATAAAGGAAAGCGACCGTCTTGCTGCATGCGCAGATATGCTTAACAAACTCGGCGGAAATGTTTCGGTAACCGCGGACGGTCTTGATATCCAGCCTGTCAAGCGGCTTCACGGCGGTACTATTGACAGCTTTGGCGATCATCGTATCGTTATGGCGGCGGCTGTCGCGGCTCTGCGCTGCGACGGCGAAGTCATCATAAAGGGCGCGGAAGCTGCGGAAAAATCCTATCCCGACTTCTTCAAGGACTATATTATGCTTGGAGGTAATGCTGATGTCATTGATATGGAAAAATAGGATAACCGTTTCATATTTTGGCGAAGCGCACGATTCGATTATCGGCGTCAATATTGACGGACTCCCTGAAGGCGAGCATATCGATGCCGAAGAAATAGTTAAATTTCTTGCAAGGACTGCTCCAAAATCAATTTCAGCCGTTAATAAAAAAAGGATCTCCTCCCCACGTATCATGTCAGGTATCCGTAATGACCGCACTACTGGAGCTCCTCTTTGTGCGGTAATACAGAATTCCTGTATCGATACGTCCGACGACTGCCGCAATATCAATATTCAGCGTGGTCTTGCCGATTATACGGGCGCGCTGCGTTACCGCGGTTACAGCGATGTAAAAAAATTTGCTTTCAACAGCGATCTTTTTACTATTCCGCTATGCTTTGCAGGAGCAGTCTGCGGACAGATCCTCGAACGCCGCGGAATTTATACGGGCGCTCATATCGCTTTGCTGCACAATATCAAGGATAATCCTTTTGATCCGGTCAATATCAGCCGCGACGCCGTTATATCGGTACGCAGCAAGGATTTTCCCGTGATCAGCGACCGCAAAGGCTGGCTGATGATCGAGGATATGGCAAAAGCAAATGAGGCCGGCGAACGACTCGGCGGCATCGTCGAATGCGCTTCGGTAAATGTTCCGGCAGGCGTCGGTTCTCCCGTATTCGACGGTCTGGAAAATAATATCGCACAGCTTATCTTCGGCATTCCGACAGCATCGGGAATCGAATTCGGCGCAGGTTTTTCAGCCGCAAAAATGCTCGGCAGTCAGTACGACGACGCGTTTTATACAGACGACCGCGGATATTCCGTTGCAAAAACAAACTGCCACGGCGGCGTTATCAACGGTATATCGTCGGGAATGCCGATCACGCTGAAAGCGGCATTCAGACCTGCCGGTGATAATTCTTACAGAGCGTGCTTCGTTCCAAAAGCCGTTCCATGCGTGGAAGCAGCGGTCAATATCGCGCTTCTTTCAAAAATGATAGATTACCCGAATTTCTGTTGAGGTGACAAATTATGCAGGACGAAAATATTTTCAAGATCAGCAGAATGGCAAATACCGAAATAACCGACCTTCCTATGCTGAATATTCTTATCTGCTATTTGCTGTATAAGATCGACAAACCTGTCGGAACAGAAAATCTTTATGATATTCTGATAAGCACAGAATGCGTCAATTTTTTTCTGTACAACGATTCTATCGATTATCTCTTGAAAAATGGTCATATAAAGATTGAAGAGGAGAATGGCGAAAAAAATTATATTCTCCTTCCTAAAGGCAAGGCGTGCGCCCGCGAGTTGAAAACTTATGCTCCGAAAGCGTACCGCGACCGCCTTGTTCTTGCTGCTCTGAGATATTTCACACGGCTTAAATATGAGCAGGAGATAAAAATCGACTTTGAAACTCTCGAAAACGGCTGCTACGTATGCGTGCGCTGCCTTGATTCCTACAGCGATCTTATGGATCTGAAACTCTTTGCTCCAGATATGACTCAGGCGAAACTTATCGCTGACAGAATCATGCTGAATCCTGCGGGTTTTTACAGCAAAGTTGTCGAACTCGCCCTGTCCAACAAGGAGGATACTTATGACCTTTCCGATAACTGATACGCTTCTGTATATCGCCGCAGACAATAACGGAAAGAATTTTCCGACAGGCTTGATCGCTGTTATTCTTGTAGTTGTTTTTATAATCGCTTCCGTTATTTCGGGTTTCCTTTCTTTTAAGGTAAAACTTAAAAAGTTAAGAAATCAGAATAATTCTGAAAACGTGTCGGGAGATGACCAAAATGAAAGCTGATTTTTATAAAGATGTTGAATACAGCAACTGGCACCCTATTAATCTGCGCACGGGTTCATTCGCATTTGAACTGGCTGATAACGATACTGTCGATGAACGTATTAACGAATTCCGCGAACTTGCTGAACAAATAGCTGACGAACTGCCAATCAATAAAGTGCTTCTTTATGCCAAACTTAAGTATACGCTGACAACACGTTTAGAAAGCGTTCATGTGATGCTGCTTGTTTTGGATTACAAAGAATATCTTTCTATCGTTTCAGCCACAACGCAAAATATACGCTTTTACTTCGTGCAAGGAAGAAAGGAACTATATGAGAACGAATAAGAAAAAGATAATTGCGGCTTTCTCTGCTGTGCTGCTCATCGCTTCCGCATTACCGACCGTCACGGCTGCCGCTGAATCTTCCACCCAGAATCATACTGTTACGATACTGGATTTTGATGGCAAACCATTTGATACGATAACCGTTCGCCACGGAGAAGTCCTCAAGGCTAATTCCATCGATACTTCCAAACTTAACTGCTTTCCCGATAAGTATACCGAGCGGCGATTTAATGCATGGTCGAATTTTCCCGTAAACAAGGCGATTACCGAGGATATTTCCATTCAGACTCTTTATAAGGAAATGACTATCTCCTGCGATTCGCTGCCGAGTAAAATCGAATATTTCTCAACCAAAGGAAAGATAGATACCGACGGAATGAAAGTTTCTATCAAAGTTTTCGAGCAGGTTCCAAAAAAAAGCGGAAGCGGATTCACAAAAAAAGCTACGGAAACTCTGAACATCGAATCAAAATGCACATTATCGGTTGACGATCTTGAAGAGGCGTTTTCAGATGAAAAAACCTCAGCCGAAGTGAAAATATATCCCGTGGGCAGTTCTCAGGCGATCGGCGAATTTGAGATAACTTTCTGCCGATTTCTAGGCGATTACAATAAAAACGGCATAGTTGATATTCATGACGCTTCAAATGTCCTGAGTTTATACAGCACGATCGCTACAAATATTAATTACAAAGTCACCGACGAACAAATGCTTATCTGCGATGCTGACCGAAACGGCGTTATCGACCCTGCTGACTCTTCAACGATCCTGTCATATTATGCTGTAAATTCCACTTCACTGACATATGTCACATGGGACGATTATTTCAAGCAGATTTCTTCTGAAAAATCGAGCGATTAACAGCTGTTTCCCCTGAAATTTCATTTTTTTGCAAAATATGTATTATGCTATTGCAAAAATTTCAAAAATGTTGTATAATGTAAATGGCGTGTTTTATAATTACACACCCTCAAATATGATTTAAGGAGAAGATTAAAATGTATAACGATCTTATGGATTCTATCAGTTTCGTATCAAAGTACGATCCCGAAGTAGGCGCTTC
Organism: Ruminococcus sp. UBA3286; assembly: GCA_002362135.1. Taxonomy (GTDB): domain Bacteria; phylum Bacillota; class Clostridia; order Oscillospirales; family Ruminococcaceae; genus Ruminococcus. Next base: position 1,331 of record DETO01000149.1, on the reverse strand, counting down.
TATGGATAAGGAGCTTGCAAGACAGAGACGCAATCTTGAACTTATTGCAAGCGAAAATATTGTTTCCCCTGCTGTTATGGCTGCTATGGGAAGCGTTCTTACTAATAAATACGCCGAGGGTTATCCCGGAAAAAGATATTACGGCGGCTGTCAGTGCGTTGACGAAGTTGAAGTTATTGCTATCGAACGTGCAAAGAAGCTTTTCGGCGCGAATTTTGCCAATGTTCAACCGCATTCCGGCGCGCAGGCTAATACTGCCGTTTATTTCTCAGTTCTCCAGCCCGGCGATACGGTTCTCGGCATGAGCCTTGCTGACGGCGGACATCTCACGCACGGTTCACCCGTAAATCTTTCGGGAAAATACTTCAATTTCGTTTCTTACGGTCTCGACGATGAAACAGAATGCATCAACTACGATACGGTTCAGGCTCTTGCAAACGAGCATAAGCCTAAGCTTATCGTTGCAGGCGCAAGCGCATATCCCAGAGCTATCGATTTCAAGAAGCTGTCCGAGATCGCTAAATCCGTAGGCGCTCTTCTCATGGTAGATATGGCCCATATTGCAGGTCTTGTTGCAGCAGGCTGCCATGAATCACCCGTTCCTTATGCGGATATCGTTACTACGACTACTCATAAAACTCTCCGCGGTCCAAGAGGCGGTCTTATCCTGACGAATGACGAAGCACTCGCAAAGAAGATCAATTCCGCTATTTTCCCCGGAACTCAGGGCGGCCCTCTTATGCATACTATCGCTGCCAAGGCTGTTTGCTTCGGCGAGGCTCTCAAGCCTGAATTCAAGGAATATCAGCAGAAGATCGTTAAGAATGCAAAGGCTCTTGCTGACGGTCTTCTCAAGCGCGGATTCAACCTCGTTTCCGGCGGTACTGATAACCACCTCATGCTCGTTGACCTGCGTCCTTTCAATATCACGGGCAAGGAACTTGAACACCGTCTTGACGAAGTATACATCACGGTAAATAAGAACGCTATCCACAACGATCCCGAAAAGCCTTTCGTAACAAGCGGTATCAGAATCGGTACTCCCGCTGTTACAACAAGAGGTCTCGGCGTTGAGGAAATGGAGAAGATCGCTGAGTATATCTATCTCTGCGCTACAGATTTCGAGAACAAAGCTGACGAGATTCGTGCAGGCGTAAACGCTATCTGCGAGAAATTCCCTCTTTACAAGTAATTTTTCTAAGAGCTTGTTTAGTATCTAAATGTGTGCGGATTTTCGAGCATAATTTTGCTGAAGTCAAGGAAAAAATCCGCAGGCATACTGTCGTATACCAAGGCTTTTTGACGCAGGATTCAGCAAAATTTGCCGAAAA
>DETO01000032.1:1034-28505 GCA_002362135.1 Ruminococcus sp. UBA3286 | reverse complement strand
GCATAAGGGACATAGTCCCTTATGAATCCCAATATTAATTACATTCCGTACCCACAAGGGGTACGGAATGTAATTCACACGGACGATAAAGACTGATCTCTATGCAGAAATTCAAGAGAATAGTTCCACTTATATAATGCAAAACAGTAAAATTGATTTCTAACACTCTATGAACACAAACTCTCAAAAAGTGAACATATGGAAATTCATTTATTATCTTGACATACGATAAAAAATCATATATAATGTAATTATCAACACGAACAGACATATATTGATAAGTTTCTTAATAAGAAAGGGATTTTTATGAAAAAAATTATTTCAGCTGCATTGTCAGCTATCATGGTTCTTTCATCAATAGGCACGGTCTCGACTTATGCCGAAAAATACGGCGACGGCGATAATATCGTCGTACTGGGCGACAGCATAGCTTCGGGATACGGACTTGATGCAAAGGAATACAGCTATGCTCAGATAGTTGCCGACTATATGGACGCAAATCTTGAAAATTACGCCGTTGCCGGCGCGACAACCGAAGAAACTCTCGCCGCCGTACGCAGTTTCGACGCTGAAAAAAAGGCGCAGCTTGCAGAAGCTGATGTGGTAATTCTTTCTGTCGGCGCAAACGATATCATCGAGTATTCATCAAGATTTATTCTTGATTTTGCAGCGCGCAACGATCTTCTCAAGGACGGATACACCGCAGAAAATATTCCCGAAAAGCCGTCTTTCGGAGATATAAAAAAGTTGATGAACAGGAGTAAAGTTTCTGAATTTGCAAAAGATGATGGCAAACTTTTTTCATTTAATTCTGCTCTGCTCCGTCTCCGCGCACATATTGTATTTACTGACGCCGATCAGAATTATGACAAATACGACCGTGTTATCCAGACTCAAATAGTTCCCAATATTGAGGCTATCATTGCGGAGATCCGCAGCGTGAATCCGAACGCAAGAATAGTTTTGCAGACTATCTACGATCCTTTTCAGCTTCAGGAAGAATACTGCAATGAGCATTTTTCTTCTTATGTAAGAATGTTAAATAGTTTCCGTACAAGATTCAAAGACATTATAGCCGCTTTCGCAGATCAGGCAAGCAATATCGAAGGCGTTGAGATTGCGGACGTTCACGGTGATTTCTCGTCATTCTCGGATAATGCAGACGGCTGCTCATGGTATTTCACAAAAATGCAGGACGGCAGAGATGATATGGACGTTCACCCGTCGCAGCGCGGTCATCTTGCGATTGCAGCCACTATCCTCGACACTCTCGGCGAAAAGCGCGAGGACGGCGGAATTCTCAACCGTACATATATACTTACCGAAAATAAGGAAGCTTATCCGTCATACGCTCTTGCAAGATACGAGAAAGTCAAGGGGGCATATTCGCTGGGTGATATGGACGAATCGGGAACTTTTGCGCCCGACGACGCTTCGCACATTCTTCAGGAATACGCCGTGCTTGCAACAGGCAACCCGTCCTCGCTCCCCGAAAATTTACAGAAAGCCGCCGATACGACCCGCGACGGAGAAATTTCGCCCGACGACGCGTCTACTGCTCTTAGCTACTACGCATACTGCGCGACCGGCGGAACAGGTTCGTTTAAATATTTTCTTGCCGAGAAAAAATAAGAATCCGTTCAGATAAAAAAACCTGCCCTCATATTGTATGGGGACAGGTTTTTTTATTATATAAATTCAAGCGTGCTTAATATAAAATTCAACTCTTCTTCGTAAACGTCGTTTTCGTCAGTTCCGAAGAAATTATTTGCTGCAATATAATTGTTGTCAAAAACGTAGAATTTCCACTTGCCCGTTTTGCTGTACTGAACCGCGGAATTTCCATTTATCGTCGTCGGAAGTTTATCATAGGGGTCTTTTATAGCAGCTGCGGAATGCCAGCTTATATCAAGATTTCCGCTTGCCCCGTCAGGTGTGAAACGTATTCCCCAGTCGGTAAAATCGCCCTCCTGCGGATATTCAATATCCTTGGCAGTCCAGTTTTTCGGAAGAAGCAGCGAAAATGCAAGATCGTTATGGCTGAATCTTTGCAGCTTGTATTCCTTATCCGCACTTTCGAGAATAGTTACGGAATAAGCGTTATGCGCCTGCGCAGGGTAGCTTTCCGCAAGTTGACCGTCATAAGCAATCTCAACTTTATCGCCCGGATTCACATTTTTCACGGCTTTCTTGTCGGAAAATCCAACTTCTATCCTGCGGAGTTCCGTCTCATTTATCAGCAGACTTCCGTCGCGGACTTCATAGACGATTCCCTCAAGATAGTATAATTCCTTCGGCTTTTCGGTTTTCGGCGTGGAATCAGCCTTGCTTTCGGCTGCTGACGGCGCGACTGATTCGTCAGAACCAGAATTGCCCGAATCGCCATTATTTGATACAGAGCTGCTCTCGTCAGAAACCCTGCTGACGTCTTTATCGTTGGAATCAGCAGCGCTGCTATCAGTCGAATCATTTCCGACGGCTTTCGAATCCGAACTCGAATCAGAATCAGCGGAAGTTTCCGTATCGTCGGCCTTTTTCTTTTTGCCGCTGTCGCTGACTTCATCGGTATTATCTGCGTAAGCTTCGCCCACATCAGGAAGCAGCACGGAACTTTCGTCAGGTTCGTTTCCGCAGCCTGCAAGTATAAGGGAAAGTACTGCGAATGCGCATAATAATTTCTTCACATAACATCACTCCGATATTAGAATTCTGCAATATCCTTAACAGTAATAGTTGCAGCGTCGGCTGAAACCATTTTTCCGTCGCAAATTGCATAAACATAATCATCAATATATACTGCGCGATCAAATACGAAACTTTCGTATTCATTATAATCGCTCATCCCGTTCGATATCTCCCCAAGCGGAATAAATTCGCCGTTTTCATAGGAGAAGAACATATATTTGGAAGTACAGTCATAGCCGTCGTCAAACCAGCTTTCCTGACATACGGGAACGCCGATAAGATTCTTTTCGGGCGCGATAAGCAGAGCCTTTCTTTCCCATGTGGCATTTGAGTATATATAATACTCTTCACGGTTCAAAGAATTAACGGCATATGTTCCGACTTCCTTGAGATCGTATGGGTCTGAATTGTCGAACATTGTAAGCTTTACGCCGTTTTCTATCCCCTCTTCATCAGCGTCCACGCCGAATCCGAGAAGAAGTCCGTCCGACCATTTCTGCATATACGTGCTGTAGCCTAAAATCTTGAATTCATCGGTAATAAACGGCTCGGTAGGATTGCTGAGATCAATTGCGAAAAGCGGATCGGTCTGCTCATACGTTACCACATATCCCATATCGCCGCTGAAATTCACGGATTTTATGGTTTCGTCAATGCCGAATCCGTCAACTTTTCCGACTTGGTTAAGCTCCATATCAAGTACATAAACGCAGTTGTCTCTGTAAACATCGGGAACTTGTTCCGTAAAAACGCCGTCGCCTATTTCATTGTTGATAACTTCCCATTTTTCGATAGTAGTTGCAATGCGGAAATAGCCGTTGTATTCGCTCATGGAGAACTGATCTTTGAGACAGCCTTCGACCTTACCCGAAGCCGCAGGAGCAATAATTCCGCCAACCGTGGAAATTCTCGTTATCTCCGTATCTTCCCAGCCAACCGTGGTATAGATATTCTCGGCGGAGCTGTAAAGATTTCCCGTATAGCCTGCAAGAGCCTTTGAGTCAACAGGGCTGAACTGACCTGCTGTATTAAGATCGATACTTCCAATAACAGTATAGCTCAAAATATCAGAATTGTCAATACCTCCGCCGGGAAGCAGAATATCTTCCGCAGGCAGACAGCTTGCATCTTCATCAACGCCGCATTTCGGGATATAAGCCTCTATATCGTCCTCGCCGCGGATATCGTCATAGCTGCGCGAATAATATGACGAAACAAGGAACATATAGCCCTCGGGAGAAATCCTCACGTCACTGTAATCGCCTTCCTGCCAATAAGTGCCGATAAGCTGCGGAGAATCCTCGTTTGTGTAGAACGATACGAAACAGCTGTTATTATTCTCATACGAATAATCGTCTATCATGTATTCATTATCAATACCCTTTGCCGAATCAATAGTGCAGCTGTCGCGGTAGGAATTCACATTTCCGATAACGGCGATCATATCGTTGTAAAGATACATATCGTTTACAAATACGTTTGTCTCCCAGCCGTCGCCCTCATTATTTACTTCGGGAGCGACGTTGACAGTCATTGTATTTGTGAAATTTCCGTCGTCGACCGCTGCAATATTCAGATCGCAGCTTTCATGATATCCCACATCGTCATGAGTTTCTGAATTCGAAAGGTAGAATATTCTCTTGCCGTCGGTTTTGACGATATCGGCTTCAAGAACTCCCTCTTCCTGATCGTAAGTTTTCGAGAATTCATTTTCTTCTGCGCCGTTCGCGGAATCGAAAGATTCTTCGGGAGCAGTTTCGCTTTTTTCACCGTCAAAATAAATATCGTCGTCAATATCTACAGCAACAGAACTCTCGTCGGCTGCTTCTTCTCCAAAATTATCTGCCGCGATGCCGTTTTCCGCGCCAAATGTTCCGCTGTCAACATATCTCGAATTGCTGCGTTTTTCGCTTTCGGTTTTCAGCAGATTATATATTTGCCCATAGCTTTCCGCGCCTGCCATATAAGAATTCCCCGTGGAAACAGTCTCTGATTTTTCGGCAGAATTCTTCTTCGGCTTGTAATTATCAGTAACGATACCAACGTTTTTTTCGCTTGAATGATTCGAATTTCCGAAATTGCGTACGATTCCTGCCGTTCCGACAGCAGTTCCGACGATGAGAGCCAATGAAGCCGCCATAGCCGTAATTTTGCCTGCCATGGAAATTTTCTTCCGCTTTTTCGCGGAAGTCTTTTCATCGAGCATTATCTTCATATTTTCGGGACTTATCTTCTCTGGAACGCTCTCCTGCTCCAGAATCTCCCTTACCTTTTCGTTATCATTCATAACTTGCTCCTTTCGTCTTGCCTGCTCTAAAACATATTAGAACAGGTCTATTATGTCATTGCAGTTCAAGCTTCAATCTGCGTTTTATTCTTGAAAGCTTTGAACGCACAGTATTAGGGTTAATTCCGCAAATTTCCGATATTTCCTCGCTTGTATAGCCCTCGATGACCGATAACGACAATATCAGCCGCGACTGCGGTTCAAGTTCTTCAACAGCCTGTTTCAACTCTATGTTACCATATTCAAACAAACTCTGCGGCTCGTTTTCCTCGCAAAATTCCTCGGCGACGTCGAAATATTCGCGCTGTTTATGCTTTATCTTAGCCGACAGAATACGCATTATCCAGCTTCTGAAAGCTTTTTCATCGCGGAGTTTGCCGATGCTGCAAAAAGCGTCAAGAACAGTATCGCTTACCGCGTCGCAGGCGTCGTGAGAATTTCTCAGGCTATACAGCGCCACATGATAAAGATCTTTATACACAAGGGCGTAAAGTCTCGCAAAAGCTTCCGTACTGCCTTTCATTGCAAGCTTTACATCTGCGGAGAAATCATTCATATAATTTCCTCCCTTCGGAATCGATTCACTAATAAGGTGTCAAAAAAAGGAGTTTTTGTTGCATTAAAACAAAAAATAGCTATATGCACAAATATTCGGTTGAAAATCTATGCATATAGCACAATGTCATATATTATCTCCACGCACACATGAAGATACTAAACAGATGCTTTGTCATGATACACGGATATTTGTCCAGTCGGAAACATCACTCTGTCCCCAATCGTAATCATCGACAACAATAGTGGTAGCCACAACAGTACCATCTGATTTCAAGCCTACTGTATGATGAGTTCCAGCCGAAACAGCAACGATATCTGTCCAGTCGGAAACATCACATTGTCCATAGTTATCACCAGCAACAGCCACAACAGTACCGTCTGATTTCAAACCTACTGTATGACTATATCCTGCGGAAACAGCAACGATATCTGTCCAATCGGAAACATCGCACTCTCCATAAAAATTATCACCGACAGCCACAACAGTACCGTCTGACTTCAAGCCTACTGTATGATTCGTTCCTGCTGAAACTGCGACAATATCAGTCCAGTCGGAAACATTGCACTGTCCGGTCTCATTATCACCGACAGCCACAACAGTTCCGTCTGATTTCAAGCCTACTGTATGACTATATCCTGCGGAAACAGCGACAACATTTGTCCAATCGGACACATTGCATTGTCCGAAATCTTTTTCATTATTTTCAACGTTAGTAGATACAACAGTACCGTCTGATTTCAAGCCTACTGTATGATTAACTCCCGCGGAAACAGCAACAATATCTGTCCAGTCTGAAACATCGCATTGTCCGCAATCGTAATCATTATCATCAACAGTATTAGATACAACAGTACCATCTGATTTCAAGCCTACTGTATGATAACATCCTCCTGAAACAGCAGTAATATCTGTCCAGTCTGAAACATCGCACTGTCCGTATTCATTCCAACCAACAGCCGCAACAGTCCCGTCCGATCTCACGCCAATCGTATGATGCTCTCCTGCTGAAATAGTACCGCAGATAACTCGCGAAGAGTCAATTGAACGTTCATTATTACCGCTGTCCCCACAAGCTGTCAAGCTAAAAATGCACATAATACCTGTCAAAAATGCTATTGTCTTTTTCATAAAAAGTCCCTTCTATTTATTAAATATTTTTCTATACACTAAGAACCTGTCTTCGCAAGAATCTCGCGCATCTTTTCAGCAATTTTCTTGTGAAGACATGTTCTAAATTTAATTTGCATTACCAAGGAACGCCGCGCCGATGATACCTGCGTCGTTGCCGAGTTTAGCGATAACGATCTCCGTTTTCTTTTCGGAATTTCTTGCGAAGTTTTCCTGCTCAACGATTGCTTTCATGGGGAGAAGAAGCGGATCGCCCTCGTTGCATACGCCGCCGCCGATGCAGAGAACGTCGGGCTGAAAAATATTGATAGTATTAGTGATTCCTGCCGCAAGATATTTTATGTACTTATCAACAACAGCCTTTGCGACAGAATCGCCCTCGCGCATTGAATCAAACGAAGTGCGCGCAGTGACCTTTCCGCGTTCTTCAGCCATTTTAGCCATGATGCAGCCGGGATTCTCTGCGATAGCTTCCTTAGTCATGCGGATAAGTCCGGTCGCGGAAGAATATGCTTCAAAACAGCCCTTGCGACCGCACGAACACTGCGCGCCGCCAACTTCGATAACAGTATGACCGACTTCTGCACCTGCAAAGTTTGAGCCTGCATAAATTTTTCCGTCGATTATAATGCCTGCTCCAACACCTGTACCGAGCGTGATGCATACGGCGTTTTTCGCGCCCTTTGCCGAACCTGCAACATATTCGCCGTAAGCCGCGGCATTAGCGTCATTTTCGATAAATACGGGCTTGTCGATGCTTTCGCGAATATACTTTACCATAGGAGTATTATTGAAGCCAAGATTTCCTGCAAATTCAATAATTCCTGTCGCGCTGTTTGCAATACCGGGAGTTCCGATACCTACCCATTCTATCTGATCTATAGTCAGATTGGCATTTTCAACGGCTTTGAGAGCCATTTTCGCCATATCGTCCGCAATTTCCTTTTCGGGGCGAGGGCAGTTGGTCTTTGTGCTTGCCTTAGCTATGATGTTGTACTCCTCGTCAACAACGCCTGCGACGATGTTTGTACCGCCAAGATCAATTCCTACATAATATTTCATTTTAAAACCTCCGTTTTCAGAACTATAGGTCGCCTCTGAAAACCTCTTTTGGCAAAATTAAGAGGCTGCCCGTATTCGTTCCGAAATTTCTATACTACAGTATAAATTATACTGCATTTACCTTTTATTCGCCAGCTTGCTCCGGCAGGAACAAAAAAACTGCCGCCTTTTTCTGCGTTCAGGCGCATTTCTCCCGAATCGTCTCCGCTTTCGATGATTCCGAAGCCGTCCGTTATCAGAATATGCGTAAACGACTTATCGTTTCGCATAATATTACCGACGCCGTCAAAATCTTCTTTATATACGCTGAAAAAATCGCTTTCAATAAGAATTTTCCCATTATGCCGCGCCGTTATTTCCGACGGAGTCAATCTCATAACATCAAGAGCCTTATCAATATGAAGTTCACGCAAATTTCCGTCGCCGTCTCTGCGCTCATAATCGTATACCCTGTAAGTAACGTTGGAATTCTGCTGAATTTCCGCCATAAGACAGCCTTTGCCTATCGAATGCACCGTACCGGCGTTTATCATGAACACGTCGCCTTTTTTCACGGGAACATAATTAAGCTTTTCCATCAGCGTATTATCACGGACGGCGCGCCGAAATTCTTCCTTAGTTATACTCTCGCGGAAGCCGTAAATTATATGAGAATCCGCTTCGCAGTCCAGCACGTACCACATTTCATTTTTACCGTGCTTACCATCATTTTTCAAGGCGTAATCGTCGTCGGGGTGTACCTGAACGGAAAGATCTTCTTTCGCGTCGATAAGCTTTATCAAAATTGGGAAATCGCTGTATTTACGGCAATTTTCGCCCATAGCTTCGGGGTGTTTTGCAATATATTCCGAAAGATAAACGCCGTCATATTCGCCGCCGTCGATAACGCTCAACCCGTCCTCATTGCAGCTGAGTTCCCAGCTTTCCGCAAGACGTTCTCCCCCGGATTCTTTTCCGAATTCCTCCCTGAGACGCGTTCCGCCCCATATATAGTCCTTAACGGGCGGTCTCAGTTTCAGTATGACCTGATCAATTAACATAACAGCTGTCAAATTCCTCCTCAGTTCCGTTAAAAACGTTGAAGTCGATACAAGGCTCGTCGCCGCTGTACCCGTCAAGAGTTCCCTTGTCGTTGTATTGCCAGAACGTCCAGTCAAGAAGATCGGGTTCAAGCTGAGTGCATCTTATCCAGAGCGGATAGTCGCTGAATTTATCGTGAACATATCGGTAATATACAGGAATGGTCGTATATATTATCGGCTTTTTTCCGTAATGTTCCTCCAGTTTTTCAAGCAGCGGAGAAAGAATGGCTGCCGTTTCCTCCGCAGTCGGCTTATTGGAAGATTTATCGCCGTAATATTCAATATCAACTACAGGCGGAAGATCTATATCTTCTTTATCTACAGAATTTATAAAATTTTCAGCCTGAGTTTCGCCTGCGCTGTCGAAGCTGAAAAAGTGATAGCATGAACCTGCAATATTGGTCTTATTTATATTTTCAAGATTTTTTGCGACCGACTCGTCAACATGACCGCTGCCCTCGGTTGCCTTTATAAAGGCGAATTTTACGCCCTGTTCTTCAAGCATTTGCCAGTCGATATCGCCCTGATAATTTGAAACGTCCACACCAAAAACGGGATATTTCAGCCTGCTCGGCGAAGCTGTCGAAAAAACTGCGCCAAGCATTACCGCAGCCGCCGTCATCAATGCGCCGCCTGCGGTAAATATACACTTTCTTTTGTTTACCATTAATATATATCCAATCTCTCCAAAATGATCTCCGCGGTTTTCCGCGAACGATCCCCTATACATATAATACCCTATTTTCATAAATAAGTCAATATTTATTTTAAATTTTCCACGCAAATCAATTTTTACTTGTGCTACATTATGTAAGGGAACAGTTCCACTTAAATAATACCAAACAGCAAATAAATAGCCGCACAATATCCGGACGCGGCATTGTGCGGCATTTTGTAAGAGATTATTCCAGCTGCTTCGCCAGAAACTGAACTGCGGCAGTTATCAGGCTCTTCTGAAGATCGCCTGCTTCCGCAAGTTTTTCCGACGTCATAAACGCTACCGCTCCCGATACGTCCCCTGCCGTAATGATCGGCATGGCTGCTATCGCAGTACGTTCCACTCCCTCCGCAGGGAAAAAATTATTGGTCTTGCCGTCGGGACAGAAAAACTGTCCGCGGTTTTCCATAAGCTCTTCCAGCTGAGCCGATACTCTCCGCTCGTGGAATTCACGCTTCGGAAGTCCTGCCGACGCCACAACGTGATCTTTATCAAATATTACCACAGGACAGCCTGCCGTTTTGTACATAACATCAGCTACATTAAGCGCGTTTTCGCTCATCTCGCTTATGGCTGAATACTTCTTGAAAATTACTTCGCCTTCGCTGTTGGTGTATATCTCAAGAGGGTCGCCCTCTCTGATGCGCATAGTGCGTCTTATCTCCTTAGGTATAACTACCCGTCCGAGATCGTCTATCCTTCTTACGATTCCTGTTGCTTTCATTTTAAATTACCTCCGCAATTTATTGGGACAGCCGCTTTACAGCAATTCCATTTGAAATAAAGAGGAGTTCGCTGATAAAAATTTTCCACAGACTGCGTTGTCGTCCTTGCCGTGTGACAGCACGCCTGCGTCCTCCGCCTCGTTGTGAAAAATTTTTATTCAGCTCCTTTCCGCTTCATTCCAACTGGAATTGCTGTAACGGCTTTTCCTGCGGTGTTAGTATTTGCCGAAATTTTTGGAATATACGTTACTGAAAATTTCAAAAACAAAATGCGTTTATCTTACAAATATGCCGTTCGTCTTAAAAAACGTGCCGTTTATCAAAAAAATGAAAATTCTCCCAAAAATATGTTATAGTATAATCACAGCAAGGGAAACGAAAAGAAAATCCCTTAAAAACACATAACGGAGGTAATTTTTATGGCACAGATCAAAGTCAGCCCCAAGGCACTCGAACAGGACGCAACCACCCTCGCAACTATGAACGCGGATCTCAAAAAAGAGGTTCAGGCGCTTACTCAGATGGAAAACAGTCTCAGTCAGATGTGGGAAGGTCCTGCAAGAGATGAATTCCACAACTTTTTCCAGAAAGACAACCAACAGATGATCGCATTCTGCGACCTTATCGACCAGTACGTAAGAACGCTCGCGGACATCGCTCAGTCCTACGACAACGCTGAAAATCAGTGCAAGACCATTGTTCAGTAATTTTCACACACATCAAACACAAATTTCTCAATTTTGAAAGGAAGTATTATTATGGCAAGTACAGCAAACATTATTCGTGTGGATTCTGCAAGACTTGAGCAGTCCGCAAGCGCTTTTGAAAATCAGAAAAGAATAGTTCAGAACAAAACCAACTCTATGATGCAGCTCGTACAAAACTTATCCTGCAAGTGGCAGGGCGACGCTTCGAACGCTTACCGCGCGAAGTTCAACAAGCTTCAGGGCGACATCTGCCAGATGATGAATATGATTCAGGATTACGTAAACGATCTCAGAGCAGTAGCTAAACTTTATAATACGGTTGAAACCACCGGCACAAGCAAAGTTCAGCAGCTTAACGACGACGTTATCAAATAATAACGAATTTTATGGCAGCGTCGCACGGTTTTCGTGCGATCTGTCATAAAGCTGTCACGGCAATACGGAAAGGAGAACAATTTTTATGTATAGGCTTAATAATAACAGACTTCTTTGCGAAAGCGAGATACTCGATAAAAAGGCGGCTGATCTCGAAAGCTGTCTGAAGCGTCTCGATGTTATAGAATCCAAACTTTCTCAGCTTGACGACGATCATCTCATGAGAATGGCGGCTCATATTCGCAAAAAAATTATCGAACAGCAGAATACAACAAGGAAATTCAGCCATGTTTTCTCCTCCGCAGCCAATACGGCAGCCGACAGCGACCGCCGTTCACTTATGCACTGCACGGGCGAAGGGAAATTACAGACCGCTCTTATTTCCGAACTTATGAGCAGCAGCGGCACGGATATCGATCCGACCGCATTGCCGATTAACATTTCAGTAAAAGAATAGAATAGGAAAGGAGCGCATACAATTATGAGTAATTTCAAATACAGCGTCGGCGCGGCTGACGAATGCATGAGATTAATAAACGAACTTATTTATGAATACAACGCGATATGCAGCGAAACCGGGAATTCAGTAATATCGGCGGTCAATTCATGGGAAGGAGATACTGCTTCGCTTATACATGAAAAAAGCGACGCATTCGCGCGCCGCATGAATCTTACAAAAATGGAGATGAACGCCATGAGAGATAAAATTTCCGCCTCCTCCGGCACGGTAAAATCACTTGAAAACACGGTAAATACGGTGTTTGGCAGCGGTGTTAAATAATGGATGCCACTATTATCATTATCTGTCTTATCGTATTTCTCGTAATTATCGCAGTCCTGCTTGCGGCAATAATTCTCACACGTTCTTCCGTCCCGAAATACCGCAAAAAAAATGTGGATTTCGACGGCGGAGCGGATATAAACAGCGGTCATATCGTTTCATCCCAGAATCAGCTTCAGCTTACGAATAAAATAAAGGGAACTATTCTCATTTCCGTAGACGGCGAGATACAAGGCGTAAACAATGCCCCGAACAGCTTTTTCATAACGATAAGAAGAGTTGAGGACGGTGTGTTGTTTAACGCTGATCTTGCTGATAAAGTTATTCTCGGCAGATATCAATCGCCCGTCCCGTATGGAGTCTGCTGCGTTACAGCCAACCGTGACGTCTCGAAGTTTCATTGCTGTCTGCGCCGAAGAACGGACGGGGCGGTCATAATAAGCGATAATAATTCCACCAATCACACCTACGTAAACGGTCATCGTATCGAAGCCGATACCGTTCTGAACCGCGGCGACATCATCCGTCTCGGTTCAAAATGCGAACTGCAAATGTTATAAAAAGCTGTCCACATAATGTGGACAGCTTTTTTCAAAGTTCTGCGGTTATATTATTCCCAATTCCGCCCCTGTTGTGATGCCCAGCTGGGCAAGGGTAAGCGTACCGTCTAAGACCTCGCCGCGTTCTTTGCTGTAAAAGATCATATCGGGAGCGTTTTCACCTGCGATCATCGTTTTTTGACGCAGCATCGCGGAAACTTCGTCGGCTATTACCGCAAGCGGCGTATTTTCATCGATATTGAAGCTGTAATATTCCGAAGAAGCAGCTACGTAAATCTCTATCTCCCTCATCAGAATTCGCCTCCCAACATAATTTTCAGCTTAGAAACAAGCTTTTCGCGGCTATGCTCCTCAAAAGTGCAGACTCCGTTTTTTACCACGGCAAGATAATTTCCGCTTATTTCGCTGCCTGATATCAGATAGCTGACCGCGCCGTTTTTAACTGCCTTTGCTGTGAATGCGAAATTCATGCCCGAAAATTCCCCCGTAAGCTCCGCCGCCGAAACCGCTTCTTCGATACGTTTGCCAAGTTCCGCGGAAAATCCTTCGTTGTATCCGCTGAGATAAGGAATAAAACCCTCCTCTGCAAGACCTCTGCAAAAGCTGTCAATATCGGGTGTCGTCATGGTGAATTTCCTGTCGGTATACGCGCCTATCTCCCAGACAACGGGAGTTTCGCCTGCAAAGCAAATATATCCGCTTAAAGGGAAATTTTTCGAGATAAGGGAAACGCAGCCTCCGCCGCCTTTTATCGTGCGGAAAGCCTCCCGAAATCTGCCGTCAAGCACATAGCCGTCATTATCGTCGGGACTTATAACATTTTTCCGCACCAGACTGCGTATCACCTGCATTTCCTCTTCTTCCGTAAAACTGCGCAATTTTATGGGCAGACCATACGTACTGCCGATTCCCAGACAGCTGAAAAGCGTTTGCAGCTCCGCGTCGGTAAAAACATATCCAAGACTGTAATTATCCATATTATTTCAGCTCCTTCAATTCAGATTTGTATGTTCTCGAAATCGGTATCATTTCGCCGCTGTCGAGGGTTATGCGGTTTTTAGAAACGGCAATGCCGCTTATTTTACTGCGGTTGATGATAAAACTGCGGTGACATCTTATAAATTTACTCTGCGGAAGAGATTCCTCAAGCCTGTCGAGGGTATCGTAAAATGAGTACTCGTTCGAATGCGTATAAAGGAATATTTTCTTCTCACGCGACTCAAAATACGATATCGTATTATACGGTATAAGCTGCCTGCCGTCCTTGCTGTCGAGAATAAAGCAGTTTTCCGTTTTGCCGTCGTTCATGCGTTTCACAAAACTTCTGACGTTCTCCCGAAGTCCGCTTTCGAGTTTTTCCTGCGTAAGCGGACGCATAATTATGCCCATATTCATATATTCGGGAGAAATACAGTCGGCGGCGGATTGATTTTTCGCGGAGATTATCATGATATGTGCGTCAGGATTTATTCTCCTGCATTTTCCTACGGCTGCCGCGGCTTCGGGAATTGAATTATCCACCAGTATCATATCATAGCCTTCGCCCTCGTCCGCCGCTGCGAAAATATCTTCATCGCTCCTGCAAACGCGAATATCCCAGCGTTCGTCGCTTTCAAGCTCCGCCAACTCTTTCACGTATGAAACTATAAAATTCAGTTCCTTTTCATCTGAAATGCAGATAAGCATCGATATCATTTCGCTTCACCTCCGATAACAGGCACTATTACCTTATACATCTGCGAATCGTCGTCCTTATAAGGCGTAAGAGCAACGCCTCTGGGCATCGATCTGCTCTGTTCGGCAAAATTAAGATTGACAGCCGTAAATTGCTTTTGCCTGTCAAGACAGCCGCCGAAGTGCGTTCCCTCATGCCTGTTCATATAAATGTTATATCCGTTGAATCCCATGCAGTCGATACTGTTGTCGGGGTCGGCGCAGGCGAAGAAGAATATATTATGCAGTTCGCCCTTATCAAAAATATTTTCCAAAAATCCGCTCATCTGACCTGCTCCGTCGTCGGGCATATAAGCCATTTGCAGGAATTCCTCCAACGATGCAATAAATATGAAAACAGGCTTGAATTCCGTCATGGCTTCATAAATCGCGATATCTTCCATTCCCTGATCCATAAGTTCATGTTTGCGGCGATTTCTGCGCACAAACGGCTCTTTTATCTCCGCGAGGAAATCGAATAATCCCTGACTGGATTCAATATATTTTGCATCGACCTGCTCTGAAAGCTGTTTCAGTTCATTTTTGCCGCGCTCGATTATCACTATATCGCCGTCTTTTTTCGCCGCCATTTCAATAGCTATCTTCATGGCGTTCGTTTTGCCGGTACGCTTTCTGCCTGCAAATGTATACAAAAACGTGCATGAAAGATCGATGCATTCAAGCGAAGCGTCAATGTCCTTATAACCGACAGGCATATAGCGTTTGCTGAGAACGGCTTCATTATAGCCTGAAACCCTCTCAAGATCTGCCAGTACGGGCTTTTCGGGAATATGCGGAATTTCAGCGGCAGACGCGCCCTTCCATGAATCCGCAAGCTTTTCGCTGAACGCCGCAAGCTTTTCGGAACGTTCATAATCGTCCTCGGCTTCAACCGCAACAGCCGTCTGGAATTCAAGGACTTTATCATCATATTTAACAAGTCCGCGTCCCTTAACATCGGCTTCGGGCAGAATATTGATCTTGTTGCTGCGAAGTACTTCCATAAATTTAAATTTATCGCCAAGATCGAGACATATGACGGTCTTGATGTTTTCGGCGGTACGAAGGGAAATTTCGTCCATGCCGAATCCGCCTGCGCTTACCGCAAGGAATATTCCCACGCTTTGACCGTCTCTGGAAATTCTCGTAACGGCGTCGTCATATACGCCCCCCGTTTTTTCCTTGAACGTTCCGTAATTGTCAATGAATATAACAACCGCAGGAATCTTTCTTCCGTATGCACGGACGTAATCTCTGTAACTTCCGCCGTTCAGTTCCTCCTGACGCTTCTTCATCATGCGATCTGTCATCATGAAGAATTTCGCTATCCTGTCGCTGTCGTTCTCCGTAACAAATCCGCCCACATGGGGAAGCTTGCCGTAACAGCCGAGACGGTGACTGCTGAAATCAAGAATATACATATTCAGTTCGTCGGGAGTGTAATTATTGACAAGGCTATAGATAAGAGTCTGCATAAACGTACTTTTGCCCGTCGATACCGAAGCTATTACCGCAAGGTTTCCGTCAACGGCAAAATCTACTGAAGTCGGCAGCTGAAGCTGATTTTCGGGATCGTCCAGAAGTCCCGCGACAGCCGAAAGAGTGAAATCCTTTTCATCAAGGGGCGCGTAATTTCCGTTTACAAGGCGCGGCTTTTTATCCTTTACAACATCGCTGTAGATCAGCATTTCGGGCAGCACCGGCAGCCACAGCCGCAGCTTATAGTTGAATCCGCCGTTTTCCGCAACAGATCGGATATATTTTACAAGAACTTCCAGCTGAGTGCGCTCCTTTAATTCGGGCAGCCTTACTCCGCTTCCGCTGATGACCATTGCAGATGCCGCGTCGGTTATGATTCCCTGAGCATACAGCTTAACGAAATTAAACACGTTCGTGCGATTGTTGGAACTGCTTTCATAATTCTGCTGGGAACACATCATTTTGTAGACTGAATCGGAAAATTCGTCAAGCTCTTTCTGATTCAGTTCGCTGAGTTTCATGTTCGGAATATTCTCATTCCTGACATAGCGTATCATTTTTATGATATAATCATACCATGCAAGACGTTCTCTTTCGCGGCGCTTCATTTTGGTACGGCTGCCGTAGATAGCAGGCTTACCGGTCAGAGTTATCATGGTTGCGATGTTATCGTTTTTATCAGCCATATTTCTATCATAGACCGCGCCGCTCCAACCCGACTGGAACAGATCGTATATTTCATCATTGCCGACCTGAATATAACTTCTGCCTGCCTGAGTAATATAAGCGGCGTCGGGCTTGCCGAGCATATCGTTGGAATCCTGCCTGTCCTGAACGCGCAGGCAAAGATGAAATTTGGAGTTGCTTCGGATATTGTCGTCAACCGTGCCGTTGGGCTTCTGGGTTGCAAGAATAAGATGAACGCCAAGGCTTCGTCCCACCTGAGCAACGCTGATAAGTTCCTTCATAAAATCAGGCTCTTCTCGTTTCAGTTCCGCAAATTCGTCTATGACGATTATAAGATGCGGAATCGGCAGTTTAGCTTCGTGACTTTTGTAAAGTCTGGTGTAAAGATTGATATTATTCACGCCGTATTCGCTGAAAATTCGCTGACGGCGTCTGTTTTCGCTCTTTATCGAGATCATTGCGCGGCGAACCTGATTTCCCGAAAGATTAGAAATTTCGCCTGCCATATGGGGAAGATCGGAAAAAAGATTCGACATTCCGCCGCCCTTATAGTCGATGATGAAAAAGGCAACGTCGTCGGGGCTGAAATTAAGAGCGAGAGAGAGAATATACGTTTGAAGAATTTCACTTTTTCCCGAACCCGTAGTACCTGCCACAAGTCCGTGAGGGCCGTGGAATTTCTCGTGAATATCAAGATAACAATCCGCACCGCCCGCTTTTTTTCCGATAAGGGCGCGCATTGAATTGTAGCTTCTGTTTTTGTACCAAAGTTCAAGCACGTTCAGCTTTTCCAGAGAATCAACGCCGTACATCTCGAAGAAATCCAGCACGGCAGGAATTTCCGTATCGCTTTCTATCTCCTGCACCTGAAGATCGGAAAGATTTTTAGCAAGCGTCGAAAGTTCCTTCGCCGTCACCACATCAAATTTTATCTCGGTTTTTTCGGCAATAGCCGTCGTTTTGTAATAGCCCTTAAAACTGTCGGTATTTTCAAGTATGTACACGCATTCGTTCGGAAGCTCCTCATACCGTTCCGCCATTATCATTGCGGTCAGTCCGTAATGCGGGGACGGCTTTAAAATGTATTTCGCAACAAGCTGATTATCCAGTATGCGCGGATCGGATACAAAGATAACATAATGCGGCTTTGGAATTATATTTTCATGGGAATTATTCTCCGCATTCTCATCGCGGCGGCGCATAATATTTACCAGTTCATACATTACGTCGCTCAACTCGTTTGAATTTGAAGCCACATATCGTGTACGGCGGTTTTCGCTCCATACATGGGGAAACCACTTTACGAAATCCCACTTCTTGGGATTTTCCTTTTCGTCGTAAATGAAAACCATTTTTACGTCCGTATAGCAGTTGCAGGCTGCGATTCCCGAAACTATGCTGTACATAAGCTGAATCGCGCCGCGCTTTTTACTTCCGCCTATCATTCCGAAAAGATTATTCTTGAAAAGATCGACGCCGATAGGCACATTTTCAAGTGTCTGATAACTTTCAACCAGCTTTTTCACCTTGTCGCGAAGGAAATCCTTACCCAGCGTAAAGCGTTCCTGCGGCGATTCTATAGTTACCTGAAACGGAATATTTCCCACGCCTATACGGTAATACATAAAATCCTCATGCGTGAAATTTCTGTTCCAGAGATCGGGACTTTCCGAAGTTTTCAGACAGTTTTCACCGGGCGCGGGATACATGGTATACATAGCGTTTCTGTTGCCGGAATATCGTTCTTTCAGCTTTTCGGAAATTTCAATGAGATAGCTGCCGTATTCATTAAAGCGGACGTTTTCATTTTTCTGCTCGTCGCGGCGTTCCTCGCGTATATTCATTATCGCCCATACAGCGCCGATAAGAGCCGAACCTACAGCCGTGATAAGTCCCGTATACATAAACGCGCCGGACGAACCGCTCGACCTCATGGCATACATCGACAGCATACAGCCCAGAAGCATCGGAAGAGCCATTGTCAGCGACGGCCCTATCTGCGCAAGAAGCGAGCGTTTTTTCCCAAATTTTGCTTCGGGCGCGCTTTCGATAGTTATCTTATCGCAGTAGATACGCGGAATATTACGCGGCGAACGGTGATAATAAGTACGCTCCGAAACGCCGCCCGACTTTATGTCGCCGACCTGCGGTATCACCATTTCCGTAAGACCTTTGACAACAAGATTTCCGTAATGCGAGCCGACTGCAAGAACATTGCCGAGAAAAATAATTCTAAGACCGAACGCATTTATTTCATCGCCGAAATTAAGCGCGGATAAGCCGTTTATTCTGTAGCCGTTCAAAAAAGTACCGTTCGCCCCCGTATTTTCGATATACCAGACTCCGACGTTTTTGCGCAGTACCGCGTGATCTTTGGACATATACTTCATAAACGAGTATGAAATGTTTTTATCGTCGCCGCTGCCTATGGTTATATTATTCAGCCGCGAAATATCATATTTCGCAAAGGCAAGAGAATTTTTCACGGTATGTATGGAGATCGCCTGAAACAATTCCTTATCTTTCGTCAGAAAGCGCAGACGGAGTTCATTGGTAAGAGCTATCCTGCCGAACCCCTCTTCAACGTTATTGATGGAATATTCTTCGCTTTCCTTGATATACCACTGCCCCTCGGTATTTTCAAGTTTCAGATGAACGTCCCTGTTCATTCTGTATACTTCCTTTTGAAGAAGTATCTCATAATCTATCCCGTCGGACATCGGCAAAAGATATTCTTTTAGTATATCAGTCCGCGATATCATTAGTATCATAGAACTTCCCTCCTTTATATCCATGAAATGTCAAAGCTGAAAAGCTTTATTTTAAGTTTGACAGAGCCGACAATAATACTGTCGCCGTCCTCGATAACGCAGCTCTGACCGTTTGCCAGATGATAAGACTTCATTCCACGCTTCACGAACGTTCCGTTAGCGGAGGAATCCTGCAAAACAGGTTTTCCGTCGGCGGAAATAAATATCATGCAATGATATGCGGTAACGGTAGCTTCATTCACGATTATGTGATTTCCGACCCGTTCTCTGCCTATTTTTATTGTTTTCGCGGGATTGAATACAAAACTCTGCTTATTTCTTTCCTGTTTCACCTTAATATTGATCATAAGACGGCAGTCCGCGGAATTATCGACGACTGCTCCGCTTAAAAACGGATTTTTCAATGAATTGTCAAGGAGTTCATTCTGAATAATACGTTCTGCCGCGCGGTACATTTTTTCTTTTTCCTCGCTTTTGAGCTTGACAAAAATAACCGCCGCCGCTATAGCCGAAGCCGCCGCCAATACCATAAGCACTTTTAAAATCACATCGTTCACCTTCTCATTTTAAATTATGCAAAAATCGGTTATGCAGCCTGCATAACCGATTTTTGGAATCTGTTCAGGCTTATCAGCCTCTATTATAACCCGATGTATTTCTATCCTCACCCTTGTTGATAATATTTACCTTTCCGTTGCTGATTTTGCAGACAGACCATGCATTCGTATCAACATCTTGCGGAATCTCCAGCGTATATTCGGGAGTATTGGATTCGCCGAGATAAATTTTAACTACCGCGCCTGTTTCTCCGAGATTAACATTTCCACTAAATTTATGAACGAAAAATTCATATTCGCCCGAAGAATCATAAAGTATGGTAGTTTCCTTGCCGCCGGAAGTCAGCTGATCGATATCGAGAGCGGCTAATGTTTCACCATTGGCATCTTCAGCGTTGCGATGACGGAAGTTTGTGGATACATTGCTTCCGGAAGCTGTTTTTCCGTCTAAGTACGAATCAAGATCAGCGCCGCTTGTCCATGTCAGCTCAAATCTTATCATGCCCGCATTAGCCTTTTCTTCTTTCAGTTTGAAATCATGCTTCTCCATCGCATTATCGCCCTTGATAACGATCTCCTCTGTTGTCGAAATATAGCCGTCGCACGAAATCGTCACGGCATATGTGCCTGCTTCAAGCATAACGCTGTAGTCGCCGTTGGAATTTGGGCGGACTTCGGTAAATATTTTTCCGTGTTCCTTGACCTTGCCCTTAGCGATCTCGATTATCGCGCCGCCAAGACCGCTGTCCGTTTTCTCATTAACTATAAAACCTTTCAACTCAAACTTGCCTGTCTCTGCATTAGTCGAATCCTCAGCATCTGCCGCCGATTCAGTTGCGTTCTGCGAATCGGCAGGATTCGTGGTATCTGCAACCGCAGCCGTCTGAACTGTAATACGGTTTTTGGGATTGCGCTTAACAATATTGCCGCTTTCGTCGCATTCAACAGCAACATGACAGCCGTTATCGTCGAATTCAACGGCATTGCAGCCGAGAACGCTGTTCATTCCGAATTTCAGCCCCGTAAGACCGAGAGCCGAAAGTCTTTCATAACTCATACCCGTTGTAAATCCGGTAAAGATATAATTCATATCGCTTACGGTAATATATTCCGGCATAGAATCCGCCGCGGGAGCAGAATTGAAATAAAGCGTAACGGGAATTTCCCTGATAACTTTCTTCGTATCGCCCATAGACGGCGCGAAAGTATAATACTGCGAATAACTTCCGAAATTATATGTGCTGTACAGAATGAGAATATCATGATATACATCAGTAGCCGCCGCACCCGCAAGAACTTCGTTTACAGCGTATTCAAGGGAGCTTTCTCCGTTTTCAATCATCTGCTGATATTCGTTGATCATTTCCATCAGTTTTGGCGAAAACGTCTTTTGAAATCCAGTATCAAGCCAGTTCAGCGCCGTTCTGAGATCCTTTTTCTCCCTGTAAGATCTCGCGATACCTATATACGCTTCTTCACTCATAGCGTCGGCACGGATCGCCTCTTCATAACTGATTATCGCATTGTCATAGTCGGCACTTTCGAAATATTTAACTGCAAGCTTGACTTCCTTTTCATATGAAGAACCGCTTCCTCCTGTTATCAGCACAACGCCCAGCGCCCCGACTATCACAAGAAGCGCCGCAGCCGCTATAATTATAAGTATATTATTTTTCTTTTTCATATCAACCACCTGCAAATTTAAAATAGGTTATTATAATATTTGCGGAGCAGAAAAAATGAGGTTATTCCTGCCGCCGCGCCGAGAATTACTAAAATCGCGCCAAGAACTATGTAAAGCATTTTTTACCCTCCTCTTATCTGCTCTCTGATGCTCTCCAAAAACTGCATATCATCATTATATTCAGCCGTCTGTCGATCGGCAGGCAGATTTCCGAACAGCTCGAATGCCTTTTCACAATAAGCCGACGCATTTCTGTTATCGCCCATATTATAATATGTAACGGCAAGCTGCTGATAAATTCTGTAATCATCGTGAAATCTTCCCGTTCCATTAAGGAGAACAGTTTCCGCTTTTTTATAATTATCGCTTCCGTTGGAATATTTCGCCGTCAGACGATAAACTTTTGAAAGATTAACAATGTCTTCGGCGGTACAGAATTCGCTTTCATAAGCCACGGAATAAGACTCCGCAGCCTTTGACAATTCGTTTAATTTTTCGGAATCTTCCGATGCAGAACTGCTCATGGCAAAATGAAGTTCGCCCAGCTTTCTTGCCGCAGAAATACTGCCGTTGACTGTATACGCCTTTCCGAACATTTCTGCCGCAGCAGCGCTGTCGCCTTTATTATAGTACGCGTCCCCTGCCAATTCGTAGAGCTTTACTTTTCCTGCCTGATCAAGATTTTCCGCATTTACCGACCCGAAACAACTGATAGCATTGTCGTAATCTTTTTGAGCGCAGTAAATCTGCATAAGCGTCATATAGTAATGATCATTGCCGATTCCGTATGCATAGGCGGAATCAATATGCTGCTTCGCCTGCTCGTAACTGCCCAGATATGCGTATATGACAGCCGCGTCCATTTCATATGCGCCGCAGTTATCGTTATCCGCAGCATATTTCAGAGATTCTTCGATATATTCCGCCGCCGCGCCATATTGTCCCTGACCATAATATGACATTGCCATAAAATAGTAGATATTTCCGCGGTCGCTGCGGCTGATTATTTTGCTTTTCGCATCGTCATTCAAAAGCGACGTTCCCATTTCGGCGGCACGGCTGTAATCCTGCGAATCATACGCGGCTGTAAATTCAGCATACCTGCCGCTGAAATCTCTCGAACGCTCAAGACCGACTCCATGAACGATCATGCAAATCCCGCCTATCACAATAATTCCCGAAGCAAGAAAAGCCGCCGTCTGCATTATCAGAAATCTTTTATATCGGGAATCCTGCTTTTTCAGTTTGATAAGAGCCTTGCGCAATTCTTCCGCATTGGAATAACGATCTTCGGGACGGAGACTCATCAGCTTATTGATAATGCGGCAGAATCCGTCGCTTAAGCCGCACATTTCAGGCGTAAGCGGAACATGATTGCCATAAACCACATTTTCTACATTCGGCTGAATTCTTGCAGCCATTGCATAAAATGCCGCCCCAAGACTGTACAGATCGGAACGCCCGTCGATTATTCCCGTAAATCCGCTGAAAACAGCCGCGAGACTGCCGTAAAGTTCTTCCGAACGCTTTATGCTAAGCACTCTGAAATACTGCTCCGGAGAAGCGTAAGCAGGAGTAAAGCCAAGTATCGCTTCGCTGTCGTCGGAGGAAATGTTGAAATCAATAAGACATATATCATCATTTTCGTTGACGATAATATTCGCCGGCTTTATATCATTATGAAAAACAGCCGGTTTTCGAGTGTGAATGTACGTCAATGCATCACACATCTGGCACATCCACTTAACCAGCCGTTCTTCCGTGACGGGAGTATATGACGATATATACCTATCCATGTCACATCCGTCAATAAAGTCGATAACAGTAAAGATATCGTTGTTGTACACAATAAAATCATACACCTGCGGCAGATACATGTGGTGGAGGGATTTCAGTATATCCGCCTCCTGCCTTACGGAACTGCTTGTTTTATAGCGCGATCTTATTTTTTTAAGCACAACTTTTTTTTGCAGATGCAAATGTTCCGCAAGATAAATTATACCTGTCCCACCGCCTCCGATGGGACAGATAATTTTGTATGTGTCGTTAATTATGTAATTAACGGGTATCTCAGACGCCTTCATATCAGCGCTTTCTTACCTTTTTTGTAACGAAGAAAACTGCTGTACAAAGGATAATCACGCCTGCCGCGATAATAATTATCATAAACAAGTTGTTGGTATTTCCTAAAGTGAACGATTCAGTACCAATAGTCTGGTTGCCGGCTTTGTCTTTGAAAAATACGTCAACAATCTGCTTTTGATTTTTTTCGCTTGCCTTAACCATCATTTTTATAACAATATCGCCGGACGCGTCTTTCGAAATCTCGCCCTCGCACTGCTTTTTAAGAGAATCAATGTCATGGTAATCGTCGTTGATCTTAACATAGAACGTGGAATTATCCTTATTATCCGGGTAAAATTCAAGTTCGTCAATGCTGTAGGAATTAATATCTGACAATTTGACTGTCAACTCTAATTCCATCTCTTTATACTCTTCCTGATCAGCACCTGCAATAATAATAGTAGGCTCTGTGGTATCAACCGCAAAGGAAGCTGCAAAATTCGTTCTTGGCGACGTCGCCGAGTCGCTCAGGTACTTATTGCCGGCTTCATCTTCGGATTCAAGCGTAACCCTGTATTTGCCGTCCTTTTCGAAGTTTTTCTTGTCGATCTTGTAAATAGTCTGATACCAGCCGTTTTCGTTTTCTTCCCATACGTCGTCTGCAAGAGAAACTCTGTTTTCGGAAGTTTCAAAGCCATCTTCCAATTCATTGATCGACGTTCCGTCAACACTTACTCTGACAATACCCTTGCCACTTAAAGGAGTAACGTTTACTTCTGCAATTTCAAGCCCAATATTGTCATTTATCGGTATTTCGTTTGCGGCGTATTTTTCAATAGCTTTTCTTGCCTCTTCATTCAGAATCATATAAGTAGGGCCGAATCTGTTGATAGAAACTGTAAGATCGTTTATTTCGGTAACGTTTCCTGCAAGATCCTCTGCTCTGATAGCGATCTCGTAAATACCGTCAACTTCAATTTCTTTGTCGAAAATATCAAAGATCTGCTCAAAGGTTACGGGAGAATCCGCATTCTTGGAAGTATAGCTGCGTGATGTTGCCGAGAAGTTTTCAGATGATAAACCGTTTTCTCCGAATTTTCTTATAGTTACCTTACAGTTGTTTCCGATCTGATTTTCGGACAGGAAGTTGTAATCGCTGAAAATAACGTGCGGAACGAGATCGGAATTTGTAGCAAGTTTATTTCCGCTCTTTGTAAAGCTCTGTTCGATCTTCGGAGCGGTAGTATCGATAACGAATTCACCGCTGTCAGCATTATTTCCGCTGTTTCCGGCAGGATCGGTATACGCCATGCTGAAATCGAATGTGCCTTCCTTATTGAAGTTGACCTGAGCCGTCCACTCGTCCTTGTTGGTTTTGCTCTGAGTCCATGTCAGCTTGCCGTCGTATATCTCCTTGCTGTCCATTGCGGTAAGTCCGTCCGCGCCCTTAGCCGAAAGAACGCTCTTTACGCTGTCCTTGTTTTTCGCGAAGTTATGCTCGTTGATAGTCAGCGTAGCTTTTCTTCCTGCATTGTAATACTTATCGTTCGCCTTGGAATTATTGTCGAAAGTAATGCTGAGTTTCGGAGCAGTCGTGTCGATCGTGAATTTGAAAGTCTCACTCTTTGGTGATTTCTGCGTCGTAAGATCTTCCGCGCTTATCGCGAACGAATATTCTGCGTCCTGCACGAAAGTGATCACGCATTTGTAAACATCTTCACCTGATTCAACCGGTTTGCCTGCAACCTCTTTTATATTCTCAGCCGGTGTCCATCCTTGTGTTATCTTCCAAGGGTCTGCTGATGTTCCGAGAGCGTTAGTTACCGTAACATCAATCAGCTCTTTAAGATTATCCAATCTGAGATTTCTGTCCTTTGCAATAACTGTCGCGGTTCTCTGCTTGTTAAAGAATTCCTGATTAGTCGAGCCTGCTGGATTGAATGTTACTTCGATATCCGGTGGTGTTTTGTCGATGCTGATTGTTTGGGGTTCTGCTTTTATTTCATTTCCTGCGTTGTCGTAGGCAGTGAGTGTGATTTTAATGTCATTTTGATCAAGATCAGGACATTTAATTGTCGCAGTTGCATTTGTAATAACATTATTATTTTTGTACGTTTTAATCCAATCAATATTAGAAATAGTTTTGCCGTCTATTTCACATTCTATAGTACTCATATTAATACCTGATGCAGCATCCCACAAATTTAAAGTAATATCAGGAGCATCTTTATAAAGCGGATTGCCATTACTGTATGGAGCTTCAGGAATACTGATTTCCGCACTCGAATGCCCACTATGATATTCGGGATTTTCTGCAACAAGCATTTCATGGGGAATCCACGGGTTATCAGTTTCCTCATTTAATCGTGTAGTATTTCCAGCTGCATCAACAGCCATGAATTCAAAACGACCGTCATAGTAAGATCCCTCTGCTATACCCACACTCAAATCAAATTTGTAAAATCCACCTTCTTCTGCAAAAGGATATATTACATCACTTGTACCATCTGCCAATATATATTTCAATCCTACTGTCTTTATACCTGAATCAGAATCAGTAGCTTGAATACGAGCCTCTGCCGGCAAATTAAATAAATATTTATAATCTCCTTCTTGAGGATATACTTCTTTACCGTCTTTGTATATTGTGAAATTTTCTATTTTAGGAGATGTTTTTTCCATATTAACCGCAACTGATTGTTTATCTGCCGCATTTCCAACATTATCCGCAGCATTAATAGTGATATTTCCTGAGAAATTTTCTGATACAGTGCAAGAATAATTTCCATTTTCCTCATTACTTAAATTTGGTAATTCTATGCTGTTAATTATATTACCCTGCTCATCATATTTAACTTTATAAGTTTTTACTGTATCACTATTAACACCCGAACCATTAACACCATTCGCGACATCATTTACTTCAAAGTCAATATGGATATCTTTGTTAGTCCATTCACCATTATAAAGGCTCTTTTCTCCTTTATCATCTAATATATATGCTTCTACTTTATCAATTACAGGAGGCGCGGCGTCGATATGTATCGGGACAGAAGATACATCACTTTCATTACCTGCATGATCAATCGCAATCACATCGAGAGTATGCTCATATTTATCTGATTTTACTTTAAGGCTATTTTCATACACATCATCATTTGTCGTTAAAGTAATATTAACAGGTATTTCTTTGTTCCAGTCTGACGAATAATCGATTGTTTTCCAATCTTCAGAATTGTCAGCTCTATATTTGATTGCATCAATTCCAGATTCTAAATCTTTAGCCTTAAAAGTAAATTGTGCTGTATCCTTTACCCAAAGAGAATCAGTAGACTTTGAAAAAACATCTTTTAACTGATTGGCGTTATTGTCATCTTTATAAATAGATTTTACACTTTCATAATTAAGTGTAGGCTTTCCATTCTCAATGACAATGTGTATGTCCTTGTCATTAACTGCTGTTATCTCATGCGATTTTATTTCAGCAGATTCATCATCAAGATAAATATCTTTAATGTCGATTCCATAAATGGGGCTTGGATATTCTATCGAACTTTCATCACTAAATTTAGAAAATGCCTGCGCTGTTAAGTTATACTCACCTACATCTGTAAGAGTAAATGTTTTATAAGATCCTTCTTCATTTAACACACCATCTAATGGATTACCATTATTTTTAAGTACAATATCGCTTATTTTAAAGGAATCTATACTGGTATCTGCATAAACAGTAAGTGTCAATGATTCTTTTTCATTCTTTATAATATTAGAGAAAATACCAAAAGTTAGAATATTAAGAGTTTTCTTTACTGCTGATTCACTCTTTTTAATGTTAAACTTTGTAATT
>DETO01000032.1:0-765 GCA_002362135.1 Ruminococcus sp. UBA3286 | reverse complement strand
TTAACATTAACTGTAACTTTTTCTATCTTTTTTCCATTAACAAAGTAATAGATGAAACTTTCCTCATTACCTTGATTAAGTACCTTTGTGGAAGTCTCACATACTCCGTTATAAAAATTTCCGAGTTTTTGAGCATCATAAAACTCCAGCTGTTCTACATCACCCTTATAAAAACTTATATCATAATTTTCAATCCTAGACACAATCTTAAAATTCTTGTTGTCTTGTGTGTAATCAGATTTTTCTAAACTAATCTTAGGTGTGATATTTTCAGCTTCGCCAACTTCTGCAACTTCAATATTATAAGTTGCATCCTTTACATAATTATCTGTAAGCCTAATTTCGCCGTTTCCATATAAATTAAATACATTTTCCCCAACTGTCTCACTATAAACAGTTGTTGTTTCTTTCGTAGCCTTATCCTCTCTTGTAATTGAAGCTACATAATATCCAACTTTAGGATACACCACAAAGCTAACTGCTCCTGCATCAATATCTTTGATTGTTGTATTCTCAGTAATTATCTTATTGTTTACGCTCAAACTATGAAGCCTGCTAAAATCACCATTAACAGTTACATTTATTTTTTTTCGTTTTAAGGTAACTGTAAATACATAGTCGCCATGCTTTTTTACTTCTTCAGACGAGCCGATTGAAACAGAATACTCGCTTAGATTATCGACACTATTTTTATTAACTTCTGTAATTTCCCAAATTTCATCAGCAATAATTTTTACAGTATTCCCATTCTGTTTTAAAATCTTA
>DETO01000156.1:1006-4042 GCA_002362135.1 Ruminococcus sp. UBA3286 | reverse complement strand
CTTCTCATATTTTCCTCTCCCTTTAGGGAGAGGAAAATATGAAAATTGGGTTTCCAAAGGGTGAAGCACCCTTTGGCAGAGGGTGTCGGGGGACAGAGTCCCCTGACATAATGCCGCACAAGTAAAAATTGATTTTCGTGACAAAAGAAAAAGACAAGGAGAAAAAAATGACTAAAGGAGACAAGCGCAGAAAACGCAGAAAGTATCGCGTAAGATACGACAGGATAGTTGTAATGGTATTGATAGTGATAATTCTTATCGTGCTGATAAGTTCATGTACCATTGCGCTGACAGGAAAAAAATCAGACGACGAGGGTAAATCTTCTTCTTCAGAAGTTGATGTAACTAAACCCTCGGAAGAAATATCAAGTACCGAGCCGACGCAGGGAGAGCCTGCAACCGAGCCGAGTTCGGAAAATCAGTCGGCTGAAAGTTTAGATACAGTTAAATTTACGGCGGACGATATTCATAAAGGCTCGCTGATTCTGGTAAATGCCGACTATGAGTACACATTCCCCGAAGGCGATATAGATGTCGATACTCTTTATAATAATAAGAACGGCTGCTATGAAGCGGGCGATAACGTTACAAAACTCGACCGCACGGTCATTACGCAGATAAACTCGATGATGGAAGCTTTTGCGGCGTCGCAGGGAGCGGCTTCCACGGATCTTTTCATTATAGACGGATTCCGCACATTTGAAGAGCAGGCTGACCGCCACAGCAGCGGAATTTCAAAGACTTTTGAAGCAGGTCACTGCGATTATCATACGGGCAGAACTTTTGATATGTACCGTTTTGATACGACAAGTTCCACGGGATATTCTGTATTCTCGGCTGAGGGAAATTACGAATGGTTTGCGGAAAATGCAGGAAATTACGGCTTTATCGTAAGATATCCGCAGGGCAAGGAGACTGAAACAGGCGAAAACGCAAGAGCCTACACTTACCGCTATGTAGGGGCTGCTCATGCTTCGTACATAAATGCAAACGGACTTTGCCTTGAGGAGTATATCGAGCTTCTTAAAGAGCATACTAAGGATAATCCACTCGAAACAATGGCAAACGGACTTAGTTACAGCGTTTATTACGTACCTGCTTCCGAAGGTGAAACGGAAATATCTGTTCCCAAGGACTCGCTTTATGAGATCTCCGGAAACAACGCCGACGGATTCATTGTTACCGTACCAAATGCTATCCCCTGAGATGATCGGTGAAAAAAGTGAAAAAGATATTGCTTATTTTAAGTGTTGTTTTATATTCAGCCGCCCTTTTTTCCTGCGGAAACGAGGATAAGGGCGACGGTACGGGTCATATGTACGACGTTCCGCTTCTGGGAAATCCGTCAAGTCTCGATCCGCAGTTTGCCGATGATCCTTCGTCGAATACCGTTATAAAAAATCTTTACAGCGGTCTTATGGAAACCGACAGCAGCGGCAATGTCGTATGCAGAAACGCCGAAAGCTATACCGTTTCCGACGATGGAAAAATGTATACGTTCAAGCTGCGCGAAGATAATTTCTGGTTCTTTGATGAAAATGACGACGATATTATCGATAAAGATGAATATTTTCCCGTAACTGCGCAGGATTACGCATTTGCGCTGCGGAGAGTTCTTGATCCGCAGATGAAATCGCCGTATGCCGATGATTTTATGTGCATATCCAATGCGCCCCTCGTTTATTCGGGAGCGGAATCGCCTGCGTCGCTGGGAATTCTTGCGGCTGACAGCACAACTCTTATAATCGCTCTCGATCAGCCGAATGCAGATTTTTTGAGGCTCATGTCAACTGCGCCGTCATATCCGTGCCGCGAGGAATTTTTTGAGCAGACCAAGGGCAGATACGGACTTGACGATCGTTCGGTCATGTCAAACGGAGCGTTTTTCGTGCGCCAATGGTTTTACGACCCGTACGGAAGCAATAATATTCTCTATATGAAGCGCAACGACGCCAACTGGAGCGAAACTTTCGACATATTCCCGTCGTTTTTGAGTTTTACTATCGAGAAGAGCGAGGACGATATAAGAGAGCTTTTCAAGGACGACGAGATAGAATGCTTCACAACGCTGAACAGCAGCCATTATAATCCCGATAAATACATTATCGACGGCAAAAGCGCGATAACGCTGGGACTTATTTTTAATCCGGAGGACGAGTGTTATTCCAACGCCAATATGCAGCGCGCATTGTCGCTTGCGATAGACAGGGAGAGCATTGCGAAAGAACTTAACGGCGATCTTCAGATCGCGCGCGGAATAATTCCGCCGTCTGTTATGATAGGCGGAAAAAGCTACAGGGAAATCGTTCCCGACGCAGAACTTGCGAAATTTGACAGCGAGGCGGCTTTAGATTATTACGAAGAAGCGAAAAGCGAGCTTGATATCAATACTGTTGAAACGGTAAAAATAATCGTCAACGGCGAGACAATGGATTCCACGTATCTTCACAAGATCACGCAGAAGTGGCAGGAACTTTTCGGAAGCTATGTGGGCATTGAAGATCTTTCAGCCGATGAATTTGAAAGCCGTCTTGAAAGCGGAGATTACAGTATCGCCCTTTATCCCCTGCACGGAAGATATGCTTCGCCGACGTCGTTTTTTCAGGAATTTGAAAAACGCGATTTTCTGAAAGAATCGCTGCCGGAGGAGAAATTCACCCCGACGCTTACTTCATGCGGCTCGGAAAGCGAATTGATAGCGGCATACAGTTCGTCGGAAAGATTCATTACCGAAAACTTTAAATTCATACCGCTTTTCTATAAAAATTCGTATCTGATAGCCGACAGCGAAAATGAGCAGATAGCATATGACCCGTTCAGCGGGGTTGTAGATTACAGACTTGCTCTTAATTACGATTAATAATAAAACGCATTCCTGATAATATTCAGAAATGCGTTTTGTTTTAATTTTAGAGCTTGTTTAGTATCTCGGTGTGCGCAGATTTTCGAGCAGATTTTCCGGCTGACAAGGAGAAAAGCCGCAGGAATGCTGACGCATTTCAAGACTTCAGGTGAAAAATCTGCCGAAAAGATGTG
>DETO01000156.1:0-723 GCA_002362135.1 Ruminococcus sp. UBA3286 | reverse complement strand
TGAAAAATCTGCCGAAAAGATGTGTGCAACGAGATACTAAACAGGCTCTTAGTTGAATTTATCTAAGCCGCCCGATAATTTTTCAATAAGGGCGAGTACCGGCTGGATTCCCTTTTCCGTATTCTGAAAATAGGTATAATATGCGCCGTGGATAAGAAAAGTCATCATCATTCTGCCCTCTTCCGTAGGCACATAGTCGGGATATGCCTGAAGAATCAGGTTGTACAGTTCTTTCTCAAAAATGCTGGTGAAGCTTGTGCTGCGGCTGCCTTCGAATAATATTTTGATAAGCTGCTCGTTTCGGAGAATATTCTGCTCTGTGCATTTCAGGAGTTCTCCTACATTATTGAGAATCATGGCGGGATCGTCGATTCCCTTGAGACATTCGTTGACAACTTCACGCTCGAGAGATTCCGAGAGGTCGTAGATGTCGTGATAATGGAGATAAAAAGTAGCCTTGTTGATGTTTGCCAGAGTGGAAAGTTCTTTTACCGTGATTTTTTCCAGCGGTTTGCGCGCGCGGAGTTGAAGAAAAGCGTTTTTTATCGCGGCAAGAGTTTTTTCAATACGTAGATCCATAAAGCACCTCTTAGATATATAATTGACTATAGTTGATTAATTGACAATGGTTAATAAATTGCTTATTGAATTTTATCAAATCTTGTCTTATAATATATTATAGTATATTAATTGATATCTGTCAATAATTTATTGTAAAATCCA
>DETO01000162.1 GCA_002362135.1 Ruminococcus sp. UBA3286 | reverse complement strand
CACAAGTAAAAATTGATTTCCGCAAGGCTTGACTTTTTTATTGAAAAATGTTATAATATTTTTAGGCAACACGGTATAAATTTTATGCTGTGTTGCTCAATATTTTACGAAAAGAAAAGAAAGGACGGCGATATTATGCCATACAAATTTTCAGAAGTAACCCCCGAGATCTTAAAGCTGGCGGAACGCTCAACCGACAGTTACAGGATCGATCCCGAACTTTATACGCAATATGATGTGAAGCGCGGTCTCCGTGATGTAAACGGTCAGGGCGTAGTCGCCGGACTTACCAATATCAGCACGATAAAGGTGCTTGACAACGGCGACGGCGCTCCGAATCATGGCGACGGCAAGCTTTTTTACAGAGGAATCGACGTTGAGGACATTGTCGCAGGTTTTATAAAAGAAAAACGCTACGGCTTTGAAGAAACCATATATTTGCTTTTATTCGGAAAAATGCCCTCGGAGCATGAACTGGAGGAATTCAAGAATATTCTTGCGGATTTCCGCGCGTTGCCATCGACGTTTACCAGAGACGTTATTATGAAAGCGCCCAGCGACAATATGATGAATACCCTTGCCAAGAGCGTTCTTGCACTGTACTCATATGATGATCATGCCAATGATATATCTGTCCCAAACGTGCTGCGCCAAAGCATTGAGCTGATAACGCTTTTTCCGGTGCTGGCGGTTTACGGCTATCAGGCGTATAAATATACGAAATCAGGCGGCAGCCTTTTCATACACGACCCGAATCCCGAACTGTCAATTGCGGAAAATATTTTGTATATGCTTCGCCCAGACAAGCAGTTTACCGAACTTGAATCGCGTATTCTCGATCTCGCTCTCGTGCTTCATGCGGAGCATGGCGGCGGAAACAATTCAACTTTTACCGTTCATGTAGTTTCATCTTCGGGAACTGATACCTATTCCGCGATAGCAGCCGCATTGGGTTCGCTGAAAGGTCCTAAGCATGGCGGCGCGAATATAAAAGTTGTAATGATGTTCGACGATATGAAGCGTAATGTCAAAAACTGGAATGACGAAGAGGAAGTTCGCGCTTATCTGAAAAAGCTGCTTAAAAAGCAGGCGTTCGATAATGCCGGTCTTATTTATGGAATGGGACACGCCGTGTATTCGCATTCAGACCCGCGCGCTAAGGTGTTTAAGGGATTCGTTGAAAAACTCAGCGCCGAAAAGGGCAGACACGACGAATTTATGCTGTATTCGCTGGTGGAAAGACTTGCTCCCGAAGTTATCGCGGAGGAGCGCAAAATCTACAAGGGCGTGTGCGCAAACGTTGACTTCTACAGCGGCTTTGTATATCGTATGCTCGGAATCCCCGACGAACTGTTTACGCCTATTTTTGCGGTATCGCGTATTGCAGGCTGGTCGGCTCACCGTATTGAGGAATTGATAAATTCAAATAAGATAATCCGCCCCGCGTATAAGGCAATCTCTCCCATGCGCGAATATACGGATATGGAGAACCGTATGGACTAAAAGAGGTATATTAATTGGAACCGATATTGGAAATATTCGCTGAAATATTTTATGATGCTGCTTTAGCTGTCGCTAAGGGAAAATTTCCGCTATGGGCAAAGATTATTGCCGTTTTAATTATATCTGCAATATTGATGGGAATATACGGACTTATCGCTTTTATGGGGATTAACTGCATCTTAAAAGGACATTTTATAGGCGGATCGGCTATTTTTATTATGGATATATTTTTGATTTTTTTCTCCCTGAAAGAAATATTCAAAAGTAAAAGGTGATTATATTAATTAAATGAAAGGTTCTGATCAAAATGAAAAACACAACGCAACTTATGAACTGGAACGGTATGCCGTGCGTAAAAATGAGCGCAGGCGGCTATGAAGCCCTTGTTGCATACGAGATCGGCTGCAACGTTATCAGACTTCGCTCCAACACCAAGGAAATGGAATTTTTCCGCTGGAATCCAGATAATTCCGCCGAGACAATAAAACAGTCGGCGGAGGTGTGGGGACTGCCCACTCTTTATCTGCCGAATCGCTTCGCGGACGGAAAACTGAAAACATCCGACGCTGTATATCAGCTCCCTGTAAACGAAAAAGCGCCCTATAACAACCATATCCACGGATTTTTGCATAAGCGTACTTTCGAGATCGTGGAGCATAATGCCGACAGCAACTGCGCATGGGTGAAGGCTCGCTATGTTTACGATGAAAACGACGAATTTTTCCAGTATCTTCCTATAAAGTTTGTTGCGGAATATACGTTCACGCTGTCTGCGCACGGACTGGAGCAGGATATCTGCTTTACGAACGTTTCCAATAAAATGCTGCCTATGTCGCTGGCTTCTCATACGACGATAAACGCTCCGTTCGTTGACGGCGCGCAGGAAAGCGATATCCGCCTGACAGTTCCGGCAGGGAAAAAATGCGAGCTTAACGAGCGTTGTTTGCCTACCGAAAAGCTGAAATCCCTGACTATGTGGGATTTGGAATATAAGAGCGGAAACAAATGCCCCGTTCTTCAGGTTTGCGACAACGATATGTATACAGGCGAGTATACCGATCTTGACGGCGAGAAATTCCACGGCGTAATTGTGGAAGATATTGCAAGCGGAAAGAAACTCTGCTATGAAGTTTCCGAGGAGTATAAATTCTGGATAGTCTGGAACGACAGAGGCTTCAATCACTATTTCTGCCCCGAACCGATGACGGCGATGATAGACGCGCCCAATCTCAGTCTGCCTGCCGATATAACGGGATACACCGAAGTAAGACCGGGCGAAACTTTCAAGGCGCATCAGAGGTTTTTTGCTAAATAATCTTTTAGTAAAAATGCACAAAATCAGTCTCAAAAAAAATACATTACTAATTTATGAGAATCTCTTGTAATAATTTGAAATATATGTTATAATGGTATAAATCGCGGTAAGATTTCTTCCGCTGTTTGCAACGTAAAAACAAAGGAGAAGATTTATTATGAAGTTCGGATATTTTGACGACGCGAAAAGGGAATATGTTATAAATTCCCCGAAAACGCCCTATCCGTGGATCAACTACCTCGGAACACAGGGCTTCTTTTCGCTGATTTCCAACACAGCAGGCGGCTATTCTTTCTATAAGGACGCTCGTCTCAGACGAATTACGCGTTATCGCTATAACAATGTCCCCATCGATATGGGCGGACGTTATTTCTATATCAATGACAACGGAACTATATGGAATCCCGGCTGGTCGCCTGTAAAGACGGAGCTTGATTCCTACGAGTGCCGTCACGGTATGGGTTATACCGTTATCACAGGTAAGAAAAATGACCTCAAGGCTGAAGTAACTTTCTTCGTTCCGCAGAATTACGACGGCGAAGTTCAGCAGCTTATCCTCACTAACGAGGGTTCGGAAGCTAAAACTTTCTCGCTGTTCTCATTTGCAGAATGGTGTCTCTGGGACGCTCAGGACGACTGCACGAACTTCCAGAGAAACTTCTCCACAGGCCGTGTTGAGGTAGTTGGCTCTACTATCTACCACAAGACAGAATACAGAGACAGACGCGATCATTTCGCATTCTATACAGTAAACGACGAGATCGACGGTTACGATACCGACAGAGATTCTTTCATCGGTCTTTACAACGGATTCCACAATCCGCAGGCTGTTGAGGCAGGCGTAGCAAATAATTCATTTGCGGACGGCTGGTCTCCTATCGCTTCTCACTATAAGAAGATAACTCTCGCTCCCGGCGAGTCCAAGACTCTTATTTTCGTTCTCGGTTATGTTGAAATGCCTGTTGATCAGAAATTCGAGGCTGACGGCGTTACTATCAATAAGGTAAAGGCTCTCGAGATGATCGACAAGTACAATACTCCCGAAAAGGTTGCGGCAGGTCTTGCTGAACTTAAGGCAACATGGGACGAGCTGCTCGGAATCATCAGTGTTGATACTCCCGACGATAAGGTAGACCGCATGGTCAACATCTGGAATCAGTATCAGTGTATGGTAACATTCAACCTTTCACGTTCCGCTTCTTACTTCGAAAGCGGTATCGGACGCGGCATGGGATTCCGTGATTCCAATCAGGATATCCTCGGTTTCGTTCACCAGATTCCCGACAGAGCAAGAGAGCGCATTATCGACATCGCTTCCACTCAGCTGGAAGACGGCGGATGCTATCACCAGTATCAGCCTCTCACGAAGAAGGGCAACTCCGATATCGGCGGCGACTTCTCCGACGATCCGCTCTGGATGATACTTTCCGTATCCGCATATATCAGGGAGACAGGCGACTGGTCGCTTCTTGATGAAATGGTTCCTTATGATAACGACGAGTCAAAGGCTAAGCCTATGCTCGATCACCTGAAAGTTTCTTTCTACAAGATCGTAAACAATCTCGGCCCTCACGGTCTGCCGCTTGCAATGCGCGCCGACTGGAACGACTGCATCAACCTTTCATGCTATTCCGATACTCCCGGCGAAAGCTTCCAGACGTATACGAATCCCAAGTTTGCTGCTGAGGGCGGCTACTCAAAGATCGCTGAATCTGTAATGGTTGCTACGCTCTTTACATATGCAGGCCCGAACTACGTTGCTATTCTCAAGCATCTCGGCAAGGATGATGAAGCTGCTGCTGCACAGGCTGAGATCGACAAGATGAAGAAGAACGTTATGGAATCCGCATTTGACGGCGACTGGTTCATCCGCGCTTACGATTCAACAGGCGCAAAAATGGGTTCAAAGGAATGCGAAGAAGGCAAGATCTTCATCGAGCCGCAGGGATTCGCAGTTATGTCCGAAATCGGTAAGGAAGAGGGCGCTGATATCAAGACTCTCAACGCTATCGACAAGTATCTCAATACGCAGTACGGTCTTGTACTCAATAACCCTGCGTTCTCGAAGTATTATATCCAGTACGGCGAAATTTCCACATATCCCGGCGGTTACAAGGAAAATGCAGGTATCTTCACGCATAACAATGCATGGATAATCTGCGCTGAAGCTTATGCAGGCCGCGGCGATAAGGCTTTCGAGTACTACAGCAAGATCGCTCCCGCATTCAACGAGGAGATCTCCGAGCTGCACAAGACCGAGCCTTATGTATACGGTCAGATGATCGCAGGTAAGGACGCTTCACGTTTTGGCGAGGGCAAGAACTCATGGCTTACAGGTACTGCTGCATGGAACATGGTTGCTATTTCGCAGTACATTCTCGGAATCGCTGCTGATTGGGACGGTCTTAAGGTTGATCCTTCCATTCCTCACGAGTGGGACGGCTTCACCGCAACAAGAAAGTTCCGTGGCGCTGAATACAATATCACTATCAAGAACCCCAACCACGTTTGCAAGGGCGTAGCAAGCATGACTGTTGACGGCAAGGCTGTTGACGGAAATGTTATACCGGTTTGCGACGGCGGCGTTCATGAAGTTGAAGTTGTAATGGGTTAATTCCATATAAAATAAAAAATCTGTCTCACTTTCGGGTGAGGCAGATTTTTTGTATAATAAAAGACGGATTTTTTTAATCCGTCTTTTATGTTGAACTTAATCAAGCGATTTCTTAGTATCCGTATTCATCAAATTTATCGTCTAAG
>DETO01000006.1:14687-14901 GCA_002362135.1 Ruminococcus sp. UBA3286 | reverse complement strand
CAATGTTTCCATATTAACCTCCTGATTTTACCGAATATTCGACGTTTATTTGCAGTTGATACTGCATACCGTCCATATTGTTTTCCTGCGGAACTGCGTACAGCATTCCGTTTGCCGCTGTAATTTTTATAATCTCGCCCTTACAAATCTCTCCGCCTATCTCTGTTTCAACTTCACCGCCTATCTGCTGATCCAGCCACACTGACAGCTCTGT
>DETO01000006.1:11126-14455 GCA_002362135.1 Ruminococcus sp. UBA3286 | reverse complement strand
CTGCTGACCCAGCCACACTGACAGCTCTGTTAACGCTGCCGTATTCTCCTGCCGCTCAAAATCATTGATTCCCGAAAAAGTTGAGTACAACAAAAACGAATGCTGCCTTGTCTGATTTCCGAGGATATCCTTTTTTATGAGACTGTCGCCCGTAGACGATAATCCGTAAGACGTCGGCTCGGGATCGGCAAAATCGATATGTATTTCGTTGCAGACAGTCGATATTTTCGGAAAATTTTCAAGAATATCGATCATTTTTTCGATTATGTTCATCTGTTCCTCCTTGCGATAGCCGCCGCACCCCTGAGAATCTGCTCTCTTTTATCGGCTTTCATGGCTTCAAACCACATTTTTTGCGCTTTGGGATGACGGCTTGTGTCGTATTCAAGTGGTCTGTTCATTGAATGCTTTTGTGGTGGAGAATAAAAACCGACAAGCCGTCCGTTTTTTTTGATCGGAATATTTGGACCGTAAACAACGCCGTAATACTGATATCTTGCGTAAGGCGAATTATAAACGACTAATCCGCTTCCAATCGTTGTACCCATTACAGCATTTTTCATAAGAATGCCGTTTCTCATCGGCGTATACGGCACCATAAGACGTATGCACTCGCTGTCGATAAATTTCTGAACTGTTGTGAAACGATCTGTCTGTTCCCTGCCGAAAGTCTGCTTCCAGGCAAGTCTTACTTCTGCAAGCTGCGCCCTTATTGCAGCGTTATTCGGCTGTCTTACTCCTGCCATATTTACCTCGCTGTAATTTCAATGTGCGGAAGTCCTCCGAAACGATAATCTGAAACAGTTTTCACTACCGCAAAATGTGGATAAGATTCGCGGAATTTTTTCATGCTCTCTCCCGCGCTTTTCTGCGTTGAATTATCAAATTCGAAATTGACCTCGCCATGAACGATCATATCCCCGGCTTTCGGGATATACTCGTCAGAATACAGATACACCATAACGCTGTCGGATATCTGCACGCCGTTTTTGGTAAGCGTCCGTCCTCTGCTGTCATTCCAGTAGACGTTTTTTATCTTATGAACGGCTTTTACCGTCGGATTTGCCGCAGTTCCGACAAGTTCAATTAACGTGCAGTCCGCGTTGACAAGCATTATCTTATCCCCCTGTAAAGCAGTCCCGTGCCGCTGAGCCATTTGTAAATACATTCTCTGACAGCTTTATCAAAAGCATTTCTGCGGCTTTCGGTACTTTCATACGACTTGCTCCAACCCTGTACGGATTCGGAGGATACGCCGTCAGACTGCGCGCTCCGGTCTCGTTTATATGCGAGTTCCGCAATTTCGCAGCAGCACATTCTGACTTCCTCCGGAGGATTTTCATCGTCGATATTATCGAAAACATACTTCTTGATAACCTGACTTGCTTCGCGAAAATAATATGGAAAAGCGGCAGTAATTACCGCCGCCT
This sequence comes from Ruminococcus sp. UBA3286, assembly GCA_002362135.1. Taxonomy (GTDB): domain Bacteria; phylum Bacillota; class Clostridia; order Oscillospirales; family Ruminococcaceae; genus Ruminococcus. The sequence goes on along the minus strand of DETO01000006.1, from coordinate 13,025 downwards.
TGCCCTGCAAATATTCATTCTTGTAAAAATTTTCGTCAGCGTAAATTACCATCGCTTAGAGCCTGCCTTACTTCTTGATTTTTGCAAGCACAACTTTCGACTGGTTGGACAATCCCGCCGTGTAAATTTTGTCGGCAGATATATCTGTAGTTCTCGACAGCGTGTTTCTCTCTGTTTCAACATTCGTATCGCGCTTGAGATAGATCGTAAGCGCCGCCGCTTCGTCCTCAGAATCGCTGTCCGACGTAAGCTTGACGATAGGGCAGAAATATGACGGTACAGTAACCTTTGTCACCTTGTCGCCGACCTTTGCGCTCGGAAGCGTTTCCTGTACTTCGGCAATGTTGGAGGCTGTTGCGGCAGTTCCCTCGCTGTCGAATTTGTACCATTCTGAATGAAGCGGAACGCGCTTGCTGGGTACTATTCTTGCGTTGGCTATCCGTCCGATCTCGCCTGTCATCACAACATCGCCCGTGTACTTGTCAGCCGAAATAAAGTCGCCGTCCTTGCGGAGTTTGCTGACCTGATTCGGATGAACGAACATGACCTTGTCGCTGTTGACTTCTTCGTTGAAAATATCGATCGCATCAACAATAGAAGCATAAGAAATCTGCGCTCCCGAACCGTTATAGACAAGCTGCGCGCCCTGCAAAGCCGTCATTGCATCTGCATCAACTTTGCTTGCGATCGACAATGCAAGCTGATTATTTGTCTCGCCTACAGGATTTCCATAGCCCGAAAGAACCGCTTCGTCCGTAAGAGATACCGCTTTCATTGCCTTTTTAACGGTTACTGTTGTAGTGCTTGCTGTAAGCTTAACCGTTTCGCAGGCAGCTCCCTCCGCGATATCAGCCGCGTCGCCTATGTAGTTGTACTGCGGAATGGTGATAGTATCGCCCGGAACTCCGACAAGCGTTGTGTCGATCTTTGCGAACGGCGCAACAACAAGCCTTTCAGGAATTTTAGCAGATATCATATCCGCCATAACTTCGGGATCGATAAGATCGGCTATTTTTGTAATATCATTTGCCATAATCAATTACCTCTCATTTCTTTGTATTTTTCGGGATCGGTTTTTTTGAGTTTAAGCCTGTCCGCATATCCCATTTTTGCAAACAGTTCTTTTGTAACTCCCGACGGTATCTGACCGCCGTTCGTTTCCTTGACTGGATTCATGATAGGCTCGTCGGATTCAAACAGAAAATCATTCTCAGCCTTTACAGCTTCGATAGCCGATTTTATATCCTCAGCCTGATTTTTGCTTGCCTTTAATTTTTCCACATCAAGCAGCGCTTTCAATGCCTTTGAGTTTTTCGCCTTGCTTGCCGAGATCGCGCCGTCCAGTACAGCGTTGAATTCCATATCGGCAAGCTTTGTCTGATACTCTTTTTCCTTGGTTTTAAGCGTTTCAGTCAGCGTGCCGACCTTGCTTTGCAGGTCTTTGACATCAACGTCTTTGAATTCGTCAAGCGTTTTCTGTGCCGTTTCAAGGCTCTCTTTATAGCTGTCGCGCTCGGTTTCAAGCTTATGAGTAATTTTATTCACTTCCTTTGAAACGGCTGTTTTAAGCCCCTCCTGTTTCTCCTGCGGAACTTCTATTCCCTGCGCCGCAAGTATTTCTAAAATATCCATTTCTTTTTCCTCGCTTTCTTGTTTTTGGTTATAATAAAAACGCCCTTTAAAGAGCGTTTACATTCGTATTTATGGTATGAAGAAACCGCCCATTTCTGAGCGGTTTCGGTGTTATGCCGTTTCTTTTTTTATCTGTAATTCTTCTTCCAACTTACGGATAGCAGCTTCTAATTCCTCTGTAGTCATATTTTTAATATAGTCAGGAATTATAACTCTGTCATCTAAAAAATCCTCATGCATTTTACTTCACCTCCCAAAAATCAATAT
>DETO01000006.1:8136-10840 GCA_002362135.1 Ruminococcus sp. UBA3286 | reverse complement strand
TTCACCTCCCAAAAATCAATATCAGAGTTTTCTTTGATCTTATTTAATGCTAAAATTTGCGCTGTATATTCACTATTATGGTTTTTTACAAACGATTCGATATACATATTGTAAAGAGATTCGTTTATTACCTCATTTGATTTGTAAGCAAAAACTTTTCCATCATGACAAGCCACAAATCCTATTTTATAATTGTGACGACAGCACGCATTAAAATCAGCTGCACTTGGCGGCATACTGCTCGGATGAGTATGTAACGCAACAAGCTTGCTTTTATCATATGAATTTATGGTTGCCTTAGTATTAGTCGAATATTTTACACGCCGTTCTAAATCTTTATCGGTCTCAGATGCTATAATTTTCCCTGTTTCCGAATCAATCCAATACATATCCTCAAAAACAGTCCCGCTTCTATGTTTCAATGCAGTTTTGGCGCATTCATACAAAGTCTTATTGACTTCCTGATTATCGGTAGCGCTATCATATTTACGCTTATATTCTCCGCTTTCAATATAAGTTTTATTCACAAGGGTTGCTTTATTTCGTCCATACCTTTGATTTTCGAGAATCACATCATCACTCCCTGATTCTATTATATCACTATCCATCTTACTTGTCAACGAATTTTTCAGCAGTTCAAGCCTTTCGTCAGGTGAAACTTTTCCGTTCCGTTTCGCGCCGACTTTAGCAACATATACGCCGCCGGTATTTACACGCTCGCGCTGCTGCGGAAGCTTCATCGCCTTTGAAAACATTGAATATTCCTGCGACAGCCCGTGATATCTGCATCGCGCGTTGATCACATCGCCCTCATTTGCGCCGCCCGTTTCAAGCAGATGTATTAGCTGACGTTTGGCGCGCATGGCAGTTTCAAGCCGTCTCTGCCGCTGTAACGCCTCGTATTTCGTATACTTCCTGCCGTTGTACTCAACAGGCGTATTCTCCTCGCGGTTCATTTCAGCAAGCTGTTCGTCGGTATATGTACGCTCGGAAATTCCGGGAATAAACGGATAGTAATCGTGATAGCAGTTCGCGCCGCAAAGACCTGTTACAGTGCCGAGACCGCAGACTTTTTCAAGTTCTTTTCTGCTGTAAACTTTACCCTGCCACTCCTGATGTTCGGGACGCGCTCCGCCGTGCCAACTTACTTCAAAATATTCAGTATCAAGAGCCTTGGCATTGTCCTCGTTCACCTTTGCCGTAAGCTGCGACATAACCGTCATAATTGCGCGTCTTGCGGCGACGTCAACGCGGTTCGCCCAACCTGTAGCGTAATCTACCGTCCGCAGTCCGCTGTTTGTCATCTCGCTTACAGTGCGCTTTAAGACCGTATTATAATCGAACGCTCCGCTTGCAATATCGAGTATCGCGCTGTCAAGCGTCTGCTGATAATAGTCGGCTATCGGCTTGAATTCAAGCCTGCCTGCCGCGTTCCTGACAGAAAATCCGAGCGAATTTGTTATGTTTTTAAGCGTGCCGTAAGTCTGATCGGAAACTGCCTTTATCAATCGCTGTAAAGCAAAATTTTCGGCGAATGGGATCTGATTTTTTCCCGATGCTTTGTAAAGTTCTTCATTCCGCAGATAGTCGGTTTTCAGGGCTTCCGAATACATTTTATGTATATCTTCGTCGGATAGATCAAGACTTTGTTTTATTGCATTTTCAATGTCTTTTTTGCTCATTCCGAGTTCGTAGAGCCTGTTTATCTGCCAGTCGGCGGCACGGGTAATTTCTCCGTTTATTTTTATGCGCCGAATAATATCTTCCATTATCCTGTTTTCGAGATTTCTCATAGGCGCGTCAAACGCTATGGAAAAACGTTCTATCTCGTTTGCGGTAAGCATTATTCAATATCTCCGTTTATGATCTTCCTTGCGTCTTCTTTTGAAATGCCTATTGCTGTAGAAATAAGGTTAATTGCCTGACCTTCGGTTATTGCGCCTGCTGAAAGCTGGGACATTATCGCGATCAGACTTTGCGTCTGCGCGCCGTTAAGGGATTTTCCCTGCACCTCCGCATTTCCCGAACTGCTGTTGTCTGAAACGGGAATATCGTCTCCGATCACATCAGCGATCGTATCAGAAGTCATTGATTTGGCGGTTTTCTCGTCCTCTCCGTACCACTTCATGCGATATTCCCACAATGGCATTACCCCCATTGAAACATCCTGACGATCGCTTGCTCTGCGTGTTTCGTCGTCGGTAAGAATGCTGTCCTCGAAGTTGATATTTACTTCATATCCCGACTGCGTTAAGCCTGCATAAAACGCAAGAGCATAAACCAGATCGTCGATACAGAATTTCAGATTCTGCTGTATCGCGTTGACGGTACTGTACTTACGCTGCTTTGACGCCTTTATTTCCGTCGCAGTTTTATCGACTGTCTGCGGATTCGAAATATCGCCGTAAGCAAGACCGCATTGAAATTCAATTTCGCGCTTGTACTCGTCAAGTCCGCTTATGATGTCAGCCTGTCTGAATGCGGGGGAAAATTCCTTGAAAAAGTCCTCTGCATTTCCTACGTCAAGTCCGAGAAAAAGTCTGTCCGATATTTTGTTGTCTTCCGGTTTAATTGCCATCGCGTCCGCTGAAATCTTCCGTTCGCCCGATTCGAATTCCCAGTCCAGACGCTCCGAAAGAATATCGGCTCGGCGTATCATATCAAGCGCAGGAGCAAAAATGCTTACCCCTGCATGAGAACCGTT
>DETO01000006.1:1102-7859 GCA_002362135.1 Ruminococcus sp. UBA3286 | reverse complement strand
TGAGAACCGTCAACTGTATTTGCGACAGGGTTGACATAATAACCGAACGCAGGGCGCAGCATAAGAGGATAGTTTATTTTCGGTTCTAAATCTTTCCATTCGTCAATGCTTGCAAGCGGAATTTCCTTGCCAAGAACGCTTTGAGAATTGCTGTAAAACGCCCTGTTTGTTATAGTCAGTCCCTTATCTTTATCAAGGCTGTGATATTCCAGCCGGGTGTAAAAATCGCGTTCTCCCGTCTGTTTGTATTCGGGAAAGATCACCTTTGTAAGCCGCCCTTTAACGTCGTACTCTACCGGGATAAACGCCCATTGCGGAAGATACTGCACCTTATCTGCGCCGATCGGTTTGATTATCATCGCGCCGCTTGCAAGACCGTCCTGTAAGTGCAGTACAAGGTCGCTTATTACGGATTCATACAGCTTTTCAATGCGTTTGTCGGTAATATTCACAGACATTTCGCCGACGGCAATATTGGAAAATTCCTTTGCTATCGACTGCTCCAGTCTCAGCGATCTTACCGTATCTGTAAGCCATGGCGCTTTCCCTGCATAGCAGTTTTGCCACTTTTCAATTTGATTTATCATGGCTTGCGATATTGAGACGTCCATGCCGATCGCGTCGCTTATATCCTTTGTCCCGAACAATTTTATCACCGCCCTTTTTATGATTTTCAGAATATCCATTACTGACCTCTCCGTTTCCAAATACGCTCCGTCGCATATCTTACCGCATCAATGACATGATCGCCGCCGTCAGGATAGCCGCTTATCACATTGCCCTCTTTGTCGCGGTCGTATTCGTAATTTAAAAATTCCTCGCACGCAACAGGACATCTCTTGTTATCGATCACGATAGCGCGCAGCGATTGCAGCCATTTATATGAATATTCGCGGCTTCCGGGTCCTTTTTCAGCCGCTCTTGCGAATAATCCGTACGCTCGGTAATCGCCGACAGACTTATTTTCCGCGCTGTCGCAAGTTATAAGGTCATTGGCTGTAATACCCATATCTTTCAGTTTTTTCGCCGTCTGCTCGTTGCTCTGCTTGTTGCAGGTGTACTCCTGCCAGATATACAAAGTGTGCTGAGACGCTATATACTGCACTCGTACAAATGCAAACAGATCGGGATACCAGCCCCAGTCAACGCCGTTTAGAATATTGTCAAAGCGCTTGATCTCGTCATCTGTAATTTCGCGCACCTGAACATTATCAAATACCGCTCCGCCGCTGCCGTTTGCAACGCCCATATATTCGTTTTCATAGGCGGCAGGGTTAGTTTCTTTCAGGAATTTGGCGTCGTCTAAAAACGACTTTCCGAGCCATTTCTGCGGTACTGTAAGATATGTACTTTCAGTTACAAGCCTGTCGCCGCGGGGAATTTTTATATATTTATTCGCCCAGTTATTCGCCGATTTCGGAGGATTGAAGCTTTTGAACTTATATGAAATATCTCCGCCGCGAATAACCGACTGCTCGATTTTTCGGACGGCTTCTTCTCCCTTGAACTGATCAAGTTCCTCAAACCAGACTATGCCGATATATCCGAACGGAACTTTTATAGACTTGATTTTATTCGGGTCGTCAGCCCCTCTGAAATATATTTTCTGTCCGGTAGATTTCCGGGTTATTTCAAGAGGAGAAACAGTACATTGAAATTCGTTGTCAAGACCGAGAGTCGATATTGCCCATAGTATCTGCTGATACACGGAGGTTCTCAGCGTATCGGCGATCTGACGGAGAATGCATGCATGCATATCCTCATGTTTCATAATTAGATCTACAACATTCAGACCGCAAAATGACGATTTTGTTGAACCTCTGCCGCCCGGAAATACATATTCTGAATGTTCGTGTTCCGATATATCAAAAAGCGCCGACGAAAATGACGGTGCGATAAGCGACGCCGGAATACCGTTATACACGGCAGATAACGCCTTTTCGGGAATTGACTTTTCGCGCTCGAACTTCAATTTTTCCTTTTCGAGTTTCAGTTTTTCCTTTGCAAAATAATCTTCCTGAATGATGTTCCTGAGTTCCTTTACGGCGGCTACATCTCCAGCTTTTGCTTTTGCCATGAGCGCAGTATTAACAACCAGCATATTATTTACAAAGTCGGCGTCAAGATCATTCAGATCGATACCTTGCTCTACGAGAAATTCATAGTCGGCGAATGTATTTGCAGGCAGTGATAACAGAAAATCCATGACTTGTTTCATAGATTTTTTTCTCCGCCTTGATGCTGCTGACGCTTTACCTCCGGCAGAACCTCGTTTCTTTGCTTCCTCTTTGCTTAGATGTTCGATAGGTATCAAATTATGTTCATTCATCTTCACCACCTCGCCATAACAGAAACGCCGCTCATAGAAGAACGGCGCACTGCAAAGGAGTATTCAAATTATTTCTGTATATCAGTTTTCCATGATATTATTATAGCATGATTCATTAGGCAAAACAAGGCAAAAGCAGGCAGAGTTTTTCAATTGCTGTTCTTTGCTTATCTCTTACGGTACGCGGACTGTAATGCATAAGCTCCGCCGTTTCCTCGATAGTATGGAAAAGTATGAAGCGATGTATCAGAACTGTTTCAAGGTCGTTGTCGTCCAGTTTTGATACGGCATCGGATATTTCATCGCTTATGCCAACGAGTTCGGATAGCTGCCGTTGTAGTTTTTGTTCAGTATCAGCAAGCTTTATGAGAGCGTTTTCCGTGCCGTTTTTAATGCCTGTAGATTTGCCTTTGTCATTACATTCATAGCAGGCTGAAATGCTCTCGGCGCGCTCTCTGCACTGCTGTACAAGCATCTCAATAGCTTTAACTTTTTTATCAGCATAGAAAGCACGGTTCAGCCATTTTTTTACGTTATTCGCACTATTCATTTTCTGACCTCCACAAAATAAATATCCCTGTTAAGATTCCGCTGCCTGATAAACGTCAAAGCCTCGCCGTGTGTACGGAATTTTTTGACCTTCATAAGCGATTCATGTATGTACGCTCCCGTTATTTCGTTCCGTATCACAAAGCTTACATCGCGATGAATGCGAAGATTATTCCAGATGTTCATTGTTTTTACCTCCGTCCATATCTCCCAATCTCCCTTATGATTCTGTTGGAATTCTTCTTTCTCACTCTGGCTTTTGAATGGTGTAATGCAAGGTGCAATATTTTTTTATTATCTGTTAAAAGTATCGATGTAGTTTTAGATACCTGCTCCATGAAGGGTACGATTAAATTAACTGTACATCGTCCAATCTCTGCGAAGTCCTTTGCAACCTTATTCAACGCTTCAATTGTTATCTCATTCATTAATTCCATCTGAGATACCTCCGTCCATTCTCGCGCCGCAGTTGTGGCAGTATTTGTAATCAGGTGTACCACTTTCACCGCATTTAGAACATACACAATCATAGGCAGACCAGCCACTTGGTCTAATTGCCCAATATCCATGCCTAACAGGCTCGGCTTCGATTGTTGGAGCGTTGCGAACACAGTCTGCATAATGTGTAGCAGCCGCACACCCGTCTCCATAAAAATTTGACCCATACATAGCTTTTTCAAGTGCATCCGCGTCAATCAGTCTCATTTTCAGTTCTCCTAATCCATATCGGGCAGTATTTCTACACCTGTAACAAGCTGTAAAAACTTTTTGCCATCATCATTGACATGATATAAATGTTCCCTGCTTTTTGTCATAAGCCCTATTTCAACAAGCTTTTCCATATCAGGTATGTCAGCCTTTCCTGCATCAAAGAAGTTGCGATACGGTTCGTATCGACGATACTTTGTGCCTTTCACTTTCCTGTCATCAAATCCGATCGTGTGCTTCATATCGTCTATCTGCTTGAATGTGACGCTTTTTACTTTGTTATAGTCAAACATTTTCCGTTCTCCTTTCAGCGGCTCCGAATCATCGTGGACATTTCCAACGACTTCAAACTTCCAACAGCTTCGTAATCTAAATTTAACACTTGTGTCTTTTAAAGACTGCATCACCCAACATAAATCACTGTCAAACCACGCAATTACATAATTGATAAATGAACCGCTTATTATCGTTTTTACATTTACAATATCCCCCTCAAAAATCTTAACGCCGTTCCTGTCGGTCAAGCCGGTGTACTGTCCTCGCGTTTTTGGATTTATCAGATGGTATTCTCCGTTCTCAGTCACAATAATGTGCTGAACTCCGTCGCAAGCTTTTTCTTTCAGAGAACTTCCATAAACCCACTCGCCATTATCAGCACGTTTCCCTCTGAATAAAATTTCTCTTTCCATTGTTTTCTCCTTATTCAACTTCTTCAAGTCTGACAAGCAGCATACACTTCCGCTGTTTCGGGTCGTTAAGTTCTGCGAGATAATAAAAATTATTATCCTTATCCTTGCGTATAATGCAGCCCGTGAGAATGTAATCGCTGTAAACATGATGTTTCTCGTTATTAAATTTCACGTAAGTTCCCAAACGTTTTTTGACATCGCTTATCTTCATAGGCTTTCTACCTTCACATATATCCCCGACGTTTCAGCCCAGAATTTCTCGCATATCTCCGAAGCTACCAGCGCATCGTCTTTCCAGAATCCGCAATGTGTCATGCAGTCTTTCAGAAGCTTGTTAAGGTTATCGGTATCTGGTTTTGTAATTTTGTATTCGCCGTTATGATGCCTGCCTTTAGGGAAGCACCATTTCACTGTTAATCTAACTCCCGATGTGTAAGGCTGTTCGGGAATGTGCTTCATGAGATATGCCGTAAGCTTTGCACGAGCCTCTTTGAGTTTAGGCGGCTCATAGAAAACAGGCTTACCATTTCTGACAGCGACCTGCTTTTCCTGATGCGTTACTGTCGGCGGAATCATCGGCATAAAAAATTCGGTTATCAAGCACTTTACCTCCTTAAATTGAAATTATGTGTGTTAAAAATCAGCTTTAGTCAAGTTCAGGGGAAGGAGTAGTTGTGCGTAAGCTTCGCACAACTACTTCCCACTTGACCGACAGGGAAATCCGAAAGGATATATATACGTAGTATATATACTTTTCCTTTCCCTCGGAAATTTTCGATAATTTATCGACTTTTTCCCTCGTAGGGAAATTCTCGATTTTTATCGACTTTTTCCTTTTGAGGGAAAGGGAAAATTTATCGACTTTTTCTCTGCACAGGAAAGGGAAAGGAAAGAATTTTTATCGATATTTTCTTCCTTGTGAAAAAAGAAAGGAAAATTAATTTTATCGAATTTTTCATTTCCCTTTTTCAAGTACTTTGCCTTCTGCTATCGTAAACCCTCCGTGTTCCTTTATCCTGTTTCGTATGGTTTTTTCAGTTGTTGCCATATATTCAGCGAGTTCTGCGACGGTAGTGCATCCATTTTCAGCAACGCCGCTAAACGCCGTTTCGAGAGATTCCATTCGCTCTTTCTTCTTTTCGGCAGCTGATTTCTTTTTGCTGAAATTATTTTTCCAAGGCGACCGTTTAACATTAAATCCGTCGTCTGCATCTATATCTTTCAGAACACCGTTGTTATCTATCTTGTGAACAGGATAATCAAACCAGACATTAACAGGAGCGAACTTTGGAAATTCTCTCAGCGTGGCTTCAATTCTCCATGCAGAGCGCGAATACAGCTTCTTTTTAGCCGCTTCGATTTCCTCGGTAACGTGCTGACACGTATTTAATTGCAGATTATCCCTGACGGCTTTCATTATCTGAACGGGAGAAAGCCTGTCGTCGTCCGATACGAAAGTTTCCTTATTGAATCGGCAAAGCCATTTATAAGCTATATCGCAGATGATCTTATTTTCTTCTGCCGTGCGGAGATTCTCGTTGATTTCCAGTTCTATCAGATCAAGCAGCGCGTCAGGATCGCGGGCAAAAACTCCCGAACCCGAAGCTCTGTCCATACTTCTTTTACCGCCCTGCGCGCCTTTTGAATGGTGATGACAATAGATAACAGCGCATTCAAGTTCATTGCAGACCTTGTCAAACTGATTGCAGAATGCCGCCATTTGATCTGCGGAGTTTTGGTTCTCGCAAGGACATATTGGAACTTACGCTTACCATTCTTTTTACCACGGGAAATTCTACCTTCCCAACGTCCATCATGGCGATGATAAATGTTTAATCTTTTCATTATTATCCTCCTTGTATAAAATCAATAAAATTCTATGGATTTCAAACAGTTTTTTTGCATTTCTTCGATTTTTTCTTGACAAATCCGAAAAAACGTGATACAATGAATGTAATAATTTTGCCCTGTTTCATTCTATCATATTTCTTCGCAAAATTCATTCTTTTGCGAAAGGTTTCGACTTGCAAATATAGCAGGTCGTTTTTACTTTATCAGACGAAAATTATTTCATCATTCTATTTTACTCATTTTATGAGTAAAAGTCAATACTCAATTACTGAATATGATATAATAAAGTTACCAAACTTTCGAGGTGATATTTGTTGAAACTGCAATTAAGACTACGTGATTTAAGGGAAGATGCTGATATGAGTCAAACCGAGATGGCGAAACTGCTTGGCTGTTCGCAACAGACCTACTCCCGGTATGAATCACATACAACGGAAATGCCGCTTGAACTCCTTATCCGACTTGCGGAATATTATGATACAAGTACTGACTATCTTCTTGGAATTACAACTCAAAAGGAACACTATCCGAAATAAGTCAAGTAGGTCAGCGGTGTTACCACCGCTTTCCCCTTTAAGAACCGTACGTGACAGTTTCCCGTCATACGGCTCAAGCATTTCATCACGCTTTC
>DETO01000006.1:561-845 GCA_002362135.1 Ruminococcus sp. UBA3286 | reverse complement strand
CAGTTTCCCGTCATACGGCTCAAGTATTTTATCACTCTTTCGAGCAACAGTTAAATTGGTATTGGAATAAATCTTTGTCTGTTGATAAAATAATCTTGATTGAGAAATGGATTCATCGAATTATTCAACTTGGAATGGCGTTTTATTGGGAGATATGATAATTGTTTTAGTTCCATATTTTCTGAAACAAACACCCAGTTTTGTAGCTCAATGCTGTGCCAATATCTCAATTTGACCCATGTTCTGCTTTTATGCGGATGCCTATGGCAAGCCCATTTCCAAAG
>DETO01000006.1:0-236 GCA_002362135.1 Ruminococcus sp. UBA3286 | reverse complement strand
CTGCTTTGAACAAACTGACCTGTGATAATTTCCCCAGCCTATCAAAACTTGATTTAGTTTAATAATCAAAAGTTTTTGCGTCAACGCCTTGCCTTTTCGAAGAATAATTTCTGCTAATTTTTGTGATAAGTTTCTGACAGATTTTCTTGACGGTTTAATTATCAGCTTGTTTTTAAATTTACGGAATGTCCAGCCTAACATGTCAAATCCGTTATTTATGTTTGTTATAACAGTCT
>DETO01000095.1:13081-14521 GCA_002362135.1 Ruminococcus sp. UBA3286 | reverse complement strand
AATCCCAATATTAATTACATTTCGCACCCAGAAGGGTACGAAATGTAATTGACAGGGACGATAGAGAATAGTCGCTATGCAGAAAGTACAGAAGAACGGTGTTTCCTGACATAGTACAGCATAGTAAAAATTAATTTCCGTAGTTTGAGACGTCTCATATATTATAACGTTTTCAGCGCCAGCATTTGTGACAAAAATAAAAAATTTCCGCATCCATTATGAATACGGAAATTGATCTTATGATAGATCTGCTTTCATTCTTGATTTAAAAGCGATCGACGAGACAAATAATATAACTGCGGCGCAAATTACGACGACTATCATCGGTATAACGAAATCATCTATCCCGAAATCAAGAGCAATTGCCGATCTTGCGGTTTTGGTGCAGTAATAAAAGGGAAGACAGCGGCAGATCTTCAGAATAACACCTCTTGTACCTTCCGCGTCGAACCATATTCCACCTAAAAACGAGCCGAGGGAAATTATTATCGAACATATTCCCGGAGCCGCTTTTTCATTGAAAAGAGTGCCAAAAAGAAGCCCGAATCCGATAAACATCAGCGAAGAGGGTATCACAGCAATAATTGACAGGAGAAGTCCTATCGGGGAAACATCAGTTGCCGTGATAAATGAAATGATGAACGAAACTATATAAGCCACGATACTTTGAATTATGGAGATAATTGCCATGGGGAAAATATAACCGCATATAAAATCCGGCGACTTCATAGGCGAAGCGTATAATCGCGCAAGAAATGCTCCGCTGCGGTCTTTGGCGACGGTCATGGCGGTGAAGAGCATTGTAAAAGTTTGCCCGAAAATCGCGATTCCGCCTGCTAAATTATCAATTCTGAAAATCGTCATGCCCGCTTCTTTCGGAATGCTTTCGTTCACTATGGTCATGACAATAAGCATAACGACGGGGAATCCAAGGCAAAAAATATAACTAAGCGGATCGCGTGCCATTTCCTTGATATTTCGCGAAGTAAAGGCTTTTATTTTATACATTTCGTGCGCTCCTTTCGGCAATTTCAACAAAGGCGTTTTCAAGACCCGACTGCCCCGCGATTTTTTCGATCTCTGCAAGCGAGCCTATAGCGGCGATTTTTCCGCTTATCATAATGGCTATCTTATCCGAAAGCCGCTCCGCTTCTTCCATATTGTGGGTCGTGAGAATTATGGTTATTTTGCCCTTGAGAGATTCAATGGCTTTCCACAATTCGCGGCGCGCAAGTACATCGAGTCCCAGCGTTGGTTCGTCCAGAAAGAGAATTTTAGGTTCGCTTATCAGCGCCATTGCAATGGAAAGCTTGCGTTTCCAGCCTCCCGAAAGAGTTTTTGCGCGGGAATTTTCCACGTCGCTCATGTTGAATGCGTTGATCATTTCAGCCGTGCGCGATTTGATTTTATTCTTGTCGAATCCGTAGATAGCGGCGGTAA
>DETO01000095.1:0-12818 GCA_002362135.1 Ruminococcus sp. UBA3286 | reverse complement strand
CGTAGATAGCGGCGGTAAATTCAAGATTTTCGCGGACGGTGAGATTTTCCGCAACCGAAGTATCCTGCGGCGAAATCCCGATAAGCGGCTTTACGGAATCGCTTTCGGAAACGCAGTTTTTGCCGTTTATCAAAGCCGAGCCGTCCGTCGGAACTGAAAGGCAGGAAAGCATACGGATAGTGGTGGTTTTTCCTGCGCCGTTTACGCCCAGAAGCGCGAAAAGTTCGCCCTCCTCAACTGAAAAAGAGATGCCGTCTACAGCCGTTTTTTCCTTGAATTTTTTTGTAAGATTTTTTACTTCTACTGCTTTCATAATTATTTTTCCTCACTGGCTTTTGGTGGAATATTTCCCGGAATACCGCCAAGATTCACGAGCGCTATCCCCTTATCCTCATCGCCGAGAATAAGAATATTATCGCCCTCTTTAAGCCCGAAAACGCTGCGGCAGTTTGCAGGAAGGGTGATCTGTCCCTTGCCGTTGAGTTTTACGCACCCGAAAATATGCTTGCCGTCGCCCGTCTGTTCGTCTTCGGTAACGCTGCGCACAAGAAGATCGACAGTTGTTCCGTAAATATCGGCAAGCTGAATGCAGCTTTCGATATCGGGCAGTGTTTCACCCTTTTCCCATTTTGCAACTGCTTGACGTGAAACTCCCAGTTTTTCGGCAATTTCCTCCTGCGTAAAACCGCTCTGCTTGCGGAACATTTTTAATCTGCTGAATTGTACGGACATATTTTTCTCCTTGGGGCAATCACGATATCGCCTTGTTTTTTCTGTATATTATTATATCACAAGAAAAATGTTAAGTCAACCAACCAAAAGTAACATCAATGTTACAATTAGTTGCATTTTACGAATTTGTAACTCAACCGCAACAAAAAAGGAGTTCGCACCACTTTGCGAACTCCTTAAAAATTTACTTGATCTTCTTGATTACATTGGCGAATTTAAGCGCCAAATCAATGCTTCCGTCAACTTTAAGCTTGCCGAAAGTGAATGCGGCAACGGCGTCAAGCTTGCCGTTGATAAGCTTGATGAAATTGTCCTGCTTCATAGAAATAGTGCAGTCTGTATCATTGTAGCGATAGGGCATTATCTCGGCATTTCCGTTTTTAATGGAGATGTAGAAAATTCCCGGCTCGCGCTTCTGATCGTCGTTGTCGATATCGGGTGCGGAAACGTCCGTCATGCGAAAGTTTACTGCAAGGTCTTCCGCATCTGCCGAATTGATCTTAGCCGCCATTTCGCGGAGCATTTCTAAAAGTTCGCTGAATTTCATAATATTTACCTTTCTTATTTGATCAGATAGATGTTTTTTCTTCGAGGAATTTTACGAGATCGTCAATAGCAATGCGTTCCTGCTGCATTGTATCGCGGTCGCGTACAGTTACGCAGTTGTCTTTCTCGATAGTGTCGAAATCCACGGTAATGCAGAACGGCGTACCGATCTCGTCTTCGCGGCGGTATCTCTTGCCGATAGAACCCGATTCGTCGAAATCGCACATGAATTTTTTGGAAAGCATATCGTAAATTTCCTCCGCCTTGGGAGTGAGCTTCTTAACGAGGGGCAGCACTGCGCATTTAAACGGCGCAAGAGCGGGATGAAAATGCATGACCGTGCGTATCTCCTTCTTCTCATTGCCGTTCTTGTCAGTGGAAACAAGTTCTTCCTCGTCGTAAGCTTCCGTAACGATAGAGAGGAAAAGTCTCTCAACGCCCAGCGACGGCTCGATAACGTAGGGAATGTACTTCTCGTTAGTTTCGGGATCGAAATATTCAAGAGACTTTCCGCTGGTGTTGATATGCTGAGTAAGGTCGTAGTCGGTACGGTCGGCAACGCCCCAGAGTTCGCCCCAGCCGAACGGGAAGAGGTACTCGAAGTCCGTGGTAGCCTTTGAATAGAAGCAGAGTTCCTCCGAATCGTGATCTCGGAGTCTGATATTTTCTTCTTTCAGACCGAGAGTGAGCAGGAAATCCTTGCAGAATCCGCGCCAATAGCTGAACCATTCAAGATCAGTACCGGGCTTGCAGAAGAATTCAAGTTCCATCTGCTCAAATTCGCGGACGCGGAAGATGAAGTTTCCGGGAGTGATCTCATTTCTGAACGATTTTCCGACCTGCGCAACGCCGAAAGGCACTTTTTTACGCGTAGTGCGCTGGATATTCGCGAAGTTTACGAAGATGCCCTGCGCGGTTTCGGGACGGAGATAAAGTTCGGACTTGCTGTTTTCGGTAACGCCCTGAAAAGTCTTGAACATCAGGTTGAACTGACGGATATCGGTAAAGTTGCGCTTGCCGCAGTTGGGACATACAATATTCTTCTCGTTGATATATGCCGTCATCTGCTCGTTTGACCAGCCTGCAACGTTTGTGCCGTCGAAGTCCTCGATAAGATTATCAGCGCGGTGACGGGTCTTGCATTCTTTGCAGTCCATGAGAGGATCGGAGAATCCGCCGATATGACCGGAAGCCACCCATGTCTGAGGATTCATGAGGATAGCGGAATCGAGACCGACGTTGTACTTGTTTTCCTGCACGAATTTTTTCAGCCATGCCTTTTTGATATTATTTTTCAGTTCAACGCCAAGAGGGCCGTAGTCCCAAGTATTAGCGAGACCGCCGTAAATTTCCGAACCGGGATAAACGAAGCCTTTTGATTTGCACAAATCAACTATTTTATCCATGATCTTATCTGAATTTTTAAGCATTTTATACAACCTCTTTCACTTTTATCATGATTTTTAATTATATCGCAAATCGCGCGATTTGTCAATAGCCGTTTCATTATTAAACGAAAGTCAGTTTTACTTTTCGGTATTATTCAAGCGGAACTATCTCCTTGAATTCTTGCTTAGGAAATCGTTCTTGAAATCTATTTGAATTAACTTTTGTACCCCTTGCGGGTACAAAAGTTAATTAATATTGGGATTCTTAAGGGGCTATGTCCCTTAAGCAGGGGGATATCAAGGGGGACAGCGTCCCCCTTGATAATGCCGCACAAAAAAGTTTAGAGAAATTTGTAGAAAGTGCCAATAAATTATAATTATATCAGCATTGCTTGATTTATTATGAATAATAATGTATAATTAAAATATGAAACAGACAAGAGACAGCGTGCAATTTGGTATGCTGTCATATATCATTTATTTAAGGATTGAGAGTATGAAAAAATATTTTATGGCGGCAGCAATATGCTGTCTGATAACTCTCTCTGCGTGCGGCGAAAGCGGTAAGACTGCTGTTGAACCTGACGGGAAGCTTGATCCGTGTACTCTGCGATTTTCATGGTGGGGCGGCGACGATCGTCATGAGGCGACCCTCAAAGCCATTGAACTATGGAATAAAAAAAATCCCAAAATCGAGATAATTCCCGAATACGGCGGCTGGGACGGCTGGACTGAAAAAGTCAGCGCGCAGATAAGCGGTGGAACAGAGCCTGATATTATGCAAATCAATTACGACTGGCTTATTTCATTTTCACCCGACGGAAGCGGTTTTTATGATCTCGGAAAGCTTGATAAACAGATTGACCTTACAAATTTTGACGAAGGCGTGCTTTCTTTCGGAAAGTCTGACGGCGTTCTGAATGCCATGACTGTTTCGGTCAGCGGCAGGGGATTGTTTTATAATTCCGAAACGTACAAGCGGTTGGGAGCGGATTATCCTAAAACATGGAGCGATCTTATCGCGCTTGGAGAAAAATTCAGCAGCGAAGATATTTATCCTATGGATCTCGATATTCAATCGGGCGGAACGGCTTGGTATCTGGCGGTTGTTTACGTTCAGCAGCAGACGGGGCGCAGTTTTATTTCAATGGACGGCGAATTGGGCTTTACGGAAGACGACATTAGAAATGCCCTTGATTTTTATAAACTTCTGGAAGAAAATCATGTTATCAGGACTGTTGACGTCCGTACAGATGAGGACGGAAGCGCGTCGCTTTATCAGTCGGCGGAATTTATCGACGGCAGAGTTGCAGGAGTTCTCGAATGGGGAAGTTCTGTCGGAAAGTACGAAATGGCGCTTCCCGACGGCGTTCTTGAAGCAGGGCCGCTGCTTTCGGACGATAACGGAAATTGCAGCGGCTGGATGATAAAGCCTTCCGTAATGTACGCGCTGTCGAATAATACCCAATATCCCGACGAAGCGGCGGCTTTTATGGATTTCATGCTGAATGATGAGGAATGTGCGGAAATTCTCGGTACTACGAGGGGAATACCGTCGTCTCGGAAGGCTGAGAAGCATCTTGAGGAAAAAGGTTTGTTAAAAGGTCTCGCGCAGGAGAATGATAAGCTGCTTGAAAATCTTGATACCGTAACGATAAGTCCGTATATGGAACTTTCGCAGATGAAGAATATCTATAATACGATAATCGAGCAGGTTTCCTACGGTAAGCTCGATACGCAGGAAGCGGCGCACGAAATGTATATTTCCATTACCGAATATCTGGAGAAGATCAGAAAATGAAAAAACGTATATATCACAATCCCGTAGGCGTCGGGAAATATACGGGGCTGATGCTGATAATCCCATTCATACTGGGATTTCTGCTATTTACCCTTTATCCTTTCATATCGTCGTTCATACTTGGCATGACAGATTACGATAGCATTCGCGAACCTGTTTTTTCCGGTCTTGATAATTACGCGTCGATGCTGAAAAGCCGCGAATTCCGAAACGCCGCGTGGGTAACGATAAAATATACGGTCATTCTTGTTCCTTTAAAACTGACAGTTTCGTTGGCAGCTGCGCTTTTACTGAATATGAAATTAAAATTTATGGGCGTTTACCGCACGATTTTTTACATTCCCTCAATACTTGGCTCGAATTTAGCGATCGTAATTATGTGGCAGTTTCTTTTTACGTCGGACGGTCTGGTGAATCAGCTTTTCGGGCTTGCAGGCGTTGAACCTATAGGCTGGTATGGAAATTCAAATGGAGCTATGGCTATAATAATTTTGCTTCGCTTATGGGAATTCGGCTCGGCGATGATAATTTTTCTGAATGCCCTGCGCGATATTCCCCGTGAATATTATGAAGCTGCAAATGTTGACGGCTGCGGAAAAATACGGAGTTTTTTCGTTATAACTGTTCCGCTGTTGAAAAATGTGATCTTTCTGAATCTTATTTTGCAGCTGATATCGGCTATGCAGGAATTCAACGCGCCCTATATGATAACCGGCGGAGGGCCGATGAAAAGTACATATACCGTGGGAATGCTGATATATGACGAGATGTTCAGATATCATAACGCAGGCTATGCGAACGCGGTCTCGTGGACGCTTTTCATGCTTATTACGGCGGCGGTGATACTTCTGTTTGCGCTGACCGGACGGCATAAGGAGGAGCGCGTATGAAAAAATTCCTGATTTATTTTTTCATGACGGCGGCGGCTCTGGTGATGATATATCCGTTGTTATGGTTGATCGGGGCGAGTTTCAAATCCAACGAGGAGATATTTTCGTCGCCGTGGTTCATACCGAAAAGTATTGATCTTTCGGTCTATGTCAAGGCTTGGCAGACTGTTACGGGACGCAGTATGGGGCATTATTTCCTGAACACATTTAAGATCATAATTCCAAAAACTGTTTTCGCGGTGATCTCCTCTACGCTTGTGGCATATGGGTTCGCGCGGTTTGATTTCCCATTCAAAAGGCTGTTTTACGCGCTTTTCATGGGGACAATGTTCATGCCTGCTATCGTTACGGTAATGCCGTCTTATCTTATGTGGAGCAGGCTTGGAATTCTCGATACGTACATTCCGCTAACTCTGCCTGCGCTGTTTGCGGCTGAGGGAACTTTCGTATTTATGCTTATCCAGTTTTTCAAGGGAATCCCAAAAGAATTCGACGAAGCGGCGCGAATTGACGGCTGCAACTGCATACAGCTTTTGATATACATACTTGTACCGTGTATCCGACCTGTAATAGTATCAATTTCGGTATTCACGTTTTTATGGACGATGAACGATTTTCTGAATCCGCTTATCATGATAAGTTCAGTAGAAAAGTATCCTCTTTCACTGATATTAAGGCTTTCCGCCGACAGTACGGGCAACGGATATGAGCAGAACAGGATAATCGCGGTTTCTGTTATCGGTCTTATACCGTCTGTTGCGATATTTGCGGCTGCACAGAAAAAATTTATAAGCGGTATAACCGCAGGAGGCTTGTCGGGATGACAAACACAACCTTGATCGAGCAGACGGCTCGTGAATATATCGAAAGGCTCGTGCTGACCTCCGAGCCGCTGAATCCGAAATGGAACAGAGAAAATTATATTTTCCGGAAGCAGCCGAAGTGGAATTATATGGACAGCTGCATGATAAGGGCGCTGCTGACGTATTCGGAAAAAACGGACGATACGCGGCTGATAGATTATGCCGTGAGATTCGTAAACAGCTATGTAAATGAAAACGGCGATATTCCGACAATGCTGGCGGCTGATTATAATCTTGACAATATCTGCGGCGGCGTTAATCTTATAAAGCTTTACAACATCGTCGGCGATGAACGTTACAGGCTCGCATATGAAAAGCTCTATTCCGAGCAGCTTGCGAAACAGCCTCGTCTGGAATGCGGCTGCTACTGGCATAAGGCGATATATCCGCGTCAGATGTGGTTGGACGGCGTATATATGGCGCTGCCGTTTCTGGCTGAATACGGGAAGATAAACAACAGGAGCGATTTGATCAGCGACGCCGTTGGACAGCTGAAATCCATAAAAAAAATAATGCGCGACAGCAAAAGCGGACTTTACTATCACGGCTATAATGAAACGCGAGATATGAATTGGGCGGATAAAACGACGGGGCTTTCGCAGAATTTCTGGCTGCGTTCAAACGGCTGGCTTTGCGCCGGTCTTGCCGATCTTTACGAAATAACCGAGGACAGCTTTTGCAGGGATATGCTTTCGGAACTTCTGGAGGCATTGGAAACCTGCATGACTGAAGAACATATGCTTATGCAATTGCCTGCTGCACCCGATATTTCGGGTAATTATCCCGAAACAAGCGGAACTCTGCTATATGCCTACGGAGCGATAAAAGGCTATCGTCTGGGAGCGGCTGAAAAGAAATCGGCTGACAGCGGACTGGCTGCTCTGAATACGGTAACGGAGCGGTATATAGTTCGCAGCGGTGGAATACCCGTTTTGAAGAATATTTGTCTTATGGGCGGACTTGGCGGAGCGAATGGGCGTGACGGCTCGGTGGAATATTACCTCAGCGAACGGATAGTGGAAAACGAAGCGAAGGGCATCGCGCCCTATCTTATGGCAGCAGCCGAATTGTATGAGAAATAAACAGCACCGCACGGATTTCGTGCGGTGCTGCTTTTGAAAATTATGATTTCGGGAGTTCTTTATCGGAAACGCTCATTAAACCTGCAGCAAGACCTGCTAATCCCTGTATTTCGCTGGGAATTATGATCTTAGTCGATTTTCCGTCGGCAGCCTTCGCAAAGGCTTCAAGGGATTTAAGCTGAATTACTTCATTGGTGGGATTTGCCTGCGAAAGTTTTACAAGACTTTCGGCATATGCCTGCTGAACCATTTCAATGGCGAGAGCTTCACCCTTTGCTTCGAGGATCTTTTGCTCTCTTACAGCGTCCGCACGAAGTATCATAGCCTGTTTTTCAGCTTCGGCTTCAAGTATCTGCGCTTCCTTTTTAGCCTCTGCGCGCAAGATCTGCGATTCCTTTTCACCTTCGGCAACGAGTATTTGCGATTTCTTATCGCCCTCAGCCTGAAGAATCTTTTCACGGCGTTCACGTTCAGCCTTCATTTGCTTTTCCATGGCGTCCTGAATTTCACGGGGAGGAAGAATATTTTTCAGCTCAACACGGTTGACCTTGATTCCCCAGCGATCGGTAGCTTGATCGAGTATTGCCGTGATCTTTGTATTGATAACATCGCGGGAAGTGAGCGTTGAATCAAGTTCAAGTTCTCCGATAATGTTACGGAGAGTGGTGGCAGAAAGATTTTCAATTGCCGAAAGAGGACGTTCAACTCCGTAGATATACTGTTTCGCATTTGTTATCTGATAGAAAACGACTGTATCTATCTGCATTGTAACGTTATCCTTTGTGATAACGGGCTGCGGCTTGAAATCCACAACTTTTTCCTTGAGAGAAACTTTACCGGCAACTCTTTCGATAAACGGAATGAGAATATGGATTCCCGTCTGCCATTCGCATTTGAAAGCGCCAAGGTGTTCGATTACGTAAACATGAGCCTGCGGAACGATGCGGATACAGCTGATGAAAAAGATGAACAGAAAAATTACAACTGCTAAAATAACGAGGGGTAAAAGATTGATCATAATGACCTCCTGACTATAAGTTTCGCGCCTGAAATTTCAACTATAGTGACTATGGCATCTTTGGGAATCGCTTCGCCGTTTTCAGAAACAGCGCACCAGTCAACGCCGTTCAGCGTCACACGTCCTGTATTGATCGTCGGATCGATTTTTTCGATAACCGCTGCCGTTTTGCCGATGTCCAAATCGGCATTGGTTGCGATATGGGCCTTTTTGCGTCTGCTGCGGATGAGCGGAAAGGTTATAAGCAGCAAAGCGGCTGAAGAAAGTATGAATACCGTCATCTGACCGAACGGCTTCAGATCGAAGAGAAATGTGCAGATCATGGTTACGAAAGAGCCTGCCGCAAGCCATATGGAAACAAGCTGAACGGTGACGATCTCGAGAATTACGAATGCGATCACAAGAATTGCCCAAAATATTACGCTCATGATGAAACTCCTTTCATAACTTGTGTTTACAGTATGAATGTTTAAACGTTAAATCTGAACAGCACAATATCTCCGTCGTTCATGACATAGTCTTTGCCCTCGAGACGAACAAGACCTTTTTCCTTTGCGGCAGCCATATTTCCGCATTCGATCAGATCGTCGAAAGCAACAACTTCTGCGCGGATAAAGCCCTTTTCAAAATCGGTATGTATTTTTCCGGCAGCCTGCGGAGCTTTCGTACCTTTTTTGATAGTCCATGCGCGGACTTCGGGTTTTCCTGCGGTGAGGAATGAAATAAGACCCAACAGCGCGTAGCCTTCCTTGATTATGCGGTTGAGTCCCGAAACTTCGAGACCGAGTTCAGCCAGAAACATAGCCTTATCCTCGTCGTCCATTTCAGCGATCTCCGCTTCCGTCTGAGCGCATATCGGCAGAACGGCTGAATTTTCTTCGCGGGCAAGTTCGCGAACCTTGCAGTAATTTTCATTCTTCTCAATGTCGCCTGCAAAATCGGCTTCGCTAAGATTTGCGGCATAAATTACCGGTTTTGCGGAAAGCAGGGGAGTTGACTTGATAAGCTCCCTTTCATCGTCTGTAAAGTCGAATCCTCTTGCGGATTTTCCCGATTCAAGATGCTCTTTGAGACGTTCAAGAAATTCGATTTCAGCAAGATATTTCTTATCGCCCTTTGCAGCCTTTTTAGCGCGGTCGATTCTTCTGTCAACCATTTCAATATCGGAGAAGATAAGCTCCAGATTTATAGTTTCAATATCGCGTAGAGGATTGATACTTCCGTCAACATGAACGATATTAGGATCTTCAAAGCAGCGTACAACGTGAACGATAGCGTCAACTTCGCGTATATCCGCAAGAAATTTATTGCCAAGACCTTCGCCCTTTGACGCGCCCTTAACGAGACCCGCTATATCCACAAATTCCAGAGTTGCAGGGGTGAATTTATCAGGATCGTACATTTCGGCAAGCTTATCCAGTCTTTCATCGGGAACGGAAACAATGCCGATATTTTTTTCAATTGTGCAGAACGGATAATTCGCAGATTCCGCACCTGCGTTTGTAAGAGCGTTAAAAAGTGTACTTTTGCCAACATTCGGCAGTCCAACCATGCCAAGCTTCATTAAAATAACCTTCCTTTATTATATTATATTATGCTGTATTCGCTTATTATTAACCAGCGAATTTACTGTAGAATTCTGGATATGCACTTCGCCGCTTCCGGAAACGATATCGTTGGGATTTGCGCAGAGCATATTGATATTTATGTTTGAATCCATAATGAAAACGTTTCCGCTGCCCTGAGTATCGCCGATACCGGCCGCAAAATCACCCTCTGAATCAATAGTTACGTCGGCGTTCATTATCTTTGTATTTACGCTGCCGTTGATAGTTCCGATGCACGATTGTTTTGCGGAACGCATTTTGATATTAACGCTGCCGTTTCTTATGAGAACGCTTCCTTCGCCCTCGTCAAGAATTCCGATTCCGACTGCCTGAGCGCCCGTACATGACATATTAATATCTGCGGAACTTGCAATAGTTGCAATTCCGCGGCAGCTTCCTATGCCTGTAATTTTGATTCCGGAGATCGCCATATCAATATGGCAGTTGTCGCCGATCTCGATATTTGCGTCGCCGTTGAAACTTCCGATCGCAAGACCGTTGTGACTGTACATACTTATCCTGAGATCGCCTGAGAGCAGCTTGATCTCTGAATCGTCGTCATTATAACCGCCGCCGATGCAGACAGTCTCAACGCTGTTGCAGACAACTTCTAGAGAACCCTGCATATC
Organism: Ruminococcus sp. UBA3286; assembly: GCA_002362135.1. Classification (GTDB taxonomy): domain Bacteria; phylum Bacillota; class Clostridia; order Oscillospirales; family Ruminococcaceae; genus Ruminococcus. The sequence goes on along the minus strand of DETO01000095.1, from coordinate 2,262 downwards.
GACAGTAATATCTCCGTAGCCGTGATCGTAATCGTTGCCTATGCCTATTCCGTCCGAAGCATAGCAGTCGATAGTGAGACTTCCCTTGCCGTGCAGTTCAAATTGCGAACCCATAGGCACATAGATACCCGCATAGCCAAGCTTATTGGTTTTGGAAACGTTCAGCACCAGACGTGCATATTCGCCGACAGTAATAGTAGGTTTGCTGTTTCCGCTTACAATATTGACGTTTTTGAGGGTAAGTTCGCAGCTGTGATTATCCATAACGGCAATGTTCATCTTGACAGTTTTATCGGGATCGCCGATTATCGTGAGTTTGCTTTGATAAATATGTATATCGGTATACTTTTCCAGAGCAAGTTTAACAATGTCAAGTTCCGCGTCGTTCTGCGCCGTGTAAACTTTTCGCGCGCCGTTCGGACGTATTTCGAGATTTGTTTTTACTATCTCGTCTTTTATGTCTTTGGAAATACTGTCAAGGAAAAGAGGCTTTGGTTTTGAAGTATAATAACCTTGTATCAGATCAACGCCAAGGCGGATAACGGTTTTCATTTCCTGAGAAGTTTCAACGCCCTCCGCAACAGATTGAAGCTGATTATCGCGGCAAAATTCTATTATCTGCGTAACAAGCTGCTGTTTTTTCAGATCGTTGTGGATATCCGAGATAAGAGAGTGATCGATTTTTACATAATCGGGACGATATTTCAGCAGATTCGCGCTGTTTGAGTAGCCCGTGCCGTAATCGTCGATAGCAAGCTGAGCGTGAGTGAAGTTGAGACGCTTTTTAAGGGTTTCGATTGAATCCGCAGTTGATTCGCCGTCCTCAACTATTTCAATAACGGTTTTCTCAAGCAGTTCTCCGTAGGTCAGGTAAAGTTCGTTGAAATCTTCCTCGTTCAGCAGAAAATCGGACATTGAATTGATAAACAGCTTTTTATTTTCAAAAACGTGCTGATTTTCGCTGAGAAGCTTCATAGTATTGAAGAACGTCAGCTTTTCTACAGCGTACAGATTATTCTGACTTGAAGCGATCGAAAGGATCTGTTTCGGTTCCATTTTAACATCGCCGACTCCGCGCATAAGCGCTTCATAAGCGACGATATTGCCGTTTGTTGTTTCAACGATAGGCTGAACATAGTACGTCACAAGATTTTCCGTGATCATTCTGTTGAATATCTGCGCGTTTTTGTATGCGTCTTTTTCGCGTATGTAATTTTCTTCTGAAAACCAGTTTATAACATGGCGACGGTCGGTACGGGCTTCATAAAGCGCGAATTCGGAATAATTCACCAGCATATTGAAATCGGTTGCTTCATTTGGATAAGACGAACAGCCGATAGAAAGGCTGAGCTTACTTTTATCGGATATATCAATTATTTCGCCGTAATCATCTGTAAGAATGCAATTTTGCACCGCTTCGTCCATGTTGTTGAGAATATTGTATATAAACATTCTATCGCAGTCAATGAAGCAGACGAAGAATTCATAATTCGCCTTGCTACCGACGAGGACTTTTTCGCTTGCAAAGCCTTTTATAACTTCCGCGACCGATGCAAGACAGCAGTTGGTGCTGTCTATTGTGAGAAATGAACCCAGCTTTTCGATACCGTTTATATATAAAGTGGCAAGGCAGCAATTCTGCACATTGGGCATCAGATTTTTTACTTTTTGAGAGAAAAAAGGATATGAAGGCAGACGGGTAACAGGATCGTATTCAACATAGTTTCTTTCCTGCATTTCCGAGATCTGACGTGTAAAATCCTGTACAAATCCCAGCCATTCGTCGCTGCTTTCGTATATATTCATTTTTACGTATTTTGTAACGTTGTTGTTGGTAAAGCGATAAATATGCTTCTGACCTTCAACCGGAGATTTGGAAATCTTTTCCATAAGATTAAAAAATTCAAACTCGTTAAGCTTAGTACTGTTGCAGTCGAGCATACGGCAAGCTACGGAATCAAGATAAGCGGATTTATCTTTTGCAATGTAGGTGAACGCGCCGATATTTCCTATAAATTGCTGAAATATCTTCCAGTCGTGGCTAAGCGCGGGAGGCTGAACAGAAAAATCAAAAATACTCATAAACGCTCCAAAACCTGCATATTAGACCTACTCGGAAATTAGCGTGCGCCGAATGGTGAAAGCTTTTAGCGATAGGCTAGGATGACGACGACAGAGGGCTGACGCCCTGTTAGGAGGAAGACGACGCATATCGCTAAAAGATTTTGACAAGCGGTGTGCGGTAGTTTCCGAGGAGGTCTA
>DETO01000060.1:494-6976 GCA_002362135.1 Ruminococcus sp. UBA3286 | reverse complement strand
CTGACTCTTTTTTCCTTTCTAAAATCACTTATAATCAGAAAAGAATTCCGAAAGGGGAAATTTATTTATGAAAATCAGAAAATTCACCGTAGCTGCGGCATTTATAATCGCGGCGGCAACAGTCTCATGCAGCAAAAAACAGTCAGAACCTATCGGCAACGACAGTTCCAAGATCGAACATCAGGTCGAAACGGAAAACGACGCTAAAAACGAACAGACGGAGATTCGTGAAATAACTCTTGCAGTTGCGGATAAATACGACGGAATTCAGGGATATATCACGGAATTCAACGACAGCAGCGATAAATATCACGTCAATGTAAAAAACTATCTCACAAACGATAATGAGTATTCCCTCGAAAGCATCGACAGCGCGATCAACGATCTGGAAAAGGACATAATAAGGGGCGATATTCCCGACGTTCTCTACACAAGTACATATGAGATACAGAAGCTTTCCTCCAAAGGCAGTTTCGCCGATATTTATGAACTTATGGAGAATGATGGCAGTATTACCAAAGAATATTTCCTGCCCTCCGTGCTGCGTTCACTGGAGACAGACGGGCATTTGTATTCATTAGCTCCGACATTTATGATCAGCACTATTGCAGCCAAAACCAAATTTGTCAGTCAGGAAAACTGGTCTTTCAGCGAATTCCAAAACGTTTTCAATTCCGTTTCGGATAAAATGGAGCCGTTCGAAATGGGCAACAACAAGCAGGCTGTCCTTCATTTTTTAACGGACGGCAGCGATGATTTTGTAAACAATTTCAATCATACCTGCTCCTTCGATTCTCCTGAATTTATACAGATACTCGAATTTGCAAATACTTTTCCCGATGTTGATGAGTACGCTTTTGAGCAGAGATCATGTCGGAATGATACCGCGCTCATGTCTCAATTATATATCGAGTCGTTCCGCGATTTCAACGTAAAAAAACAATGTATTTTCGGCGACGATATGACTTTTGCAGGCTATCCCTCCGAAAGCGGCAGAGGTTCGAAAATTATTATTGGCAAACAATTTGCGATCATGGAAGCTTCTGCCGAAAAAGACGGTGCGTGGGAGTTTCTGAAAAGCGTTGTCGATGCTGATAAAGTCTCGCCTCAGATGTTCGGTATTCCCGTTACGGAGAAAGGTTTTGAGATCGTATGCGAAGCTGCGCTTGAAAAGCCGTATTTTTTTGACGATCTCGAAGACGGCAAAAAGACGTTTTTTGATGAAACAGGATATGATTCATGTACGAATCTGCCAATCATAATAACCCCCATGTCGGAAATCGATAAACAGGCATACGAAGATTTTGTGAGAGGAATCGACCGAATGTCGTCAGGAGTTGAAGGCGTTGTGGATAAAATTGTAAAAGAGGAAACAGAATTGTATTTTTCGGGAGAATATTCATCCGAAAAATGTGCCGAAATGATTCAAAACAGAGTTTCTATCCTGTTAAGCGAGCAAAGCTGATATTGATACTAATCCCCGACCGACCTTATGAGAACTTGTGTTCATAGAATGCGCCTAAAGTCTATGAACACAAGTTCTTATTATCTGCAAAAACATATAAACTGCCTAAAAAAAATAAATATCTCAAAAAGTCAGAAATACTTGAAATTTATCTAAAAGTATGATACAATGCAAGTATTACGTCACCGCCTTTTTGGGAAAGGAGTATGCAAAAATAAATTATGAGTAATAAAAAAACAACAATTACCAGTCAGATTGCTTTTGTGCTGCTTATTGTAATAGCTGTTATTCTTTTGTTTGTAAGATTTACAATTCAAACAAGCACTCGTATAGAAAATCAGAATAAAGAATATGCAGCAAACGCCGCGCAGCTCAAAATGGAACACATCGATGAGGAATTAAGCAACGCGCTACGCCGTATAAATACATATGCGTATTTCGTGAGCAAAAGTCTTGAATCTCCGGAAATTACGGCTGATATGCTGAAAGAAATGGAAGAAAGTTCCGCTTTCGACGCCGTTATATTTACAGATATGAACGGTATCGACCATTCTTCCGACGGAAAAACTGCCGATGTTACGGAGAGAGTTTTCTACAAAGACGGCATCAAGGGAAACAGCAGTATCGAAATAATTTTTGACCCTCACTTTTTTAATGAGACAATGGCTTGCTTTTATACGCCTGTTACTTACAAAGATCAGATCGTGGGCGTACTAAGAGGCGCATTTTTGTCTGAGGAATATCTGAAAAATATGCTCAACGCTACTTATTTCGGCGAAGAAGCCTTGGTATTCCTGTGCAGACCCGACGGCAAAGTTATCGCAAGTTCCGACGAAGCCACCCATAACGGCTACCTTTTGGATATACTTACTTCTTCAGATATGGTAGATCAGGAAACTGCCGATCAGATGCAGTCCGTTTTCAATAACGGCGGAACAGGCTCGTTTTTGTGTGACAAGGAAAGCAAGACAGACAATGTTTGCGTTACCAACCTTACAAACAATGATTTTGTTTTAGTTCAGATATTCCCCAAAAATGTTACTCAGACAATGATCTCACGGGGCAACTCCGCAGGTATACAACTTGAAATATTACTTATCGCCATATTCGTTTTTTATATTACAGTGATCCTCATCAACTCAAAACGCAAGCGTAAAAAGCTTGAAAAGGAAAACGAACAGTCGCAATACGTTCTCCAGGGACTGAACACGCTCTTTTCTTCGCGCTATCTTACAGTTGACCTTGAAACGCAAAAATATTCATATATGGCAGGCGTTCATCCCCTAAATCAGGATATAAACATAGAGGGCGATTTCGAAGACATATTAAACAGCGACAGCGCGGACATAATCGAGGACGATGGCAAAGAAGAATTTCACCGCTTTTTCGATATTGATTCCCTTAGCGAACGGCTTTCCGAAACGGACGTTCTTAACCATGAATGCCATGTCATGCGCGACGGAAAAGAAGCCTGGGAATTGCTTATAACCGTTTGCCTGACGCGCGATGAAAACGGAAGAGCAACAAGGATACTCTTCGTCCGTCAGGATAATACTCAGCTTAAACTCAGGGAAATACGCGCTGAAAAAGAGCGTTCGCTCATGAACCGCAAGGAACGGCAGTATCAGATAGCTATCATGTCAAGTTCATTCTGCAACTACGAATTCAATCTTACGCAGAACAGGATCGAACAGGATATAACTGCAAAAATAAATGATAAAAATATCTCTTATCTGCCGTTGGCGGGATTGACCGCGCCCTGCAAAGTTTCCGAATACTTCGAAAATTGGAAGCAATATGTTCTTCCGGAATCAAAAGACAGCTATTCTTCCGTCGTTAATACGGAATATCTGCTGAAACGATTTGAACAGGGAGACAGAGAGGTTGTCGCCGAATACTGGAGCGAGGGTTTCAGCTCGGAGCTTATCTGTGTGCGCCAGTCATTCGCCATGACTCAGGACGAGAATACCGGCGATATTATGGTAATGGTCGTTTCAAAAGACATTACCGAACAGGTAAAACGCCAGAGGGAACAGACTCAGGCTCTACATGACGCATTGATGCAGGCACAACACGCAAACGCGGCAAAAACTACTTTCCTCTCCAATATGTCGCATGATATTCGCACTCCTATGAATGCCATAATCGGCTTTTCAACTATTGCCGTCAACCATATCGACAACAAAGATCAGGTTCTGGACTGTCTGCAAAAGGTATTGTCGTCCAGTAATCATCTGCTCAGCCTTATCAACGATATTCTCGATATGAGCAGAATTGAAAGCGGAAAAGTGCAGATCAAAGAGCAGGAATGCAATATTCCTGAGATCATTCACAATCTGGTAAATATTATACAGCCGCAGGTCAAGGCAAAACAGCTTGAATTGTTTATAGATACATTTGAAGTAACCGATGAAAATGTAATTGCCGACCCGCTTAAACTTAATCAGGTATTTATCAATCTGCTGAGCAATGCCGTTAAGTATACTCCTGCCGAGGGTACGCTTTCGTTCCGCATTATTCAAAAAGGTACGCCTCATCATGGATATGGCGCTTATCAATTTATAATCAAAGATAACGGCATAGGAATGTCTACTGAATTTGTAAAGCATATCTTTGACCCCTTTGAACGTGAATTCACGGTAACTCAAAGCGGCATTCAGGGAACAGGTCTGGGTATGACTATTACAAAGAATATTGTTGAAATGATGAACGGAACTATCAGTGTTGAAAGCGAACTCGGGAAAGGAAGCACATTTACAGTTGATCTTGAATTAAAACTGCAAAATACAGATCAGACTTCACCGCAAATAAAAGAGTTGGAAGGACTCCGAGCAATGGTAGTTGACGACGACTTAAACGCCTGCGACAGCGCCTGCCGAATGCTGAAACAACTCGGTATGCGTTCGGAATGGACTACATCCGGCAGAGAAGCGATTTTCCGCGCAAAAAAAGCATTTGAGGAAGGCGACTCTTACCATACGTTCATTATCGACTGGCAGATGCCCGGACTCAGCGGCGTTGAAACAGCACGAAAAATTCGCAGCGTAGTCGGAGACGACGCACCCATCATCATTCTTACCGCTTATGACTGGTCGGATATCGAAGAAGAAGCAAAAGAAGCAGGCGTTACCGCATTCTGCGCAAAGCCGTTGTTTATATCGGATCTGAAATCGGTTCTGCTTTCTGCAAATCATCTGATGAAGAAGCAAGACGCCGCTCCCGAATGGACGAAAGTCGATTTTACGGGAAAACGAATTCTGTTGGTTGAGGATAATGAATTGAACCGTGAAATTGCGGAGGTTATTCTGAAGGAAGCCGGATTCATCGTTGATACTGCTCCCGACGGAACAGACGCCGTTGCTATCATGGAACAAGCGGAGGAATATTATTATGACGCGATACTTATGGACGTGCAGATGCCTGTTATGAACGGCTATGAGGCGACAAGAACCATACGCTTGCTTCCGAGGAAAGATGTAAAAGATCTGCCGATAATTGCAATGACTGCCAATGCTTTCGAGGACGATAAAGAAACAGCGTTTAAATGTGGCATGAACGCTCATATTGCCAAGCCGCTGGATATGGATGTCTTTATATCTGTTCTTAAAAAATTTATTGTATAATATAATAGCAAACTTTAAAATTTCAAAAGGCTGTAAACGATCAAATGTTTACAGCCTTTTTTGATGCTCTGAAAAAAAGACGAAAAAAAGCGCATGATATTCTGCGCAGCTCTTGAAACTATTCTTTTTATTATATTCGATAATATTCATGTTCTTCCTGAAAATTAAATGCTGATGTAATCATCAAAAATTGCTTTCTTCTATCCGACATAAACATATGGCAGAATATCAATAACCTGCTCGTCCGTAAGCGATTCAACGTAAAGCAGCTCGTAAACATTACTAAAAACAACTATTTCACTACGAAGTTCAATAATATCTTCCGCTTTCTCATCATCTACGTGCGGCAAAAGTTTCAGCAACTCAATATCAGCGGTATTCAGTTCGATCGGGGCTACATCTTCCAAAGTCAGCACAGGAGGAATAATTTCCGGTTCATACGGCTGTGTTATCGGTTCTTCTGTCGGAATTTCCGTATTTTCTATGATCTCCTCCGGATAAAACGGATTTTCAACATATATATTTTCCCGTATAAAAGAAAAAATCCCCTCACTAATTCCGGGGACATTCATTATCTCTTCAATATTGTTAAATGGACCGTTCGCTTCACGATATTTTATTATTTCATCTGCAAGGTTATCTCCTATTTTATAAAGTTTCACCAATTCGTCATGTGTTGCAGTATTAAGATTTATGTATAGCGGAACACTATCTTCTGAATCATAAATCGGATCTTCAACATAAATATTATCTTTGACAGCGTTGAAAATCTTTTCTCCGATCCCGGGAACATTAAGAAGCTCTTCTATGTTTTTAAAATCGCCATTTTCATTTCGATATTCAATTATTCTGTCAGCAAGGGAATCTCCTATCCCGTTAAGCTTTACCAGAGTATCATGATCGGCGGTATTGATGTTTACAAGAATATCCGAATCCTTCTCGGAAGACGCACTTGTTTCAGATTTTTTCTTTTTGGTTTTGTTTTTTGTGGTAATTGTTCCCTTCGAATTATTAATCATAGCTGTAGTTTGAATTTCATTAGAATTTTCTGATTCCGTTTCAATCTTGGTAATAGTAACAACCTCCGATTTTTTGAAATCATCACGAACAGAATGGCATATTCCAACACCAATAGCTACTGCAAAGGCGGAAATAACTATCAAGGATTCCTTGTACTTCATATGATCCGCCCCTTTCCGACTTTTTATTGCTATATTTTACATGATATCACAAATATGTTCATTTGTCAAGCCTTTTTGAAAAATATTTCATGTAAATCAAGAAATATACTTTTTTGAAAAAAAGTACTTGACAAATTTGAAACAATGTGATATAATGTTATATAGTCAGCGGGAACTGCTGATTATTAATATGCGGATATGGCGGAATAGGCA
>DETO01000060.1:0-169 GCA_002362135.1 Ruminococcus sp. UBA3286 | reverse complement strand
AGGCAGACGCGCTGGCTTCAGGTGGCGTTACGTCTGTGTAAAAATAGTTTCTTTGTTCATCTCAGCATATTTTGTGGAGCAGCTTGTGAAAGTCCACCTCGGTTAAAGAATCTGAGCCGAGTAAAAATTTCGGATTTGTAATATGTGCGGATATGGCGGAATAGGCAGA
>DETO01000002.1:3867-49969 GCA_002362135.1 Ruminococcus sp. UBA3286 | reverse complement strand
GCAAAATCATATCCTTTTGACGTTGCCCCTTATGTGTGCACTAATATCATTCCCGGAGATACCGATTTCGACGGAACGATAACACCTGCCGATGCATCGACCGTGCTTTCGGCTTATGCTGAACTTTCAACAGGAGAGAAACTTGTACTCAATTCCACGATTTTCGACTTTAACAATGATAGTAAGGTCGATCCGAGTGATGCTTCTGCAATTCTTGCTAAGTATGCTGAAATTTCAACATTAAACCCTGATATAGCATAAGGTTGCTAATAAAAGTCCGCAAAGATTTAATATTCTTTGCGGACTTTTTTGTATATGATTTTACTGAATTAAAATCCCCAGGGATTTTGCGAACCGGAAGAGTTTCCCGCGGAGACGGAAGTTCCGCCGCTGATAGTTCCGTTGGCGTAAACCGTCTGCGAATCATCGAGAACGATGAGATCAGTACCGCCCGAAACTGTTCCGCCCGTGTAGGCAGTAACGCCGTTTCCGTCAGTATGCTTGAATGTTATGCTGCCCATTGAACGCATAGTCATGAATGAAACGATAACATTTCCCGACTGATCTGCAACTGTAAAGCGCGTATTTTCTGCGATTTGTCCTGACGATTGTGAAGAAGCCGTTATAACTGTTCCGCCCGAAGCCGTGTTAGAGCCGTCGCTGTCAAGAGGCTCTTGACCGTTTGCGATTACAACGCCGCCTGTTATCGTGAGATTGCCGTTGGAATCGAATGCATCGTGATCGCCGCTTGCAGACTGAACGATAGCGATACCGCCTGAAATTTCGAGAACATTATTGCCTGCCTGACCGAATCCGCCGCCGGGATTCCAGCCGCCCTGATTGTTATTTCCGCTTCCGTCAGCTCCGCCTGCCGCATTATATCCGTCGTCGTCAGCTTTAACGATAACCGTGCCGCTGTGCTGATAAATATTCTGACCTTCAACACCCTCATAGCACTTTGTAACGTAAATTCCGAAATCGTCTGCCGAACCGCCGTTTGCGCCGAGCGTAAGATCATGGTCGGAATGAAGAGCGTCGTCAGCCGTAGCAAGCTTGAAATTACCGCCGCTTACCGTGATATTTCCGCCGCAATGAACGCAGTCGTCGGAAGAATCGATAGTGATATTTCCGCCGTTTAATGTAATATTACCGCCGCTCTGCCATGTTGTACCGGCTGCATCATAAAGACCGACAGCCTTGATTCCCTTTGCCGAAATATCGGTTTTGTTGGAGTTGCCGTCCTGCATTCCGCCGCCGGGGAAACCGCCGCCCCATGAGCCGCCGCCTGAATTTCCGCCGCTTGCAGTACCCGTAAATGCCGAACCCTCGTAGGTGTGTATATTTATATTGCCGCCGTTGATGACAACGTCCTGCTCGCCCTGAATTCCGTCGGCATAGGAATCGATATCAACAGTACCGCCGTTTATAGTTACAACGCCGTAATTTTTAGCAGTTGTGGAAGCGTCTGTTGCGGTGGATTTTATGCCGTCGCCCTGCTGTGTTTTAATGCTGAGTTTAAGCGTGGAGAAATCCGTGTCTGCGGAGTTTCCGACAGTAACGCTGTCCTTGCCGCGGATTCCGTCGTCTACCGCATTAACTGTAATATTGCCGTTGTATATCTTTACATCATTCTTGCATACGACAGCGTCGTCGGTATTTCCGTTGACCGTAAGCGAGCCTGTACCCTTGAATTTTAAGTCGTCCCGTGAGAAAATTGCGCCCTCTACCGTGTTTACATTGCCGTCGGCGTCGGTGTAGGTTTCGGAATGCGCAGAACCGTCGGAGATCGTATTTACCGTACCCGATTTGGCAACTATCTGAACTTCATCGCCTATGGACTGAACGTTAATGGGAGAAGTTGTGCTGTTTGAAATATCAGCTCCGGTAAGATCAAGTTCGACAACGCCGTCGGGGTAAGCTGTTTTATCAACATTTACAACTATCTGAACTTCCTTAGCTTCGCCTGATACTGCGAAAATTCCGGGTTTTGAAATGGTCAGTACGCCGCCGTCTGCGGAAGCCGTATCAGCCGGTGCGCTGGATTCGATAGAAGTTCCGCTGAGTTTTAAAGTGTATCCTGAATCGGGCGTGATCACGGTTGAACCGCTTTCGCCGTCGGGATCTACATTTTCAAATACCGTGATAAGCGAAGTCTGTTCGAATGCTTCTCCTCCGCTGTGAACGGCAGTATTTGAATTTGAAGCATTTGTGAATCTATATGATTTGCCAGCTGCAATATCTGGAGTACTGATTACTGCAAAAGCATATTTTTTAGTCCATTTATCAAATGTAACATGATCATTAACGAGGGCATTGGCTTTTTTCCAGCAGCCGTCGGTCTCGGCGGAAGCCTTGAAATTAAGAAGCATAGTACCCTGAGTAGTTCCCGCCATAAGAGCCTGATCGGTCTGATTATCGGTAGCCGTCACAACAACGATTCCGCCCGTGATATTGGTGCTTGCGGAAGAAGTAAGACCGCGATCGCCGCCGCCGAGAAGAGTTCCGCCCGAAATATTGATATCAACGCCCTGAACAGCGTCATTTCCTGCCTTTATCTCCATTGTTCCGCCTGAAATATTAACGCTTCCCTGACTTGATTTCAGACCGTCGCCTTCCGCGTCGATGTTGAGAACTGCGGAATCCTTGACAGTTACGGAAGTTTTGCCCTTAACGGCGTCGGTTTTGTCCGTAGCGTTGAGAGTTGTGATATTTACAGTACCGCCCTTAAACTTAATATCGTTGTTGCATACGAGACCGTCTTGAGTATTTGCCGTGATATTGAGGATTCCGTCGCCTACAGTACCGCCCTTTACCGTGATGTCGTCTTTTGCTTCGATAACGGCAGCCCCAAGATTATCGCCTGCATAAGCCGTATCGCCGTCGGAGATAGAATTCACCGTGCCGTCAACGAGATTCAGCGATGTGTTTTCGGCGTTGGTAATGAGGATAGCGGGAGCTGATTTTCCCGTAATATTGGCATTATTCAGGAAGATTTTTACAGTTTCGGGATCAGCGGTTTCATCTGCGATATTAACATTGATCTGACCGTCGTCGAGAGTTCCGTCAACATAGAAAGCGCCCGAATGAGTGATCGTTATCTTTCCGCCGTCAACTTCGGCGTATTTTCCTTCTACGGTTGCCGACGAGCCGTTGAGGTGGATATATGTAGTCTCGGTAACGGGATCGTTAAGCCATGATTCGGGAAGTTCCTTTATAACGCCTGCGTCAAGTTTCTGGATGGCAAGAGCGTCTGAGGCAGTCACGCCGTCTCCGACACTACTGCAATCGGCATTGATCATTCCCGGAGCTGTAAGCTGATATTCGTCTTTGTTGGTCAGAAACTGAAGAATAAGCGTTGCGTCTGCGATCTCAACTTTGCCGTCGCAGTTTGCGTCGCCGTACATGACGTCGGCAGCCTGAGAGGAAACTGCCGAAAGCGTCAATGCAGCTGCCGCGGAAACTGCTGCTGTAGAAATTCCGCCGATAAGTTTTTTTAAAATTGATTTTTTCATAATGATCAAACTCCTGTTCATTAAATTTATTTTTATTTTCATCATTGATGTTCGTAATGTTTACTATGGTTATGATTATAAACTTTCATTCTTAAAATAATCTTAAAGAATGTGAATTATATGAATTTTTTTTCGGATTTGCGGAATAATGATTTGGGGTGATATTTATGAATGATGAAAAAAAGAAGATACCTGTACCCGATCCGTTTGACGAGGGGCTGGAAAATGTAAGTTCAGCTACAGAAATGACTGGTCTGATACCTGCAAATCCTGATGAGGAAACGATTTTTTCATATGAAAAATTGTTCCCCTATCTTCCTGATTATAAGTAGTAAAAATAATACCGCACATTCCGTGCGGTATTATCTTTATATTCTATGTGCATAATGCATAAAAATATTGCGCGAAATTAACATATGTAACAAAAATGCCAAAAAACACTTTATTTTTCACTTAAAAAATGGTATAATTTAAGATACATTAACCCAAGGCATATGCCGTATTATTTTTGCGCGGCATTGCCTCAAATAATCGGAGGATATATGAAAAACGGAGTAAAAATGCTGGATATTGCAAAAAAACTGGGCGTCAGCGTAGTTACCGTCTCCAACGCTCTTGCAGGGCGGGAGGGCGTAAGCGATCAGATGCGCGCCAGAATTTGCGAAACTGCCGAGGCAATGGGCTATAAACCGTCGAATACAGGTAATTCGCGGCAGAAAACAATTCTGCCTAAAATCGGAAAAAGCGCAGGAATACTTACTTCCGAGCGCTTTGTAGGCTCTATGGGAACTTTTTACTGGGAGCTTACCGCGAATATCTCAAACAAGCTTTCATCTATGGACGTGCTTCCTGTTTACGAATGTATCACGCGTATTAACGAGCGGAACGTGGTGCTGCCGAATACGCTGTCGGAAAGAAAAGTGGACGGCGTTATAGTTATCGGGCAGGTCAGCAGGCAGTATGTTGAAGCCCTGAAAAATACGAATATTCCGCTGCTGCTCGTTGATTTCTACGACAGCCGCTTTAATGTGGATTCCGTAAATTCCGACAGCTTTCACGGCGGATATATCCTGACCGATCATCTGGTGGAAATGGGACATCGCAGAATAGGCTTTATCGGCACTATAAACGCTACCAGCAGCATTAACGACCGCTTTCTCGGCTACATAAAATGTATTATGGAAAATCGGCTTGAATATCGCAATGAATGGCTGCTTGACGACCGCGACGACACGGGTACTCTTTTTGAGCGGATAGATTTTCCAAGCGATATGCCGACCGCGTTCGTGTGCAACAGCGATGAGACGGCTTTTCGCATAATATCGGCTCTTCGGGCAAAGGGCGTGAGAGTGCCAGAGGATATTTCCGTTGTGGGCTATGATAATTACACCGTGTCGGATATATGCATTCCTGCCATTACTACGGTAGAAGTCGATCTTGAGCAGATGGCTTCGGTCAGTGTGGAAATAATGGCGCGTAAGCTTGCCGATCCTTCATATGCCGCAGGAAGGCGCATAATCAGCGGTCGTCTTATAATTAAAGACAGCGTTCTTAATACTAATTAGCGAGGTTAGAAAATGCTGATAAAAAATTTTTTCGGTCATCTCAGAACTGTCAACAGTCATCGCCATATGGTAATGCTCCATTGTTTCAAGGCCGGTATATTCAGGCGCGGTCTGCTTCATGATCTTTCGAAATATTCCCCGACGGAGTTTATTCCCGGAGTTCTTTATTTTCAGGGAAGCCGCAGTCCCAATGAGCGCGAAAGAGAACTGAAAGGCGCGTCGAGCGCATGGATGCACCATAAGGGCAGAAATCGCCATCATTTTGAATACTGGACGGATTACAGCCCAAAAACAGGTACGCTTGATCCTGTAAGAATGCCCGACGATTTCATATTTGAAATGTTCTGCGACAGAGTTGCGGCGTCAAAGATATACAATAAAGAGAAGTATAACAATAGTATGCCGCTTGAATATTTTCTGAAATCCAAACCGAAGCGAAAAATTGAAGCGCAGACTGCCGCGAAACTGGAATTTCTCTTGCGGCTTCTTGACGATAAGGGTGAAAAAGCGGCGTTTCGCTATATCAGAAAGCGCAGAAGAGAAATTCGCAGAAAGGCGCGGCGATGAAAAAAATAATAGCTGTAGTTCTGCCCGTGCTTATGATGTGCGGCTGCGGAAGCGTAGGAAAAACCGAATCCGAAAATGTACCTGCCGCTGTAACTGCGACTGTCAGATCGTCGGCTGTTGAGACAACTTCCGAAACTTTAGAAACTGCGGAAACCACGGAACTGCCGCCCGAACCCGTTACAGCGCCGCCGTCTGCCGCAGAAATACGTCTTTCCGAAATGACTCTCCATGAAAAAATATGTCAGATGTTCATTGTTGAACCCGAAAAATTTTCTCCCGAAGCGGCGTTTACCGTAGTCGGGGAGAATTTTCACAGCGGCTTCGGCGAATATCCCGTAGGCGGATTTATTTTTTTCGCGAAGAACATACAGACGTCGGAGCAGACTTCAAAAATGCTGAAAGATATTCAGGATACCGCCTTAAAAAGCGGTACGGGAGTTTTTCTTGCGGTCGATGAGGAGGGCGGCTGTGTTACGCGCGTTCAGTCGCAGCTTGGTACGGAAGCCGTTTACAGTATGCGCTATTACGGCGATCTCAACGACAGGGAGCAGGCTTTTTCAGTCGGTGAAACTATAGGGGATTATCTTGCGTATTACGGCTTTAATGTGGATTTCGCGCCCGTCGCCGACGTCAATATCAGTCCGCAGAATGAACTCGGCTCGCGGATATTCAGTTCCGATCCGCATATCACGGCGGAAATGTCAGCGGCTGTTTCCGCAGGTTTGCAGTCGAAAGGCGTGTGCAGTACTCTCAAACATTTCCCCGGACTGGGAGCAGGAAGCGGAAATACTCATTACGGCTCGGTATATATCGACCGCACTTACGAGGAACTCCTCGAAACAGAATTTACGGCATTTCGCGGCGGTATCGAAGCAGGCTGCGATTTTGTCATGGTAGGTCACCAGATAACAGCGGCTTCCGGTGACGATTTGCCGGGCGATCTTTCCTCGGAAGTGGTAGGGGAATGGCTGCGAAATACGCTGAAATTCGACGGTATAGCCATAACCGATTCGCATTCTATGGGAGCTGTTGCGAATGTTTACGACAGCGGAGAAGCTGCCGTAAAAGCGGTTGAAGCGGGAATGGATATAATACTTATGCCGCGCGATCTCCCGACTGCCGTCGAAGGTCTGACGAACGCCGTAAATTCGGGAGAAATAATGGAAGAACGCATAGATGAAAGCGTTCTCCGCATACTGGAGAAAAAATCCGAAATGGGTCTTATTTAACATTTTAAGGTCAATATCGAATATAATTTCGATATTGACTTTATTTTATAATTGGTGTATAATTAAATAAGAATATGCTCTCACTAAATGGTTATAATACTTATATAATTATATTATTTAGGAGTATATTATGGATACTGAAAAAAATGAAAACAACGAAAACGTTGACATTGAAAAAAAGGAACACGTTATCGACAACGGCTCGCCGAATTCGAAGCATCTCATACATTGTCTTACGATAATCGGGCAGATAGAGGGACATTACGTGCTTGGCGAGACGAATAAAACAACGAAATACGAGCATATAATCCCCGCTCTTGTTGCAGTCGAACAGGACAGGAGCGTGGAGGGGCTTATTATAATCCTCAATACTGTCGGCGGAGACGTGGAAGCAGGGCTTGCCATTGCTGAACTTATTTCGGGAATGAAAACTCCGACTGTCTCTATTGTGGTTGGCGGCGGTCATTCTATTGGAGTTCCCCTTGCCGTAAGCGCGAAAAAATCGTTTATCGTTCCGTCGGCGTCCATGACTATCCACCCTGTACGCATGAATGGAACAGTTCTCGGCGTTCCGCAGACACTTTCCTATTTTGATAAAATGCAGGACAGAATAGTAAGCTTTGTGACCAGAAACAGCAATATCAGCGAAGAAGAACTTTGCCGCCTGATGATGAATACGCAGGAGCTTGTGCTTGACGTAGGCTCAGTCGTGGACGGCAATAAAGCTGTTGAGATAGGGCTTATAGATTCGCTCGGCAGTCTCGGTGACGCTATGGAGTGCCTTTATGAAATGATAGAAAATACACCGCGGAGATATGATTGACGCTGTCTCTGCGAAAAAAACGGAGATATACTCCCATCTATTCTAAAATGCAACAAAGATTGCAGGCAGAAATTTCGTATGTCAAGGCGGACGACGAAAGCATACTGTCGTATGGTGAGGAGGACAACGCAGACAAACGGAATTTCTGCCTGCAAGACTGATGTATTTTAGAATAGAGGGGAGTATAAAGATGGCATTTAATTTTAAATTACCTTTCGGCGCGGATTTCAGAGACGACAGCGAGCCGAAAACAAAAGGCGGTAAGGACAGCGGAGAGCCGCTTCTTAAAGGAGGCGGCGCGAAAAAAAATCCGCCGAAAAAAAAATCCTCCTCTGCTCCGAAAAATGAAAACAGCCGTATAGCTTCCGTGCTGCTTTTTGCGGCGGGAGTGCTTTGTATGCTCATTACGCTTATCCCCGGAACGGCAGGCTGGCAGCGTATGCATGAATTTATGCTGGGATTTTTCGGCATAGCTTCGCTGCTCGTGCCTGCCGTGCTTATCGCGGCGTCCATACTTATCGGGCTTG
This sequence comes from Ruminococcus sp. UBA3286, assembly GCA_002362135.1. GTDB lineage: Bacteria > Bacillota > Clostridia > Oscillospirales > Ruminococcaceae > Ruminococcus. The sequence goes on along the minus strand of DETO01000002.1, from coordinate 41,746 downwards.
AAAAAGATCGCGAGCGCGTGAAAAATATGGTTATCTGGAGTCTCGTTCTGACAGTGGTAATCAGTTCGGGAGTGCAGATATTCGCGGTAGGCGAACTCCCCGGAAGAGGCTTCTGGAATAATATCACGCGGCTTTACGACGGAGGAAAAAGACTTCACGGAGGCGGCGTGGCTTCATATCCGATATCGGCAATATTTTTCGCGCTGTTCGGAACTATGGGCGCGAGAATAGTTATAATCCTGCTGCTTTTCGTTATGATCATGCTCATAACGGGAAAGGGCATTATAGAATTTTTCGAAATGCTTTTAGAACCGTTCAGATTTCTGGGAAGATGCTTAGAGGGCGTGCAGAATCTTATAATGGGCGAGGATTTTGAGGACGCATTTGACGATGAAGAGGACGAATACGCCGATGAAAACGAGGACAGCGCGTTCAATAAAGATCTTGAGGCGATAGAGATAGTCAATAATAAAAAGTCTGCCGCCGAGGAGAAAAACGATCGCGAAAAAGACGAATTCAGTATGTTTTTCGATATTCCGCTGCCTGAAGAAAATCCGAAGGAGGAAAAGAAACCCTCTGACAGCGAACTTGACAAACTGATAGACAGGGCGGCGAAATCTACGGAAAAAAAGCCCGAAACTGCTGCGACGGAAGAGGGCATAAAAGAGAATTCCAAAGCGCAGCCCGTGTACATACTTCCGGGGCTTGATCTGCTTACTCCGCCCGATACGCGTTCCAACAGCGCGGAAGCCGCTCAGGAAATGCGCGAAAAGGCTGATACTATCGTGAATACGCTCAAAAGTTTCGGCGTAGAGGTAAAGATAAAAAGCATTTATCGCGGCCCGTCGATCACGAGATATGAAATTCAGCCCGGAGCAGGCGTGAAAGTTTCAAAGATAAAGGGACTTGAGGACGATATCGCGCTCAGTCTTGCGGCGCAGGGCGTAAGAATCGAAGCTCCTGTTCCCGGAAAAGCCGCCGTCGGTATCGAAGTTCCTAATATAAACAAGGACACTGTTACGATACGCGAGATACTTTCAACTCCCGAATTTCGAAGCGCGCAGAGCAGGCTTGCATTTGCCGTTGGAAAGGATATTACGGGAAATGCGATAGTCGGCGATATTTCAAAAATGCCCCATGTAATTATCGCAGGAACGACGGGTTCGGGAAAATCCGTCTGCACGCGCTCCATAATCATGAGCATTCTTTATAAGGCTACTCCCGATGAAGTAAAGATAATACTTATCGACCCGAAAGTAGTTGAATTCAAGGTGTTTGAGGGAATTCCCCACCTGCTTATCCCCATAGTGACCGAAGCGAAAAAGGCGGCAGGCGCGCTTAACTGGGCGGTAAACGAAATGATGCGCCGCTATAATATGTTTGCGGAGGTCGGTGCGAACGATCTGAAATCCTATAACGAGCTTGCAGAATCCGACGGCGATATACCTACCATGCCGCAGATTGTTGTATTTATCGACGAACTTGCGGATATGATGCTTGTTGCAGGTAAGGAAGTCGAAGATTCGATATGCCGTCTTGCGCAGATGGGAAGAGCGGCAGGAATGCACCTTGTTGTTGCAACTCAGCGGCCGACTACGGACGTTATTACAGGTCTTATCAAGGCAAATATCCCCAGCCGTATCGCGCTTTCAGTAATGTCGCAGGTGGACTCCAGAACTATTATCGATATGGCGGGCGCGGATAAGCTTCTCGGTAACGGCGATATGCTTTATATGCCCATAGGTACGAGCAAACCCGTGAGAATTCAGGGCTGCTTTGCCTCCACAAAGGATATAAACGAAACGCTGAATTTTATACGCTCTCAGGCGGAGGGCAGTTATGATTCGAACATTATCGAAGCAGTTGAGAATTTCGTTCCGCAGACTAAGGGCGACCGCGGCGGAACTTCCGACAGCGGATTTGAGGCAGGAAGCGACGAGGATTATGTTATCAGGGCGGCGGAAGTTGCCGTCAATAACGGTCAGCTTTCCACGACTATGATTCAGAAAAAGCTGAAACTTGGCTACGCAAGGGCTTCACGGATAATGGACGAACTGGAAGAACGCGGAATAATCGGGCCTTCGGAGGGTTCAAAGCCGCGAAAGATACTCATGTCAAAAATGCAGTTCGACGAATGGAAACTGCGCATGATGGAAGGAGCGTGATCTATTTTGTATGATAAATTTTTGCCAATGACAAAGTGCGAAATGGATGAAATGGGTATTGAACAGTTCGATTTTATATACATAACCGGCGACGCTTATGTCGATCATCCAAGCTTCGGGGCGGCAATAGTTACGCGCCTTATAGAATCTCTCGGATATACGGTTGGGATAATTTCTCAGCCGGACTGGCATTCCGACAAGGATTTCCGCAGATTCGGCGCGCCTAAATACGCATTTCTGGTAACATCGGGCAATATAGATTCCATGGTAGCCCATTATACGGCTGCAAAGAGAAAACGTTCCGACGACGCGTACACGGCAGGTGGAATGGCAGGGAAACGCCCTGACAGAGCCGTTATAGTTTACTGCAAAAAGCTTCGCGAATATTTCGGCGATATACCTATTGCTATCGGCGGACTGGAAGCTTCGCTGCGGCGTTTTGCCCATTACGATTACTGGGACGACGCCGTAAGACCGTCTGTTCTTGCGGAAAGCGGCGCTGATATTCTGATGTACGGCATGGGCGAACATCAGATAGAGGAACTCTGCACTCGTCTTGCGAACGGCGAAAACATACGTGAGATACATGATATACGAGGCACGTGTTATATGACCGAGCCTGTTAATACGCCTATAGGCGCGGCTCAATGTCCGTCTCTTGAACAGGTTCGGGAAAGCAAGCGCGAATATGCGAAGGCTACGAAGATACAGTACGACTGGCAGGACGAGGTTTACGGCAAAACTATCATACAGCGTCACGGAAATATGATGCTGGTGCAGAATCCGCCTGCGAAAAGTCTTACGACGGAGGAACTTGATCATATATACAGTCTGCCGTATACCCGGCGTTATCACCCGTCTTACGAAGCTTTGGGCGGAGTTCCCGGAATCGAGGAGGTGCGGTTTTCGATAACTCATAACCGTGGCTGTTTCGGATACTGCAATTTCTGTTCTATTGCTCTTCATCAGGGCAGGCGCGTTACGGTACGAAGCGAGGAATCTGTTCTTGCAGAAGCGGAGAGAATAGTTCAGATGCCCGATTTCAAGGGATATATCCACGACGTCGGAGGCCCTACGGCTAATTTCCGTCATACTTCCTGCGAAAAGCAGCTTGAAAAGGGATTGTGCATGGGTAAAAAATGTCTTGCCCCGACTCCATGTCCTGCGCTGAAAGCCGATCATAAGGAATATCTGGCAATGCTGCGGAAGATTCGCAAAGTCAAGGGCGTAAAGAAAGTTTTCATTCGTTCGGGAATCAGGTATGATTACCTTATGGAGGATAAAGACGACGAATTCATGCGCGAACTGATAAAGTATCATGTCAGCGGACAGCTGAAAGTTGCTCCCGAACATTGCTCGGCAGTGGTGCTTGATAAAATGGGAAAGCCTCATATTGAGGCGTATAAAGCGTTTCAGAAGCGTTTTTACGAGATCACCAAGGGCGTTGGCAAGGAGCAGTATCTTGTCCCGTATCTGATGTCGTCCCACCCCGGAAGCACTCTCAATGAAGCGATAGAACTTGCGCTGTTTCTGCGCGATAATAAGATTCGTCCCGAACAGGTGCAGGATTTTTATCCTACTCCGGGAACTATATCGACTTGTATGTTTTACACTGAACTCGATCCGTATACAATGGAGAAAGTCTACGTTCCGAAAACTCCGAAAGAAAAGGCGATGCAGCGCGCTCTTTTGCAGTATTTCCTGCCGAAAAACAAGGAAATAGTGCTGGAGGCGCTGAAAAAAGCCGGACGGTACGATCTGATAGGAACGTCGGCGAAATGCCTTGTTGACGATCCTTCGGCGAAAAATAAAGGGAAAGGCGGTGACAGATCATGGCACAAAAAGGGAAAAGATCATCGGGCGGCAAACGCTCGAAAGGCAGAAAAGCGTCCTCAAAAGGGAAAAATCAGAAAATGAACAGAACCGTCCTTTATGTTATGATCGCCATAATTGCGCTGCTTTGCGTGGGATTTTTTGTCGATCCCGAAGAACTGGCGAAACTGATGGGCGGTAATTCCCGGTCGGAAAGCGGCAGCCGCGATGAACTGACAGTGCATTTTATAGACGTCGGGCAGGGCGACAGCATTCTCATAACGGCAGGTGACGATTCCATGCTGATAGACTGCGGAGAGATCGGAAAAGCTTCTGTAGTTGAAAATTATCTTGCAAGTCAGGGCGTCGATCATCTTGATTACGTTATCGGAACACATCCTCATTCCGATCATATGGGCTGCATGGATGAGATCGTTAATTATTATGATATAGGAGAGCTGATTATTCCGCATCTTCCTGACAAGGATATTCCCACAACAAAATATTTCGAGAGATTCCTTGACGCAGCCGAAGCGCGCGGTCTGAATATGACAGAAGCTAAAGTCGGCAGGAAAATTCCGCTTGGCGACGGCGAATGCGAGATAATCGCGCCGTGCAGCGAAAAATACAGCAATACTAATAACTACTCGGTCGGAGTGATAATACGTCACGGCGAAAAAAGTTTCTTGCTTACGGGAGACGCTGAAAGTCTTGCTGAAAAAGAAATGCTCGAATCGGGAAGAGTGGTAGACGTTGACGTTTACAAGGCAGGTCACCACGGCAGCGATACTTCGAGCAGCGATGAATTTTTGGATAAAGCTTCGCCCGAAATAGCCGTTATATCCTGCGGTGTGGGGAATTCCTACGGTCATCCGTCGAAAAGTACCATTGACCAATTTAAAAGCCGCAGAATTAAAGTTTATCGTACCGATCTGAGCGGAACAGTCACAATAACTTCCGACGGTCAGGAACTTTCGGTCAGCACTGAAAGGTAAAAAGGAGTATTTATGATAATTGACAGATTTGAGGGCGAATATGCCGTTGTTGAAACCGAAAGCGGCATGATCGATATAGAACGCAGCAAACTTCCTGCCAACGCTGCGGAGGGCGATGTTATCGAACTTTGCGGCGGCGCATATGTTGTAAATTCCGCGGAAACGGCTGAACGGCGTGAAAAAGCCGCAAGCCGTCTCAGAAGGCTTATGGGTAACGCCAATGACTGATGTTATAATAATAGGAGCAGGCGCGGCAGGCTGCATGGCGGCTGTATTTGCGGCGAGATACGGAAAATCCGTGACGATATTCGAGCGGAATGCAAATATCGGCAGAAAACTTCGCATAACGGGCAAGGGAAGATGCAACGTCACAAACAATTCTCCCATGGAGGAGCATATGAAGAATATCCCGGTAAACAGCCGTTTTATGTACAGTTCGTTCGCAATGTTCGGCGCGGAGGATACGATGGCTTTCTTTGAGGAACTGGGAGTTCCGCTGAAAACCGAGCGCGGAAACCGTGTTTTCCCCGTCAGCGACAATGCGGAAGATATCGTTGACGCTCTTTACAGGGAAATGAAGCGGCTGGGCGTGAAGATCGTCCACAAGCGCGTAAATTCGCTTATTCTTGAGGACGGAAGATGCTGCGGAGTTTTTGCCGACGGAAAGGAATACCGCAGCGGAAGCGTTTTGATCGCCTGCGGAGGTCTTTCATATCCGAAAACAGGCTCGACAGGGGACGGCTATTCTCTTGCGGAATCGGCAGGTCACACGATTACAGAATTGAAGCCGAGCCTTGTTCCCATAGTTTCGGGGGATAAATACTGCGCGGAACTTATGGGGCTTTCACTGCGGAACGTTACTCTTAAACTTTACGACGGCAAAAAGGTGATATTCAGCGAGCTTGGCGAGATGCTTTTTACCCATTTTGGCGTAAGCGGCCCTCTCGTTCTTTCGGCAGGCAGCCATATTCGGAAAATACAGCCGAACCGCTACAGCTTTAAAATTGATCTTAAACCTGCGCTGTCCGCGGAACAGCTCGACAGCAGGATTCAGCGTGATTTCGCGGAAAATCTTAATCGTGATTTCCCCAACGGCATACGCAGGCTTCTTCCTGCAAAGCTGATTCCTGTAATTGTTAAACTGTCGGGGATAGAACCCGAACGGAAGATCAACAGCATCACCAAAGAGGAACGGCGCAGATTTGGAGAACTGATAAAGGCGTTTCCCGTGAGTATCAAGGGATTTCGTCCGATAGATGAAGCGATAATCACAAGCGGCGGCGTATCGGTTAAGGAGATAGACCCGAAAACTATGGAGTCGAAGCTTACGGAAGGGCTGTATTTCGCAGGGGAAGTTATCGACGTTGACGCCTACACGGGCGGATTCAATTTGCAGATAGCGTTCTCAACGGCTTATGCCGCGGCGCTTTATATGTGATGCCTATGAAAGAAAAATTTATAAAAACGGCTTTTCGTTATATATTTGAATTTATGGTATGCGGTTTCGGCGGCTGGATATACGAAGTCGCTACCGTGTGGATAATGTGGCGGTATTTCGACAACCGCGGAATGCTTCATATGCCGATATTGCCGATATATTCCGTGGGCGCGTTCATACTTCTGGTGATTCTCGGCGAGAAAAAACGAAATCCGCTGTTTGTATTTGCCTTTTCAGCCGTAGTTACCACGATATTTGAACTTGCCGCCTCATATGTTTTGGAATTTATATTTCACAGGCAATTCTGGACATATCGGACATGGTGGGGTTCGATACTTGACCGTTCATGCGTAATATCCAGCGCAATATTCGGAATTTTCGCGGTAATATACTTTTTCGCCATTCACCCTCTTTCGGGAAAACTCGCGGAAAAAATACCGAAGCCGATCTGCGCGGCGGTAAGCGTTATCGCTGTAACGGCTGTTCTGACAGATCTTATTATATCAGTTAATCAATTGCTTTAAAGGAGAATAAAAAATGAGTACTGTAAACATTGCAATAGACGGCCCTGCCGGTGCAGGAAAAAGCACGATAGCGAGAATGGTTTCCGCTGAAATGGGATATATATATGTTGATACGGGCGCGATGTACCGTGCCGTGGCATTATATATAACCGAAAATAATATTGATGACGCGTCGATTGAGAATGAGCTGAAAAATGCCGATATCTCCCTGAAATTCGTTGACGGCTCGCAGAGAGTTTTCCTCGGAGACAGGGACGTTTCGGAACTTATCAGAACGCCGGAAATTTCCATGGCAGCTTCCAGAACATCGGCTGTTCCGGCGGTCAGAGCGTATCTTTTTGAGCTCCAGAAGAAGATCGCAAGGGAAAACAACGTGATAATGGACGGCAGGGATATCGGCACGGTCGTACTTCCCGACGCTGATGTAAAAATTTTCCTGACGGCTGCGGCTGAAGAGCGCGCTTCGAGACGTTATAAGGAACTTGCGGTAAAGCCTGATCACCCTGCTTATGAAGAGATTCTGGAAGATATAATTCGGCGCGATTATCAGGATATGAACCGCGAAACCGCACCGCTGAAACAGGCTGAGGACGCCGTTCTTGTGGATACCACAAAACTCACTCTCGAACAGTCCGTAGAGGCGATAACAAAAATCATTAAGGAGAGGATTTAATGTTTTACTATTTTTGCAAAGTCCTTGTAATAGCGGCGCTTCGCATTGCTTTCCGCATGAAATATGAGGGGCGCGATAATATTCCGAAAGATTCTCCCGTTATTTACGCTTCAAATCATCGTACAAACGCCGACCCGCCCGTTGTTGGAAGCGGCGCGCGCGGCAGATGCGTATTTATGGCGAAAGAAGAGCTGTTTCAGGGGAATATCCTCTTCAAATGGCTTATTCAGGCGTTGGGCGCATTTCCAGTATCGCGCGGAAAAGGCGATTCCACAACCCTCGATACGGCTGTTGAAAAGCTGAACAGCGGCAGAAGTCTGATCATTTTTCCTGAGGGAACGCGTTCCAAAGACGGCAAAGTTCACCGCGGTCATTCGGGAGCAGCCGTTATAGCCGTCCGCGCCAATAAACCGATAATTCCCGTTGGCGTAGTTTTCGGCGAAAAGCTGAAATTCCGCACGCCTGTTACCGTAAAATACGGCAAGCCGATCGACCCTGCGGAATATATCGAGGATTTTGAAAATCCGAATCCCAGACAGCTTGTAAAGCTGAAAAACCGCTATATGGCGGATATAAAGCAGCTTGTCGAGGGCGACGCCGCGTCGGCTGACGATAAAAAGGAGGGCGGCAATGAGTAAAGTTACTGTTGCAAAATCCGCAGGTTTCTGTTTTGGTGTTGACAGAGCCGTAAAAATGGTGTATAATGAATTGGAAGAGAATACGAGGGTCGCTACTCTCGGGCCTATAATCCATAATCAGGACGTCGTTGACGATATGCAGAATAAGGGCGCGCGTCTTATCGAAAGCGTCGATGAGCTGCTGCCCGATGAAACTGTGGTGATACGTTCCCACGGCGTCGGCAGAAGCGTTTATGATGAAATTGCCGCAAAAGGAAACAGAATGCTCGACGCTACCTGTCCTTTCGTCGCAAAGATTCACAAGATAGTTGCCGAAAAGACTAAAGAGGGTTATCTGATCCTGATAGCGGGAGATGTGAACCACCCTGAAGTTCAAGGAATTATAGGACATTGTGAACAAAATTATTTCGTATTTAAGGATAATTTTGAGCTAAAACACTTTTTTGAAAAAAATGATAATTTTTTCGGAAAAAAGCTTGCATTTGTCGCGCAAACGACGTATAATATAGTAGTATGGGAAGAGTGTTTAAAGGTGATTCCTAAGGACGATCCCGATATTGTTATATTCGATACTATTTGCAACGCCACCGATACCAGACAGTCAGATGCGGCTGAGCTTGCTAAAAGTTCTGACATTATGCTCGTTGTCGGAGGAAAACACAGCTCCAACACGGTCAAGCTATATGAAGTGTGCAGCCGTTACTGCAAAACGTATCACATCGAAAATTCGGACGAGCTTTCATCTTTGAAGCTGCCCTGTGCCGGCAAAATCGGCATAACAGCCGGGGCTTCCACGCCGGCATATATAATCAAGGAGGTACAAACCAAAATGACAGAAAATGTAAATCTTACTGCAAATCCGGATGAGGAGATCGATTTTGCTGAGGCTCTCGATCAGTCATTCAAAAAAATACATACAGGAGAGAAAGTTAAGGGCGTAGTTGTAAGCGTTGACAACGCTGAGATCACTGTCGATCTCGGTACAAAGCATACAGGTTATGTTAAGCTTGAGGATCTTACAGAGGATTCTTCCAAGAAGCCTTCCGATATCGTTAATGTAGGCGATGAAATCGATCTTATCGTTATCAAGGTGAACGACGCTGAAGGTACCGTTGCCCTTTCCAAGAGAAAGGTTGACGAGCAGGTCGGCTACGATACTATCGTTAAGGCTAAGGAAGAGGGAACTGTTCTCGAGGGCGTTGTAAGCCGTATCGTTAATAAGGGCGTTACTCTCAATTACCTCGGCGTAAGAGTATTCATTCCCGCTTCTCAGACAGGTCTCCCCAGAGGCGCAGAGCTTGATCAGCTCAACAAGCAGAAGGTTGAATTCAAGATTATCGAAGTTGACGAGGGCGGCAAGAAGAGAGCCGTAGGTTCTATCAAGGCTGTTGAGTCTGCCAAGAAGGAAGAGGCTAAGGCTGCATTCTGGGCTGAGGCTGAGATCGGCAAGACATATGTCGGCAAGGTTAAGTCTCTCACAAGCTTCGGCGCATTCGTTGACCTCGGCGGTATCGACGGCATGGTTCATATTTCTGAACTTTCATGGAATAGAATCAAGCACCCCAGCGAAGTTGTAAGCGTTGGCGATACTCTCGAAGTTTACATCAAGGATCTCAACGCTGAGGAAAACAGAATTTCTCTCGGCTTCAAGAAGGCAGAGGATAATCCTTGGGAGATCTTCAAGAATCAATATAAGGTAGGAGACGTTGTTAAGGCGACTATAGTTTCTATCACAAGCTTCGGTGCGTTCGCTCAGATCATCGACGGCGTTGACGGTCTTATCCACATTTCTCAGATCGCTGACAAGAAGGTTGAGAACGTTAAGGATATCCTTTCCGTAGGCGATGTTGTTGACGTTAAGATCATCGAGATCGATACAGAATCCAAGAGAATCAGCATTTCTATGCGCGCTCTTATCGAGGATTCCGATGAAGAGGCTGAGGACTAATTCAGCATAATAAAATTGATAATGAAAAAGGCTGTACCTATATTTATGGTGCAGCCTTTATTATTCAATAATGAGGTGATATTTATGGGAAGTTATACAGACCCGAATACTTATGCCGAAAATTCCGGAAATGTGGAGCTTTCGAAAAGAAAATTCGCGCAGGTGCGTGATGATATACTTGAATTATCGGTTTTAGAAAAATCGCGGTACAACAGCAATTTCGAGTGTATAAACGAATTTATGATGAAAGGCGATACACAGCCGGCAATTGTGTATTCTGTAAATCCGCTGATTATTTCGGCATATTCCGATGAAATGGACGGCGTTGTTTTTCTGGAATTTCCGGAAAGACTTGCGGAAATTTATAATCTGCATGAAGGTATGAGACTTGTTACGTCAAATGTGTATAAATATGGCAGTAAAACTGTAAAGGATATTAACGCGGGCGTTGGTTATCTGAAAAGATATTCCGATTTTACGCCGATCGTGCAGTTGTTTCTGACGGACAGTGAAAATTATGCAATGAGACGTACAGAACTTTTTGACGAGGAAGTGTGGGACAGGGTGAACTTTCTTACCGAGGAATATTCCCACAGTGGCAACAAAGCACGCGAGGGGTTCTTCTATTTCACAACTGTCAGCGTCACAGAAGAGAATTCCCGAAGCGATGAAAATACATCTAAAGGATTCTTTGATATCACGAATATCACTCCTACAGTAATATTCGGTGTAATTTGCATTATAGTAGGTATCTGTATTGCAATGCTTTATTATTGAACTCCTCGGAAACTATCGCTCACTATTTGTCTTTCGGTACAGCCTTTTTTAATGACAAATGTCACATCGGTAATTACAAAAATCTATTGAAAAAATTTCCTTGTAATGATATAATCAAATTATAATATAATTATTACTTATTAGGAAAGTGAGTTTATGAATCAGAATATAAATGATTTTAAATTTTGCAGGCGCTGCGGAACTCGCCTGCCGAAATCGGCTGTTATTTGCTACGGATGCGATATGAAGCAGGAAATCTATTCAAATATGCCAAAGTCGGATTCGGGAGTGAATCTTTCGAAAGATGAAACCGTGCAGGACGTTTCTTTCAGGGAAGTTGAATCTGTCGGAAAAACTGTGGAATATTCCGATTCTGCGGCGAAAAAAGAAAAAATCGACGTTACTAATGCGGGAGTGATAGTGCTTATCGGAATCGCTGTTGCGGCGGCTGCGCTGTTTGTATCGATGGTCATGATGATCAACCGAGACGGAGAATTTTACGACGAATATCGGAATGAATCGAAAACTTCTTCCGTCGAAACGATCGAAGATCGCGATGAGGAAACCGAACGCAGAGAAGTAAGCAGCACATATGACGCAGGCTGGGACTAAGAGCCTGTGCTCATAGGATAAGCTGCACATATTTTTGGAAAATTTTGCTGATGACTGCGTTGAAAAAGTTCGTCATACGACAGTATGCCTTCACTTTTTCGCTTTGTCCTCAGTAAAATTATCTTTATCTCAAGTGGAATTGCTGTAACCAAATAGTTTTTTAAAGGCTGCCTAAAATTGATTTTCGTGAAAAACAGCTATAAGTCTTGACAAACGGCTAAAAATGGTGTATAGTTATAGTATAAAGGGGTAGTATGCATACTGCCCGAAAATGAGGGGGTAATATAATCATGAAATTTAAAAAGCTTACGGCAGTTTTGTCGGCATTGGCAATGTCGGCAAGTATGCTGACTGCTGCCGTTCCTGCTGCGAATGCCGCAGATGTGACGGTCAATTACGGCGAAGCGCTCCAGAAGTCGCTGTTTTTCTACGAGGTTCAGCAGGCAGGAGTTCTTCCTGAATGGAATTCTGTATCGTGGCGTGCGGATTCGATGGTCAATGAGGCAGGCGAAGAGACAGACGTTGCGACGGGCGGCTGGTTTGACGCAGGCGACCACTACAAGTTCACCTTAACAAACGCTTATTCCGCGTCAGTTCTTGAATGGGGCTATATTGCTTATAAAGATACTGTGGACAGTTTAGGGATAGGCGAGACGTACAGAAATAATGTTCAGTGGACTCTTGACTTTCTTATGCAGTGCGACAGAGGAGATAAGATAATAGGTACTATTGGTGATGAAGACGACCACGTTGTATGGTGCAGCGCGGAAGTTTACATGAGAAAGCATAAGCTCAAGTTCGATGATGAGGTGCGTCCTTACGACGAGATCGCCGATTCCACAACAATGGCGCTTTCAGCCGCTGCGCTTGCTGAGGGCTACATTATCTTCAAAGATGAACAGCCTGAAAAAGCGGCGGCTTATTTGGAACAGGCAAAGAAATATTTTGAGACTGCCGACAAAATAAGAGCTAATGAAAACGGCGCTATGAAAGATATGTATAAGCCGCAAAGCTGGGTAGACGACTGTATGTATGCTGCAAACTGGCTCTACATGGCAACAGGCGAACAGAGTTATCTTGATAAGATCGAGTCTGATTATATTCCGCAGTTTCCTACTGAAAACCAGTCTACAGACAAGAAGTATACGTGGGGATTTTGCTGGGACGATACAACTCAGGGCGCTGCCCTCCTTTATGCCATCAATACGGGAAAAACTGAATGGATAGACCATATTTCTCATCATCTTGATTATTGGATAGACGGTTACGGCGGAAAGAAGATCGACTATACTCCTGACGGTCTTGCTTATCTGATGCAGTGGGGTTCGCTCCGTCACGCGTCAAGTACTGCATGGCTTGCAAAGCTTGCCTGCGATACTATATTTAAGGACGATGCGGCAAAGGTTGAAAAGTACAATACATGGGCGAAAAGTCAGATGGATTATTGTTTTGGCGACAATGATCTTGGTTTGAGCTATGTTCTCGGTATGGGCGATAAACAGCCGACGGCGTTTCATCACAGAACAGCTTCCGGTATTCATGACGACCACTGGAACGATCTCGGTCAGGCATCCAGCAACGAAGGCTGGCAGACTGAATATGCTCATACGCTTTACGGTGCATTAATTGGCGGTCCTAACAGTCAGGGCGAATATACTAATGATGTATCCCAGTATCAGTATTCGGAAGTTGCTATCGACTACAATGCAGGCTATACAGCGGCACTCTGCGCTATGGTCAGTGATTACGGCGGAGAAAAGCTTGCTGATTTCCCGCCTGTTGAAACTCCTAAATGGGCTGAATGGGAAGTTGCAGCCGTTCTTAACGGTTCGGGTAACAGCTATACCGAAATCAAGGCGTGGGCTATGAATCACACGGCATGGCCGGCAAGAGTTGAAAAGAACATTTCTTATAACTACTATTTTGATGTTTCGGAAGTTCTGGCGGCAGGGCTTTCAGTCGATGATATTACAATAAAGAGCGGTTCTCAGCAGTATAGCGAAGGACAGCAGGGATATGCCGAGGTTTCCGGTCCGTATAAGTATGAGGGCGATCGGACGGGCAATACCTATTATGCTAAAATTCAGTTCATTGACGGAAGAGCTATACAGCCTACAGGTCAGAGTGAACATCGTGATGAAGTTCAGTTCAGAATTTCAATTCCGGATGCTATAGACGGAAAGCCTACTACAGGTGCGTGGGATCCTTCAAACGACTGGTCATATCATGGCGTTGAAGATGCTACCGACCTTAAAAAGCCTGATTCGCTGAATGATCACATCACCATGTATGTGAACGATCAGCTTGTATGGGGTACAGAACCTGACGGCACGACTCCACAGCCTACTGATCCTGAGAATCCCACAAAACCTACCGATCCTTCGCAGCCTTCGGGTTCTGATGAGGTGCTTTACGGCGACGCCAACGTTGACGGCAAGGTTGAGATCGCGGACGCTACTCTTATTCTCCAGTATCTCACAAATAAGGACGAATATAAGCTTACTGAAAAGGGCATGAAGAACGCTGACTGCGCTAATAACGGCGACGGCGTGACCGCTCTCGACGCGCTCACGATACAGAAGATGGACGCCGGCATTTACAAGCAGAGCGAATTTCCCGTAAAGGAATAACGAACAGTTTTATGATAAAGAATTGATTTATTCACAAATCAGACGCAAAAGGGGCGTGCGCTCCTTTTGGCGTTTGGTGAATTTTTGGCAAGATGCACAAATATGAGCCTGTTATATTATAGAAATACACGAATTTTTGGAAAGCTATTTACATTTATGCGCGAATATAATATAATAAAGATAACGAGTAATGCAGGTGCAAGCCCAATGAATGATCATGGGCTGCTGCTCGGCTTGATTCATACATATAACCGCAATGTATGCACTGGCATTGCGTTATAAAATTTATATTTATATTTTTTGGGAGGGTATAAAATGCACAAGAAAATTACTAAGGCTATTGCCGGAAGTCTTATGTCTGCTGCTATGCTCGCTACAGCCGTTACCGGCGTTATCGCTCCTATGAGCGCTTCCGCAGGTCAGGTACTTGGCGAAACATCTTTTACGGATAAGGCGCTTCCTTGGCACACTTGTGAAACATCACCTGCTAAGCAGGACTTCAGACTTGAAGACAAAGCATTTCACATTACAGTAAAGGTTCCGGAGGGCGGCGAAAAGGCTAAGTGGGATCTTCAGTTCCGTCACAGAAACCTCAACTTCAAGGCAGGCCACGAATACAAAGTAAGCTTTAAGGTAAAGGCAAAGAGAAACGGCATGGAGCTTTGTTCCAAGATCGGTGAGATCGGCGGAACAATGGAAGAATATTTCGAGCTTGACGGCAATTCAGGCGATATGCACATGGGACCTCACATGGGCGGTCAGTGGGGAAGCGCTGTTAAGCTGACTACTGAGTATCAGGAATTCTCCGGTACTTTCAAGCCTACTAAGGATCTTGAAGGTATGGAGTGGACGTTCCACTATGGAAAGGATTCCCGCGGCTACGGCGGTAATGCTCAGGAAGGCGACGAACTTTGGTTTGACGATATGTCCATCATTTGTACGACATGCGATGACTGCGATGCAGATCCTTCTAACTCGTTTGGCGCAACAAACCGTGACTACGGCGCTAACTTCTCAGAGGAAACAAAGAGACAGGTTCTCAAGAACGGCAAAAATGTTAACTTCGTTTCCGTAAACCAGATCGGTTACTATCCGAATCTGTCCAAGGTTGCTGTTCTCGGCGATAACCAGGGCGACGTTCTGCCTAACGCTACAAAGATCGCTCTCAGCGGTACATACAAATTCGACGTATGCGACGCTAAAACAGGCGAGGCTGTATGGACAGGTGAATCTACTGCTCCTATGCATGACGGAGATTCTGCCGACAGCGTTTGCAAGCTTGATTTCTCTGAATTCACAACTCCCGGCAGATACTATATCCAGATTCGCGGAGAGGACTGGAGATCTTTCGAGTTCAATATCGGCGACAACATCTACTATGATGAGAGCCACAATATGCTTACAAATGCAATGAACTACTTCTATCAGAACCGTTCAGGTGTTGATATTGAAGATCAGTACTGTACATCAGGCGGCTCTGACGGCAAGGGTACAGGCATGGGTCATAAGGGCGGTCACAAGACCGATACGGCTGCTATCCAGAAGATCTGGAAGAACGAGTATTCTTCTAAGGAAGAAGCAACCGGTACTTACAAGTGCGGTACTCTTACTGCTAACGGCGGTTGGTACGACGCCGGCGACCACGGTAAATACGTTGTAAACGGCGGTATCTCTATCTGGACTCTCCAGAATATGTATGAGAGAGCTATTCAGACAGAAGAGGGCAAGGCTAAGTTTGCTGACGGTTCAGGTACAGTTGTTATTCCTGAAGCAGGCAACAAGGTTCCTGACGTTCTTGATGAAGCAGCAGTTGAACTTGACTGGATCGCTCAGATGAAGGTTACTTCAAGCGACAGCGCATGGGGCAAGTACGAAGGTCTTTACTACCACAAGCTCCACGACCATAAGTGGACAGGTCTTGCTACGAGACCGTGGGACTATGAAACAGAATGGGAAACTACCCGTATTGTAAAGCCTCCGACGTTTGCTGCTACACTTAACTATTCTGCTTGTGCAGGTCAGGCTGCAAGACTTTGGAATGAATATGACAGCGCTAAGGCTGAAAATTACCTCACAACCGCTGTTGATGCATTCAAGGCATATAAGGACAACTACTATCCTTATGATGATACAACGACAACACATCCTACACTGAATTGTAAATGCCCCAAGGAAGAGATCAGAGAGGATTCACTCTATGCTCCTATGTGGCAGGCAAAGGGCGGCGGACCTTACGGCGATAACAACGTACTGGACGACGCATACTGGGCAGCTTGCGAAATCTACCTTTCTGCTAAGGCTATGGGCAAGGATGACATTGCAGCAGAGTTCAAGAAGGTAATTGATGAGTCTGAGTACGCTTACAAATGTAATACAAGAATGGTCGGCGGTGAAAACAAGGACGGTTCTTACACATCCTTCAACTGGGGAAATACTGCTTCCGCAGGTACTCTCTCACTTGCACTCCACGGCGACTATATCTCAGCTGACGAACTTGCAAAGGTTCAGTCCGCTATCAAGACAGCTGCTGATGAGTATATCGATATCGAAAATGAGCAGGGCTACGGTATACCTTATAAGGCTCCCGCAGAGGCTTACAACGATCCTAACAACCTCGATCCTGATGTTTGGATCAAGGGTTACGAGTGGGGTTCAAACTCCATGGTAATCAACAACTGTATCGTTATGGCTTATGCTTACGATATTGACAATGACATTAAGTATATGAACGGTGTATCAACGGCTCTTGACTACCTCTTTGGTACAAACCCGCTTTCATTCTCCTTCGTAACAGGTTATGGTACTTACATGGAGAAGAATCCTCACCACAGATACTGGTCTTACGAACTTGACAAGACTCTGCCTATGGCTCCTGACGGAATCCTTTCCGGCGGTCCTAACGCAGGTCTCCAGGATCCTTATGTACGTGCTCTTGCTTTCGTTCCCGGTGATCCTACAAATCCGTCACAGAGATGCTTTGTTGACTCTATCGAAGCTTGGTCTACAAACGAGGTAACGATCAACTGGAACGCTCCTCTTGCTTGGATCGCATCATTCATGCAGGATGAAGCAGCTGACGCTTCCGGCGATGTTAAGCCTACAAAGCCTACTACTCCTTCCGGTTCGGATGACGATAAGATCCTTTGGGGTGACGCCAACGTTGACGGCAAGGTTGAGATCGCTGACGCAACTCTCATCCTCCAGTACCTCACAAATAAGGATGAATATAAGCTTACAGATAAGGGTATGAAGAACGCTGACTGCGCTAACAACGGCGACGGTGTAACTGCTCTTGATGCTCTCGCAATCCAGAAGATGGATGCCGGCATTTACAAGCAGAGCGATTTCCCTGTAACAGAATAATTTGAATGCAAATATAATTTGCTGAAAATAAAAAAGACTGCCAATTTCGGCAGTCTTTTTTTGCTTTTTTTCTACTATGTCTTTTTGGAAAACACTTGCAAAATTCCGGCGGTTGTGTTATAATATAATAGTATCATTATGCGATGAATAGGAATCGTAATAAAAAGGAAGAAGGCGATTGGGTGCTAAAAAGTATGACAGGCTATGGCCGCGCACAAAAAATACTCAACGGCAGAGATATTCTCGTCGAGATTCGTTCCGTAAATCATAGATATTATGAGTATTCTTCGAGAATTCCCAGAACCTATAATTATATCGATGAAAAATTAAAGGGGCTGCTTAAACAGAAAATCTCACGCGGCAAAGTCGATGTGAATGTAACTATTAATAATATCGAGGGCAAAGATACGGAGATCGCGATAAATAAAGGGGCGGCTCTCGGCTATATTTCGGCGCTCAGGGGCGCTGCTGACGAATTGGGAGTCGAAGATGATCTCACGCTGTCCAAGCTTATCAAGCTTCCGGATATTTTTAATGTGCAGAAAACTCCCGATGATGAGGAACAAGTCTGGAAAGATGTTGAGGAAGTCGCTTTTGAGGCTATTGAAAAATTTGTGGCGATGAGAAGCGTCGAGGGCGAAAAACTCCGCAGCGACGTTCTTGAAAAATCTCAGCTTATTCTGGAAATGGTTGCTGAGGTCGAGAAAATCTCACCGCAGACAGTTGAGAATTACCGCGAAAGATTATTCCGCAAACTCAGCGACGTTCTTGAAGGCAAGGATATCGATCAGCAGCGGATTCTGACGGAAGCTGCCATTTTCGCCGAAAAAATAGCCGTTGACGAGGAAACAGTCCGCCTGAAAAGTCATATTTCTCAGCTTCTGGATATGATGGATTCAAAAGATCCAATCGGCAGAAAACTCGATTTTCTTGTGCAGGAAATGAACCGCGAAGTTAATACTATCGGCTCAAAGGCGCAGGATCTCGATATTACCAAGCTTGTGGTGGACATGAAAGCGGAATTGGAAAAGATTCGCGAGCAGATTCAGAATATAGAGTGATTTATGAAATTGATAAATATCGGCTACGGGAATATGATTTCCGCGGCAAGAATAGTTACTATCGTCAGCCCTGATTCAGCCCCGATAAAAAGGCTTATTCAGGAGGCTAAGGACGACGGCAGGGCGATCGACGCCACATACGGCAGAAAAACAAGAGCGGTGATAATCATGGATAGCGGTCATATTATCCTGTCCTCGCTTATCACGGAAACTCTTGCTGCAAGAATAAATGAAACAGGAGGTAATGTCGATGACGAATGAAGGCAGACTGATCATATTTTCGGCGCCGTCAGGCTGCGGCAAGGGTACTATGCTTGCTGAGATACTGAAGGACGACCGTTTTTATTGTTCGGTATCAGCCACAACCCGTCAGCCGCGCGAGGGCGAAGTTGACGGCGTGAATTATCATTTCCTTACGACCGAAAGCTTCAAGCAGAAGATCGATGAGGACGCATTTCTGGAATACGCCCGATACTGCGACAATTATTACGGTACTCTCACTTCCGAGGTCGATGACAGACTGAAAGCGGGAATCAATGTGATTCTTGAGATCGAAGTGCAGGGCGCAATGAAGGTAATGGAAAAAAGGCGCGACGCGCTTTCGGTATTTATCGCTCCCCCAAGCGTTGGCGAACTGCGCCGCCGTCTTAATAAGAGGGGAACTGAAACACAGGAAGTTATTGACAAACGCGTTAAAGCTGCTCTTGACGAACTTCCTTACGCCGCAAATTACGACTATATAATCGTAAACGACGCCCTTGAGGACGCTGTTGATGACTTTTTTGCGGTTATTCGTGCAGAACAGCTGAAAAAAAGCGTTCAGAGCAAATTTATAGATGAGGTGATTGAAAATGCTTAGACCGGCAGTAAATCAGATAATTTCAAAGAATGAGAGTTGTTATTCACTCGTTATCGCTGTTGCGAAGCGCGCGAGAGAAATTTCGCAGGAACTTTATGAAAATCAGAAAACTCTTGAGGAAAAACCCGTAAAAACGGCTGTTGAGGAGCTTGCAAGCGGAAAATGGAAGATCGTCAGCACTTTAGACGAGGAATAATATGCCTCTGATTGCGAAAACTGCCGTCAGCGGAACAGCGTATTCATTCGATATGCTTTTCAGCTATTCTGTCCCTGACAGTATGCTCCTCAGGCGTGGCTGTCGTGTGCTGGTTCCTTTCGGAAGAGGGAATCAGCGCAGAATAGGCGTTGTAATGGAACTCCGGGCAAGCGATGAAAGCGGGCTGAAAAATATTTCGGCGCAGATAGACAGTGAACCGATCGTTTCAGAGGAACTGCTTGATCTTGCCGTATATCTTCGTGACCAGACTTTCTGCACCTATTTCGACGCAGTCAAAACCATGCTGCCGCCCTCTATGAGCGTTCATGCGGAAGAAAAGTTTGAACTTGCTAAGGATTTACGCGATATTTCGGGAATTTCCGAGGAAGCTTCCGATTTGCTGGAAAAGCTGAAATGTTCGGGCAACAGCAGCATTATTACCGAAATGACGGCGAATCATATTTCCCGATGCGGCAGAAAAGCTGTTGACGAACTTATCGATGCCGGTGCGCTGAAAGTTGATAATACTTTCAGGCAGGCTGTCGGCGATGCGGCTGTGAAGATGATTCGGCTTTCCGAAAAATATCTAAGCGATCCTACGGCGTTCAGGCTGACTCCGAAACAGAAGATCGCGGCGGAATTTCTCAAAAGCTGCGGTTCGGCTTCCGTCAAGGAAACTGCCTATATGTGCGGATTTACAGAATCCGTCGTAAAGCGGCTTGCCGCAAGCGGAGCTGCCGAGGAATATGAAATGGAGATACTGCGCGGAGTCGAGTACGAAGCTGATGAGAGGATAACCCCCGAAAGTACCGTGCTTTCGGAGGAGCAGCAGCTTGCGCATGACGAGGTTTTCGCAAAAATATCAGAGAAAAAGCCTGCGGTTTTTCTGCTTCATGGCGTGACCGGAAGCGGTAAAACGGCGGTCTTTGAAAAACTTATATATAACACTATCGGAATGGGGCGGCGCGCGATACTTCTGATACCTGAAATCGGTCTGACGCCGCAGGTTTTAAAGCGATTTCGCGCACTGTTCGGCGAACGGGTCGCGGTGATTCACAGCGGTCTTTCATTGGGACAGCGGCTTGACGAATATAAAAGAATAAAGCGCGGCGACGCGGATATAGTAATTGGTACGAGAAGCGCTATTTTTGCGCCTGTTGAAAATATCGGGCTGATTATTATTGACGAAGAGGGTGAACGGTCGTATAAATCGGAAAGTTCGCCGCGGTATTATTCCCATGATATAGCCAAAAAACGCTGCGCTTATCATGGCGCTGTGCTTCTTTTGGCTTCGGCGACGCCTTCCATTGAAAGCTACTATCTCGCGGAAAAAGGAATCTACAAGCTGATCGAAATGAAAAAAAGATACAGCAGCAGCCCTCTTCCGACGGTTACGACGGTCGATATGAATGAGGAGCGGCTTGCCGGAAATCCCACGGAATTCAGCCGAATTCTTATTGACGAGATGAATCTGAATCTTCAGAATGGCGAGCAGAGCATATTACTTCTGAACAGGCGCGGCTATCATACAATAATCAGCTGCTGCGACTGCTATCAGCCGATATATTGCCCGAATTGCTCAGTTCCGCTGACATTCCACAAGAAAAACGGCAAGCTTATGTGCCATTACTGTGGATTTGCCTGCGAACCTGCTGTGAAATGCCCGAATTGCGGCTCGGAACGGCTGAAAAGTATGGGATTCGGAACTCAGAGGTTGGAAGACGAGCTGAATATGTATTTCCCCGACGCGCGTATCCTGCGTATGGATGCGGATACCACTTTTTCGCGATATTCCTATGAAAAAGGCTTCTCCGCATTTAAAAACGGCGAGTACGATATTATGGTCGGCACGCAGATGATCGGCAAGGGGCTGGATTTCCCGAACGTTACTCTGGTGGGAGTGCTTTCAGTAGATAAATCCCTGTATGCAGGCGATTTCCGAAGCTATGAGAGAACTTTTTCACTTATAACTCAGGTTGTTGGGCGAGGCGGCCGCGGTCATCGTCAGGGGCGCGCGGTATTGCAGACTTTCATGCCCGATCATTACATTATGAATCTTGCCGCCGCGCAGGATTATCAAGGTTTTTACCGTGAGGAAATTTCGATACGCCGTGCAATGATTTTTCCGCCGCTGTGCGATATGTGCATTTTTTGTTTTTCGGGCGATATTGACGATGAAGTCAAAATCGGAGCGGAGACGGTTTTGCAGCTGATGAACGTCAGACTCCGCGAATTACAGCCGAAAACGCCTATCAGGGTACTTGGCCCGATAAAGGCTTCGTATGGCAGACTGAACGGCAAATATCGATGGCGAATAATTATGAAATGCAAGAATAATGCGGAAATACGCGGTTTTATCAGCGCTGTGCTGAAGGAAGGCGCAAAGCTGAACGAGATGAAAAAAATTGCCTTTTACGCTGACTTGAACGGCGATGCAGGCGTATAAATAATAATATTAATACAAAGGATCGAAAAATATGGCTCTTAGAAAAATATTAAACGATAGAGATGAAATGCTTCATAAGGTTTGTAAACCTGTGGAGAAATTTGATGAGAAATTAGCTATTCTTTTGGACGATATGCACGAAACTCTTGATAAGGCGGAAGGTCTCGGACTTGCCGCTCCTCAGGTAGGATTATGCAGAAGAATTTTTATTATGCACCTTGACGAGGGCAATGTTGAAGTGATAAATCCGCAGATCATAACTGCAAAAGGCAAGCAGCGCGTTGCCGAGGGCTGCCTTTCATGCCCGAATATCTGGGGATATGTGACTCGCCCAAAGAAGGTGACCATCAAAGCGCAGGATCGCTTCGGAAACTGGTTTGAGCGGGAATTTACCGAGCTTGGCGCACAATGCGTAAGCCACGAAAACGATCATCTTGACGGTCATGTATTTACAGAAAAGGTTGAAGAATTTTTTGTACCCGAGGAGGAGTAAGCTTGAAAATTGTTTTTATGGGAACTCCGGATTTTGCCGTGCCATGCCTCAAAAAATTGGCTGAAAGCAATCACGAGGTCGCGGCGGTTTTCACTCAGCCCGACAAGCCGAAGGGAAGAGGTTATAAAATGATACCGACTCCCGTTAAGGCTGCCGCTCTGGAGTACGGAATCGAAGTTTATCAGCCGATCTCGATGCGCAAGGGCGACGATGCGGCGGAGGCAATGAATATTTTGCACAATATTGCTCCCGATCTTATAGTCGTTACGGCGTACGGTCAGATTCTCCCGAAAGAAATTCTGGAGCTTCCGAAGTACGGCTGCATCAATATCCATGCGTCGCTGCTTCCGAAATACAGAGGCGCTGCGCCGATAAACTGGGTATTGCTGAATGGCGAAACCGAAACAGGCGTTACGTCGATGCAAATGAGCGAGGGCTTGGACACCGGAGATATGCTTATAAAAAAATCTGTGAAAATCGGCGAAAATGAGACGTATTCGCAGCTTTACAGCCGTCTTGCGGAAATTGGCGGAGACGTTCTCATGGAAACTCTCGACGCGTTGGAGTCAGGTAATCTTGCTCCGGAAAAGCAGGACGATTCTCTCAGCTGCTATTCTCCGATGATCAGGAAAGAGATGAGCGCCCTTGATTTTTCAAAATCGGCGGCGGAACTTCATAATATTATTCGCGGCGTAACAGGCTTCACGACTTTGGGCGGCAAGCGTCTGAAAGTATTTTCTTCTGAAATTTCGGACAATATTGCTCACGGTGAAGCAGGTACTATCGCCGACGCCGATAATTTTTCCGTAAATTGCGGTGAAGGTACGATAAAATTCTGTGAAATTCAGCTTGAGGGCGGAAAACGCATGAAAACAGCTGATTTTCTCCGCGGCAGAAAGCTGACTAAAGGGGAAAAAATCGGTTGAGTTTGAGGATATAAAAAATGATGAATCCACGATATGTTGCTGCGAAACTTCTTGATAAGACTTTTTGCAGCGGAAGTTATTCCAATATCCAGCTGAACAGCGGACTGGAAAAAGCTGATCTTGAAGAAAAGGGACGCAGGCTGTGTACGGCGCTGTACTATGGAGTTATACAGCGCAAGATCACTCTTGACTATATTTTAGCACAATATTGCTCGCGTCCGCTGCGCAAAATGGACAGTATAATTGTAACTATATTGCGTTGCGGAATTTACCAGCTGCTATTTATGGACGGCATTCCCGATAACGCGGCGGTCAACGAAAGCGTTTCGCTTGCTAAGCAATTTGGAAAAACAAGCGCTTCGGGAATGATCAACGCTGTGCTGCGGAATTTTATTCGCGGCGGCAAAAAAATGAAATTCAAGGGCAGTGAAACCGAGATTCTTTCGGCTGAATATTCATGTCCGCCCGAACTTGCAGAAAGTCTTGCGGCTGATTACGGAAATGAAACTGCAAAGCAGTTTCTGCAATGGAGTTTGACTGAGGGAATGACGTATATTCGGCGAAATCCCTTGAAATGTTCCGATGATGAACTTATGAGCGCGCTTGGTAAAATGGGGCTGAAAAGACTCTCTGCCGATGATTTCTGCTATTGTCTGGACGGCGGCGATCTCGTTAATACGAAGGCTTTTCGGGACGGCTGGTTTCATGTGCAGGATATTTCCTCGCAGATATGCTGTATGTCGCTTGCACCTACGGAAAATGACCGTGTACTGGACATTTGCGCTGCTCCGGGCGGAAAAACTTTCACTATGGCGGAAATGATGAACGGCAAGGGCGAGATCCATGCTTTCGATCTTCATGAAAAGCGTGTGCAGCTTATCCGCAATGGCGCTGAAAGACTCGGACTTCCAAATATTACGGCAAAAAGCGGCGACGCTTCCGTGTTTAATGCCGAACTGCCGAAGTATACGAAAATTCTCTGCGACGTGCCATGTTCGGGATTCGGAGTTATTCGCCACAAGCCCGAAATAAAATATAAAAAGCTGTCGGAATTTGCAAGACTGCCTGAAATTCAGTACAATATTGCTATGAACGCTTTGAACTATCTTGCTGCGGGCGGTGAGATGGTCTATTCCACCTGTACTGTCAGAAAAGCCGAAAATGAAGAAGTTGTCATGCGGCTTCTGGAAAATTCTCCGCAGATTGAACTTTGTGAAATGCCGACGATAATGGGCAGAAAGCTTGAAAGTATGACCACGCTTTTTCCCTCGGATTTCGACGGAAACGACGGATTTTTTATTGCTAAATTAAGAAAAAGACTTTGATCAAAGGTGGTGAGCCGTTGGAAAAAATCGATATTTTAAGTCTCGGACTTCGGGAACTTCAGGACGAAATGGTAAAGATCGGCGAGAAAAAATTCAGGGCAAAACAAATTTTTCAGTGGCTCCACGTTAAAAGAGTCTTTGATTTTGACAAAATGACTGATCTATCTGTCCAATTAAGAGCGCGATTAAAAGAGATTTTTTGTATAAATGGACTATTTGTGCAGAAAAGACTTGAATCTTCTATAGATAATACTGTAAAATATCTGTATAGACTTTCTGACGGGAATTTTGTTGAGACGGTTTTGATGGAATACAGCTACGGTTTCAGCCTGTGCGTTTCCACTCAGGTCGGCTGCAAAATGGGTTGCAGATTCTGCGCTTCGGCTATTGCCGGATTTGTAAGAGATCTTGCGCCGTCGGAAATTCTGATGCAGATCTATGAGACTGAAAAAAATTCCAATGTGAAAATTTCCGGTCTTGTACTCATGGGCATAGGCGAACCGCTGGACAACTACGACAACGTTCTGAAATTTCTGGAGCTGCTTTCATCTAAGGACGGCAATAATTTCAGCTTGCGTCATGTGTCGCTTTCAACCTGCGGCATCGTCCCGAAAATTTATGAACTTGCAAAGCTGAAACTGGGGCTTACGCTCTGCATTTCTCTTCATAGTTCGGAAAATTCAGCAAGAAGTGAAATAATGCCTGTCAACCGTGCATATAATATTCAAGAACTGCTTGAAGCCTGCCGCCATTATATTGCGGAAACAGGCAGGCGGATAACATTTGAATATGCCGTGATAGACGGCGTTAATTCCTCCGACGCAGACGCGGACAGGCTGTCCGATCTTCTGCGCGGTATAAATTGCCACGTTAATCTGATTCCCGTCAACAAGGTGAAAGAGAGAAATTATTCCACAGCGGCGAACGCCGTATCCGCCTTTGCTGCACGGCTTGAAAAACGGGGCATAAACGCTACCGTAAGACGTACTCTCGGAAGCGATATAGAGGCAGCCTGCGGTCAGCTGAGACGCGACGCTGCCGAAAATGAAAATAAGAATGGAGGTGCGCGGGGTTGAGATTCAGATTCGGAACCGATATCGGTTTGAAGCGCGAAGAAAATCAGGACGCCGTAAGATGCGAATATTTCGGGCATAACATACTTGCCGTGGTGTGCGACGGCATGGGCGGCGAACGTGCAGGAAAAGAAGCGAGCAATATCGCCATAAACGAATTCTTTCAGCGTTTTTCCGACGGATACAGCGAAAGTCTCGGCGATGACGATATAAGAAAGCTGATGATCTCCTCTATCTCGGCGGCGAATTCCGTGATTTATACGAGAGCGAGGCTGGATTTTAAAAATTTCGGCATGGGAACTACCTGCGTAGCCGCTTTTGTTAATTCAAAAACCGCATTTGTTGCAAATGTGGGCGACAGCCGCGCGTATCTTATATCCGATGCGGGACTTCACCCCATAACCACCGACCACAATGTGGCGATGCTTCTTTACGAGCAGGGAAAGATTACCAAAGCGCAGATGGCGACGCACCCGCAGAAGCATATGCTTACGCGCGCGGTTGGTGTGGATAAGACCGTTCTGACAGATACTTTTCTTCTCGATTATGAGGATAAAATAAGCCTGCTGCTTTGCTCCGACGGCTTGTCGGGATATTGCAGCGACGATGAAATTTACGATACGATCTCAGAAGCCGATCCCGACAGAATAGCCGAGGCGCTGATACAACTTGCCAACAGCAAGGGCGGTAGGGATAATGTCACAGTAGCAATTGTTTCCGATCAATAATCAAAATTAATAATTAAGTACGGATCGCTTTACTCATCGTAAGCGTACCATAATAACTCTAAAGGAAGGATAAGACAATGGATAAGTACATTGGCAAAAAGCTCGACGGCAGATATGAGATCACCGAGCTTATAGGCGTCGGCGGAATGGCTGAAGTTTATAAGGGCGTTGACGTCATTGACAACAAACCCGTCGCTATTAAGATTCTGAAAAAGGAGTATGCGGAAAATGAAGAGTTTCTCCGCCGTTTCCGTAATGAATCAAAAGCAATAGCAGTTCTTTCTCACCCGAATATTGTTAAAATCTACGACGTCGGATTTTCCGATAAGCTTCAGTATATCGTCATGGAATATATTGACGGAATCACTCTGAAAGAATATATTGAAGACGAAAAAGTCATATCATGGAAGGAGACTGTCCATTTTATTATACAGATCCTCCGCGCTCTTCAGCACGCTCATGATAAGGGAATCGTACACAGAGACATAAAGCCTCAGAACATTATGATGTTCAGCGACGGCACTATCAAGGTCATGGACTTCGGTATTGCCAAATTCGCCCGCGAGGAAGGCAAAACAGCTACCGATCAGGCTATAGGAAGCGTTCATTACATCAGCCCCGAACAGGCAAGCGGCGCGGTTACGGACGCCAAGAGCGATATTTATTCCGTCGGCGCGATGATGTACGAAATGCTTTCGGGACAGAAGCCTTTTGACAGCGATAATCCCGTTGCAATAGCTGTAATGCATATGCATGATATTCCTGTTCGTCCAAAGGCGATCAACAGCGATATTCCCGACGGTCTGGAGGAGATCGTTCTCAAGGCAATGGAAAAAGCTCCGGAGGACAGATACCGTAATACGGGCGAAATGATCGCAGATATAGAGAAATTCAAGGCTAATCCGAATATTGTGTTCGGTTATTATCAGGAAGAGGACGAAGTTCCTTCCGATTCTCAGCTTTATACAGATCCTGCCGATATTGAACTTCCTCCTGCGGAAGAACCCGTTGCAGTCCATAAGCAGTCATATGCGACGGCAGGCGGAGACGGAAGACATCGCAGACAGCAGCCGGCATACGGAAATGCGTATAATAATGATGATTATTACGATGACGATGATGACGATGACGAAGAGGAAGAGCGTTCTTCACTGGTAGTTCCTGTTCTGACGGCTGTCGTGGTAGTTGTTATCATTGTGGGCGTTATCGTTATCTCGCTGATGCTTACGGATTCCATAAAGGGTACTAAAAATGAGAACGACTGGAGAATGCCCGACGTTGTAGGCATGGATTTCAACGACGCTGTAAGTATGTACGGAAACAATATTCAGTTTGAGGACGAAGGTCAGGAATTCAATGAAGCCGAACCCGGTATAATCATTGAACAGGATATCGAACCGGGTACTGAATTCAAAAAGGGCGACATACTGAAAGTTAAGATAAGCAAGGGTATGGAAACCGTCGAAGTTCCCGACGTTACGCAGAAAAACGCGGAACTTGCAAAAGATATGCTCGATCAGATAGGCTTGAAAGCCGAGATACGGAAATCCTCCAGCACCGATGTCCAAAAGGGCTACGTTATCAAAACAGAGCCTGAGGCAGGTCAGCAGGCGTATAAGAATTCCACAATAATCGTGTATGTCAGCATTGGTCAGGAAGCAGGTCAGCTGAAAGTTGACGATTGGGTAGGCAAAACCATCGAGGACGCTACAAAACTTGCCGAATATAAGGGACTTAAGGTTAAACCCGTTCCTGTTGCTTCTTATGAAGAAGAGGGCATTGTCGTTAATCAGTCCATCAAGAAGGGCGAAAAGGTTGAAACAGGAACAACCATCGAGTTTGAATACAGTAACGGTAAATCTCCCGACGGCGAAATTCCGTTCCAGGTTGAACTGCCCGGTGACGCAGTAGGTATATTCACTATCTCATTCATTCTCCAGAATGAGGACGGCACGATGAATACTCAGCAGACTCCCACATTCTCAGTTCCCGAGTATGCAACGATAACATTCCCTGTTGTAGGTTCAGGCGAGAATGTTTCGGTACAGGTAATACTCACGAATATGGTTAGTCAGGAAAGAGCGAATATCGGTACGTATAAATTCAATTTTGCCGATAATGTTGTTGATGTAATTTCAGGCGATGATATTCGTGCTGCATTTGAGCTTGCAGGCGGTTTCCCTGCTCAGGCAACAGAACCTCCGACTCAGGCTCCTACTACTCCTACTCCCACGAATCCTCCTGCAACAGATCCTCCTCCGGTTGATGAAAGAATCCCCGGTAAGGACGGTATTTATGGCCCTGACGGAGTATGGTATGCATATATCGATGGTGTCAATGGCGAATGGACGGACAGCGGCTGGATATGGTGGAGCGGCTACGACCCATACGGAGGCAACGGTCAATGGTAAACGCTAAGAAAAAAAGCGGAATTATATTGAAATGCTTAGGGGGACTCTATACAGTAGAGTCCCCTGACGGCATATATGAATGCAAGGCAAGAGGCGTATTCCGCAGCAAGGGGATTAGTCCTTCCGTCGGAGATAATGTTATAGTCAGCGGCGGCGTGATATCGGAGATAGAAAAGCGGAAGAATTTTATTATAAGACCTCCGCTGGCGAATATAGATCAGATAATATTTATAGTTTCCACGGCAAGCCCTGCGCCTAATTTTCTGCTGCTCGATAAATTTATCGCAATAGCGGAGTATAAGGGCATCGAGCCTGTTGTGATAATTACTAAAGTCGATCTTGCCGATTCCGCAGATATACGCGAAATTTATGAAAAAATCGGCATAAAGGTACTTATCGTTGATTACAGCGATGATTCTTCCGTAGACGAAGTGCGGAAACTGCTTTCAGGAAAAATCAGTGCTTTTACGGGGAATTCGGGGGCAGGCAAATCAACGCTGCTGAATGCGGTCGATCCCACGCTGGATATTCCCACTGGCGAGATCAGCAAAAAACTCGGAAGAGGCAGGCATACCACGCGTCACGCGGAGTTATATAAGCTGAAGGACGGCGGATATATTGCCGATACTCCGGGCTTTTCCACATTTGAGACAAATCGATATGAGATAATCCGCAAGGAGGAACTGGCAGGCTGTTTCCGTGAATTTTCGGAGTATATCGGGGAATGCCGCTTTCGGGACTGCTCGCACACCTGCGAAAAGGGCTGCGCTGTGATAGCAGCTGTGGAAAACGGCGATATTCCGAAACTTCGGCATGAAAACTATCGTATGATGTACGATGAAGCCAAGCAATTGAAGGAGTGGGAACTGAAATGAAAAGCTGTGTGATTTTTGCAGGCGGAATCATTAAAGATACAGGCGCGCTTGACGCTGAAAAAATAAAAAGCGCAGATTATATAATATGCGCCGACAGAGGTTATGTATATGCCGAAAAGCTGGGGATAAAGCCCAATCTTATAGTCGGGGATTTCGATTCTTACAACGGCGAATTGCCGAAAGATACGGAGATAGTCAGAAGCGTTCCCGAAAAAGACGATACGGATACGCTTCTTGCAGTAAAGAAGGCTGTATCCGCAGGCTGCGAAGAAATTACGCTTTACGGAGGATTGGGAGGAAGATTCGATCATGCTTTTGCGAATTTGCAGACGATCATTTATGCCCATGAGCGCGGCTGCAAGATGACTATCGCCGACAGCGATAACGAGCTGACAGCAGGCGGAGCAGGAGAATATCATCTGGAAAAGCGCAATGGATTTTATCTTTCGCTGTTTTCATTAACTGAAAATGCAATGATAGATAAGCTTAGCGGCGTTAAATATCCTCTTGAAAAATATAATATGTCGCAGGGATTTCCGATAGGCGTCAGCAACGAGATAACAGCCGATGAAGCGTATCTGCGTATTTCTTCGGGAATCGTGCTTGTTGTCTATTCGGCATTCACATAATTTTTCATCATGAATATAATGGAGTATGCCAATTTAAGGAGGGATTACATATGAAAATAGTTGTGATCAAAAGTCCAAAGTTTTTGTCGGGTATTCTCAGGGCAATATTCAAGATCAAAAAAGAAGAGGAAGTATAAATTTCAGGAGGAATTTAAAATGCATCTTGAGGAAAAAACTCTTAAAAGTGAAAAAATTTACGACGGCAGAATTTTCACCATAATCCATGATACCGTAGAACTCGAAAACGGAAACGAAGCGATACGCGACGTTCTTCTTCATCACGGCGGCGTGTGCGTTATACCCGTGACGGCTGAAAACGAGATATTTATGGTAAAGCAGTTCCGCTATCCGTTTCGAACGGTCACCCGCGAAGTGCCTGCCGGCAAGCTTGAAAAGGGCGAAGATCACGCGGAATGCGGCAGGCGCGAGCTTCTTGAAGAAACAGGCTGTACCTGCGACGAATATATTTATATGGGCGAAATGCTGCCGACTCCGGCGTATAATACGGAAGTCACCCATATGTATCTTGCAAGAGGACTTCATTTTGAGAAGCAGCAGCTTGACCCCGATGAATTTCTCGACGTGGAAAAGCTTCCGTTGTCGGAGGCTGTTCAGCTTGTAATGGACGGAAAGATCAAGGACGGAAAAACGCAGATAGCTATTTTAAAAGCAGCCAGAATACTGGGGATCTGAGGCATTTATCAACATTAAAAAACCTGCCGTTGTCGGCAGGCTTTTTGCTTTATTGGAATTATTCTATGTATGAATTTTCTGCCGCAGCAGCAGCCATTGCCGCGCTTTCTTCTTCGGCGGCGAGAAGAGCTGTCTGACGCTCATAGGCTTCAAGAATATTTTCTTCCAGCATCTTTCTTGCAGCAGGTGTGATAGGATGAACAATATCGCGGAAAATGCCGTTTTCGTCCTTGCGGCTGGGCATTGCAACGAAAAGTCTTTCTTCACCCTGAACTACTTTTATGTCATGAACGGCGATCATATCGTCAATAGTAACTGAAACGACTGCACGAAGTCTGCCGCCTGACATAAGTTTTCTGATCTTTACATCTGTAATTTGCATTGTTAATACCTCCTTATGACATACATACTCCACAAAGCCAAGCTGCTTGACTTCATATGTCCTATTCTTATATTATAACTCATAATTTAAAAAAAATCAATACAAAAACAAAAATATTCGCAAAATCCGCATATAATTTCTATGCGAACAGGCTCTAAAAAATAAATACTGTAAAAAACAGAAATAACGCTGTAAAAAATTTCAAAAATACTTTAAATCTCTATTGAAATAAATGCTAAAATATAGTATAATAATAGAATAGCATAACTATGCCTTGTAACTTTCAGAAGAAAGGTGATCGATTTTGGATAGAAATATTTTAAATGGAAAAAAGCATATTCATTTTATTGGTATCGGCGGTTCGGGAATGTACCCTCTTGCGCAGATACTTCACGGTCAGGGCTATTATCTCACAGGCTCGGATAACAACGAAACGGAAACTCTCGACGCCGTAAGAAGTATGGGTATTCCCGTTTATATCGGACAGCGCGCCGAAAATATCGGAGACGCTGATCTTATCGTTCATACCGCCGCTATAATGGCGGATAATCCCGAACTTATGGCTGCCAGAGCAAGCGGTGTAACGGTGCTTGAACGTGCTGATCTTCTCGGAATAGTCACAGGCTGGTACGACAGAGCGATATGCGTTTCGGGTACTCATGGAAAAACTTCCACCACATCGATGATAACTCAGATAATGTATACTGCCGGAATAGATCTTTCGGCTTATATCGGCGGAAAGCTTCCCTGCATCGGCGGAAGCGGAATTGCGGGAAAAAGTGATATTCTGGTATGCGAATCATGCGAATTTGAAGATCATTTTCTGAAATTTCTTCCCGATATTTCTGTAGTACTCAATATTGACGCCGATCATCTCGATTATTTCGGTACGCTTGAAAATATTATAAAGTCGTTCCGCAAATTTAATCAGAATACTTCCAAATGCATTATTATAAACGGCTCTGACGAAAATTCCATGAAATCGCTGGAAGGCGTTGAAGGCAAGGAGATAATTACTTTCGGCAGCGATTCTTCATGTGATTATTACCCCGAAAACGTCAAGCATGAAAACGGCTTGCTTACAACTTACGACGCCGTTTATAAGGGCGAAAAACTTGGAACTGTAACTCTTCACGTTGCAGGCATCCATAATGTTCTGAATTCTTTGGCGGCGATCGCCGCGGCGCGTTACTGCGGCGTGGAATTCAAGTATATCGCAAAAGGTCTGGAGGATTTCCGCGGAGCAAAACGAAGATTTGAAAAGCTGGGCGAGGAGAAGGGGATAACAGTCGTTGACGATTACGCTCATCACCCGACTGAACTGGAAGCTACTCTCCGGGCTGCCAAGGAGATGAATTTCAATAAAGTGTGGGCAATTTTTCAGCCGTTTACTTTCAGCCGTACGAAGCTGCTTCTTGACGATTTTGCAAAAGCCCTTAGTATAGCCGATCACGCGGTACTCACGGATATCATGGGAAGCCGCGAAAAGAACACTTACGGCATTTTTACCCGTCATCTTGCGGAAAAGATCGACGGCTGCATATGGTTCCCTCAGAATGAAGAGGAAGAGTGGACTGACGAGCGCAAATATTTTAATTTTGAGCAGGTCTGTGATTATGTGTGTGAAAATGCATCGGAGGGCGATCTTGTAATAACTCTCGGCTGCGGCGACGCTTACAAAATAGCTAAAATGATACTGAAAAAACTTTCGCAGGAGGATAACAATGTCTAAAGAAAGAGAAATGGAAGTTTTCAACTTCATAAAAACAAAGCTTAGCAAAGGAATGTCCCCGTCTGTCAGGGAAATAATGGAGGCGTGCGGATTCAAATCAACATCTACGGCTCACAGATATATAAGAATGCTGGAGAATGATGGACTTATTGTCAAGGAAAACAATCTTAACCGTTCGCTCAGACTGCCTAACAGTTCTGCGGTTTCTGTTCCCGTAATGGGAACGGTCACGGCAGGTCAGCCTATAACGGCGGTGGAATGCATTACAGGCTATATAAATTTTGAGGCGGAGGGCTGCGATGCAAACGATCTTTTTGCCCTTAAAATCCGCGGAGAAAGCATGATAAATGCAGGAATACTCGACGGCGATATCGTTATCGTCGAGAAAGGCTCCTATGCCGAAAACGGCGATATCGTAGTTGCGTTTATCGACGGCGAGGACGCTACGGTAAAGCGTTTCTTCAAGGAAAACGGTCAATATCGGCTTCAGCCCGAAAACGATACAATGTCTCCGATAATTCTCGATAAGTGCGAAATTCTCGGAAAGGTTATCGGATTGAAGCGGTATTATTAGAATCTGCATCTATAGGATAAGCTGCACGTCTTTTCGGCAAAATTATGTTCGAAGATTCGCGCAACTTTCCTATGCGGACAGGTTCTTAATGTGCGTTATCAGCGCGGCTGTCTGATATTTTTATTTTGATTAAAGACGTTTAACAATGACTCTGATTAATATAACATGACAAAAGAAAGGAAGATAAATATGCTTAACGATGTAAAAGTTATAATTTGCGGAAAGGAATATAAGCTCAGGACGGCTGAATCTCCGAATTATGTTTTTTCGCTTGCCCGTTCGCTTGAATCCAAAATCAGCGAACACATGAATTCAGGAAGCGGAACTTCGCCCTATACCGCGGCGATTATGGTAGCGCTCAGCCTGCTTGACGATCTTAATAAGGCTAACCAGCGCGTTGAAAACATACGCACTCAAACTAAAGAATACGTTGACGAAGCCGGAAAAAACCGCATAGAGCGCGATTCTGCCGTTAAGGAGATCGAGGCGCTGAAAGCCAAGATCGTCCAGCTTGAAAATATGGTCAAGCTTAAACAACTCAAGGACAGTATTTGATGAAGCCCGAAATTCTTGCTCCTGCCGGCAGCATGGAGGCTCTCACTGCGGCATTGAGAACGGGCGCGAATGCCGTTTATGTTGGCGGAAAGAAATATTCGGCGAGAAATAATGCTGCGAATTTCTCCATTGATGAACTTGCGGAAGCTGTATATCAGTGCCATATTCACGGCGCGAAGCTGTATCTTGCAGTAAATACCGTTATATCTGACGACGAGATCGAGGGATTCTGCGATTACATAAAACAGACCGCACGTATTGGAGTTGACGCATATATCGTGCAGGATTTGGGAGCGGCGGCAGTTATCAGGGGAGCGGTTCCCGAAGCCGTTCTGCACGGTTCAACGCAAATGTCGGTACATACAGCCGCCGGCGCGCGGTTTTTGAGGGAACTGGGATTTGAACGCGTAGTTCCTGCGCGTGAACTTTCAAAAGATTCCCTCGAAAAAATTTGCCGCGAGGATATAGAAGTTGAGGTTTTCGTTCATGGCGCATTGTGTATGTCAGTTTCAGGACAATGCTATATGTCGGCAATGATAGGCTCGCGTTCGGCTAATCGCGGCTGCTGCGGTCAGGCGTGCCGTCTGAATTTTTCAGCGGTCGGCAAAAATGATCATGCAGCTCTTTCGCTAAAAGACCTGTCACTGCTCGAACATTGCGGCGAACTCTGCGAAACCGGCGTAGATTCGCTGAAAATAGAGGGAAGAATGAAACGTCCCGAATATATCGCCGCTGCCGTGAGTCAATTAAAAAAAGCCCTTGACGGGAAAGTTCCCGATATGAAACTTCTGCGCGGTATTTTTTCACGAAGCGGTTTTACGGACGGCTATTTTTCGGGGAAAAGGCAGGATATGTTCGGGATACGCGAGAAAGAGGACGTTATTGCCGCAAAGGAAATTATTCCGAAAATTCACGAGTTATACCGTCGTGAAACGCCTATGCGCCGAGTTGATTTTTATGCCGTTATCAAAAGCGGAATTCCTGTTGAAATCAGGGCAGAATCAGGCGGAATCTCGGCTGCTGTGGTCGGTGATATCCCCGAATCGGCGCGAAATTCCCCGACCGACATTTCCGCTGTGGAAAAGCAGCTTTCCAGGCTTGGCGATACCGTTTTTGAATTTGGGAGCGTTACCGCCGAGATAGACGACGGTCTTTTTGTTCCGGCAGGGCGGCTGAACGATCTTCGGCGCGCTGTTACTGAAATATTGACTAAAAAGATTGCCGAATCGTATATACCTAAAAAAATCAACCGCGGTTATATTCCCGAAACTGCCGAAAAAACGCGAAAAAATACAGATTCGGAACTGCCGTTAAGAACGTTTTGCCGAACTGTTGAACAGGCGTCGGCGGCGGCTGAATTTTCTGAATTTGTTGCCGTTCCCATGAATATTATCAGTAGCGTTATCGAGGTCGGAGTGCCTATTGAAAAGCTGATGATATCGCCTCCGAGATTTATTATTGACGAAGAAAAACTGATCGGCAGTCTTGAAAAAATAAAAAATGCAGGTGTGAGTCATTTACTGTGTCATACCCTTGATTCTGCCGCTATCGGAAAAAAAATGGGATTTACTCTTCATGGCAGCTTTACCATGAATATGTT
Source organism: Ruminococcus sp. UBA3286 (assembly GCA_002362135.1). Lineage (GTDB taxonomy): Bacteria > Bacillota > Clostridia > Oscillospirales > Ruminococcaceae > Ruminococcus. The sequence goes on along the minus strand of DETO01000002.1, from coordinate 5,613 downwards.
CAATTCAATGTCGGCGGAATATCTGCGCAATATCGGTTTTGCCGACTGCATCGCGTCTGTAGAATCGACTATTTCCCAGATAGGAGGACTTCGGACGGAATTGCCCGTGGGGGTTGTAGTATATGGGCGAATCCCTCTTATGCTTACAAGAAACTGCCCCATAAAAAATGAAGTTGGCTGCCGTAAATGCAGCGGATCTCTGACGGACAGAACCGGCAGAAAGCTGCCTGTGGCGTGTTCTGGTGAGTATGTCGAGATATTGAACGCCGATCTGCTTTATATGGGCGACCGAATGAACGAGATAAAGGGCGCAGATTTTGTATGCGTTCTTCTTAATGAGGAAAAGGGGAGTCAGATCGCTGAAATACTGCATGGAAAAAAGCCGCAGGGGAATATTACGCGTGGACTATATTACAGAGGTGTACAGGAGAATATATGAAGCTGAAATTTAAAAAACTCAACGAAAAAGCAATAATTCCTACAAGAGCAACGGTGTCGAGCGTCGGGCTTGATATTTGCGCCTGTCTTGACGAATCGGTGACTCTTATGTCAGGCGAGATAAAAATGATACCTACAGGACTTTCATCCGAACCTGACTGCAACGATGTTGCACTGCTGATATATCCGCGTTCGGGATTATCTTCAAAATACGGCGTTACCCTTGCCAACTGCGTTGGAGTTGTTGACGGCGATTATCGTGGCGAATGGTTTATTCCGCTGATAAACCACGGAAAACAGCCGTTTACGGTTGAACACGGCATGAGGATAGCTCAGCTTGTTCTGACGAGAGCGCTTTTCCCCGAAATCGAGATCAGCGAAGAATTAAGCGAAACTTCACGCGGCAAAGGCGGTTTTGGCTCGACAGGACTGTGATTTTCATATGCGATGCGGAAAAAGGAGATAAGAAAGAATGAAACAAGCAATATATATGTTTTTTTTAAGCGTGTGCGCTTTAACTCTCGGCGGATTACTGGGAAATATGGTCGGTACAACCGAAGGCTTGAGCTGGCTGGGATATTCCAAGACATTCGCTTTTGAACCCGGAACGTTTTTGAATATAGACGTACTTAAACTGACTTTCGGCATCAGCATAACTTTTAATATTGCTCAGCTTATCCTGCTTGTAGTTGCCGTTATAGTTTATTCAAAAACGGCTTCAAAGTTATTTTCAAATTAAACCTGATTTTGAGGAAAAATTTTTCAGTGAAAAATATTGTCTATTTGCTGCTTTAGTGATATAATAAAAAAGAACTTATTTTTAAGGAGCGTCAGAATGTTTACAAAAGATATTGGCATAGATCTCGGTACTGCAAATACGCTTGTGTATCTGCGCGGAAAGGGCATCATTATACGTGAGCCTTCCGTTGTTGCCGTTAATACGAGAACAGACAAAACACGCTATGTCGGCATGGAAGCTAAGGAAGTCATCGGCAGAACGCCCGGTTCGATCGTTGCTGTTCGTCCGCTTAAAGACGGCGTAATTGCAGATTTTGACATAGCTACTACCATGCTTCAGGAATTCATAAAAAAGGCTTTGAAGGGTACAATACTCACAAAGGCTAATGTTATAATCTGTATTCCGTCGGGCGTTACAGCCGTTGAAAGGCGCGCCGTCCGTGAAGCCTGCAAAAAGGCGGGCGCTAATAACGTTCTGATCATTGAAGAGCCTATGGCGGCTGCTATAGGAGCAGGTCTCCCGACTAATGCTCCAACGGGCAGCATGATTGTCGATATCGGCGGCGGTAC
>DETO01000002.1:3371-3598 GCA_002362135.1 Ruminococcus sp. UBA3286 | reverse complement strand
GATTGTCGATATCGGCGGCGGTACAAGCGAAGTTGCAGTTATAGCTCTCGGCGGTATTGTTTCATCTCGTTCTATCAGATGTGCAGGCGATGAATTCGACGCAGCCATAATAAATTATATAAAGAAAAAATATAATCTGCTTATCGGCGAGCGTACTGCTGAAAATATCAAGATAGAGATAGGTTCTGCGTTCCCAAGCGAAAAAGAGGACGTTATGGAGATAAAGA
>DETO01000002.1:501-3100 GCA_002362135.1 Ruminococcus sp. UBA3286 | reverse complement strand
TTATGGAGATAAAGGGCAGAAATCTCGTGAACGGTCTCCCGGAAAATGTTACTGTAAATTCCGCCGAGATACGCGACGCTCTTGTTGAAGCGCTTGCGAAGGTCATCGACGCAGTAAAGGCTACTCTTGAGGAAACTCCGCCCGAACTTTCCGCGGATATTATCGATCACGGAATCACTCTTGCAGGCGGCGGCGCTCTTCTCCGCGGACTTGACAAGCTGATAAGCCGCGAAACGGGAATGCCCGTATATATCGCGGAATATCCCCTTGACTGCGTTGCCGAGGGTACGGGAAAAATACTTGAAAAGATCAGCGATTATCAGGACGCTCTTACCGAAAATATTAAATATTACTAAGGAGGCGGCTTAATGCGTGAATTTCTGAAAAGCACACGGTTTAAGATACTGCTTGCCTTTATTGCCTTTCTTGTGGGAATTATGATCTACGCTGTAACGAAAGGCGGTTATTCCCTTTCCGGAGCATCATTTATAAATACGGTCACAAAGCCTCTCCGCTTTGTATCAAATAATATTTCGATGAAGCTTGAGAAAACGGTTGACAGAATTGAAAATGCCGACGCCTATTATGAGGAAAATCAGGAACTTAAAAAGCAGGTCGGCGAACTTAATAAGCAGCTTACCGATTACGACGATCTCAAAACAGAGGTCGAGGAACTGCGTAAGCTGGTGGTCATCAAGGAAGAACACCCCGACAGCGTTTTTTCGCAGCCTGCCGAGGTTTTGGGCTATGTGGCGAACGATCCTTTCAGGGGATTTACCATTGACCGCGGTTCTGCCGACGGTATCGAGCCTTACAGCCCCGTTATCACTCCCGAGGGTGTGGTCGGAATCACCATTGAAGTTTCTCAGCATACTTCAACTGTGCGTACAATTCTTTCGCCCGATCTTTCAGTTGCGGCGGTATGTTCCGACACAAACACCGATTTTGGTATAGTCGAGGGAGCTGTTATTACTGCGGAAAATAATATGACGAAGCTTACTCATCTTACTCCGGAGCATAAGCTGAAAAAAGGTTCGCTTATCGTTACCGCAGGAAGCAGCGGATTGTTTCCGAAAGATTACGTCGTCGGAAAAGTGAAAAGTATGGGCGTCGATCCCAACGGTCTTACGGCTTATGCCGAGATAGAGCCTGCCGTAGATATTACGCGGTTAAGCTCCGTATTTGTCATTACAGATTTTGACGGAAAAAAGGAGGCTTTAAATGCGGCTCAAGACACCCCGTGAGAAAAGGATCTTATATTTCAAAACTACTCTGCGGATTTTTTTGTACGGCTTGATGATCATGGTCGGATTCATTTCCATGACCTGCGGCACATGGACAAAACCTATAGTTCTTGTACCGATAGCCGTCTGCATCGCGCTTAACGCCGATGTGCTTGTTTCCGCATTTGTGGGCGCATTCTGCGGATTTTTGATAGATATAGCCTGCGAAAGACTGTTTGGGTACAATGCGGTGCTGCTTGCCGTATTCTGCGCCGCAGTTTCATTGATCTATGAACTTTATCTTCGCAAGCGATTTTTCAATTATCTCTGGATAACTGCGCTCGTATCATTTTTGCAGTGCAGACTTGACTACGAATTTTACTACAAAATGTGGAATTACGAAAACGTGGAGAGAATTTTCCACAGCGTAACTCTGAAAGTCTGGGGATATACAATGATCTCCGCTGTAGTCATCTATGTTATATTTGCGCTCATAAATAAATTGCTGATGCCAAAGGCGCATCTCACCATTGAGGAAGTCATAAAAACAAGCTGAGGAGGCGGTGAAATGAAGTCAGTTTCCGATACAATAAAATCCATTATCATCGTTTTTCTGGTAATATTTTTAGGAGCGCTTGCTTCTTCAAAGCTGATGAAGCTACAGATAGTTGGCGATGAAAAAATTGCTGCGTCGCCGAAATATGACAGCGGTGCATATACATTTACAAGAGATGTAAAGCCGACGCGCGGCGAGATCATCGACTACAACGGCAACGTTATCATAGGCAACGACACGCGCTGCGATCTTGTAATGCAAAAGGCGTTTTTCCCTGATGATCTGAAAGAGGGAAACAATGTTCTTTACGAGATATGCAGCAAGCTTCTGGACTGCGGATATACTTTTCCCGAAGCGCTGCCTATCACAATAAACGAGCCTTATGAATTTACCGAGGAGGACGTTTCCGAAGTTACAGAACTGCTCAACCTCAATGTGTACGCTACTGCCGATAACTGCATTGACAAGCTTATTTCCGACTATGAGATATCGGATATTTATACGCCTCTTGAAAAGCGGCTTATCGCGGGAATGCGGTATACAATGCTTGCCAATGATTTTTCATACAACGTCGATCTTGTTCTTGCCGAAGATGTCGATCATGATACCGTTATAAAAATGAAAGAGCTTGGCAGTATATTCCGTGGTATCGAGGCTGTCGATTCAGCTCAGAGAGTTATAGTGCGCGGCGATATTCTTCCGCATGAGATCGGTACTGTAGGCCCGATTTACGCTGAAGATTACGATGAACTCAAAGAAAAAGGCTATGCCATGAACGATACAGTCGGCAGAAGCGGAATTGAAAAGGCGATGGAAAGCG
>DETO01000002.1:0-216 GCA_002362135.1 Ruminococcus sp. UBA3286 | reverse complement strand
GAATTGAAAAGGCGATGGAAAGCGAACTCCGCGGCGTAAGCGGCAAAGAGGAAGTGACCATTCTCAATGATTCTATCGTGGACATAAAAACTGTTGACAGTATCGTTCCCGGCGAAACTGTAAAGCTTACCGTTGACGGCGCGTTTCAGGTGAAATTGCAGGGCGTTCTTGATAATTTTCTGAAAAATTTCGGCTATTACGGCGGAAAAAAAGTTG
>DETO01000020.1 GCA_002362135.1 Ruminococcus sp. UBA3286 | reverse complement strand
CCTTTTGCAGAGGGGGTTCGGGGGTGACTCCCTACAGTGTAGGGAGATGTCCGCAGGACAGAGGGTATCGCACGTTCGTGCAGCGTCTCCCCTGATAATGCCGCACAAGTAAAAATTAGTTTATATAGCATCAATCAAGAATTTTAGCCCTATAAAAATCAGAATCACCCCTCCCGCGATTCCTGCTTTTCGCTCATATTTGCTGCCGAATTTATTTCCTATCACAACTCCGAGCAGGCAGAATGCAAATGTAACTCCGCCTATTATCGATACAGAGATCATCAGATCGGTCTCGATAGCCGCAAATACAATCCCGACCGCAAGAGCGTCGATGCTGGTTGCAATCGCCAGTACGATAAGCTCCTTAAAATCAAGACGAAATTCAGACGTATCGCCGTTGCTTTCCGCAGAATGCAAAGTTTCGGCGATCATTTTTATGCCGATGATTCCCAGCAGGAAAAACGCAATCCAATGGCTGAATCCGCTTATAAAACTCCCGAAACGGCTGCCGACGAAATAGCCTATCAGCGGCATTATCGCCTGAAATACTCCGAAAAACAGCGCAATTATCACGCTTGCGGAGTAATCTTTCTTTTTCATGCTCAATCCCTTGCATACCGAAACGGAAAAAGCGTCTGTTGCCAATCCCAAAGCCAGCAAAAATAATTCGGCAATACCCATAAACGCACCCCTTTAAGGCTTTTGCTATAGCTTATGCAAAAATTACAGGGTATATTCCATAATATAGTCGTCCATCACATATCCGCTGCCGATATCCGTGACAACGTCGTCGATTATGCTGAATCCGATTTTTTTATAGACCGCAACGGCATGATCGTTATGCTTGTTGACAGTAAGATAAACTCGATTTTTCCCCGATTTTACGGCTTCTTCGAATACCCTTTTCATCATGAGCGAAGCCGTTCCCCTGCCGCGCTTATCGCTGCGGAGATACAGCTTGCTAAGAAAAAACCTGTCGTCCTGTTCGGGCTTCATGCCGATATAGCCGATAAGTTCGCCATCTTCACGAACCGCAAAATAGCTGTAACGCTGATTTTCAATCTGCTCGGTCATTGCGTTGAGGGATTGAAATTTTTCAACCATATAATCTATCTGACCGCCGCTTAAAATCGAAACAAAAAATTCATGCCATATCTTATCGGCAAGCTCCGCGACCTCGGCGAGTTCGGGATAATATTTCACTTTAGTTATATTGATTGACATTTGATTCACCTCTATGCTTTTGATTTTCCACTTGACCGATCATATTTTTTGTGCTATAATATAAGTACAAAATAAAAAGGGGGGTGACGACGTGCCAGACGTGCCAAGTGAGATTGAAATAAAAGATCGTTTACTTGACGATTATAAAAGATTTCGTCGCTTGCGCAAGATTGCCAAAAGGGAAGGCGCAGTCGAAACGGTCAAAGAAATTGACGAAGAACTTCAGTTTATCAAGTTGAAACTTCAACCGTTGGAACTTCCCGAAGACTAACCCGATAATTCAGATTTTTCACTTGACCGATCATATTTTTTGTGTTATAATATAAGCAGAAAAAATATAGAAAAGGTAGTGAAAAGTATGTCGAAGCAAGAATTATGCTTATTGCTTGATACGATTCTTGCACTTATCGAATCTGGAAACGCTGATAAGGCTGCGGAAACTATCCGCAACGGCATTAAAAGAATTGATAAGGGTATGACCGGTACAAGTTCAAGCGAAAAAAATGACAAAAAACAAGATTGATATTTCACAAACTATAATCCGATCTCATAAGTGCAGAACCTGTTTATTCAAGGCTCTGCACTTTTTTGTATAAACCTGTTCACAAGGACGAGATTACTCTTCTTCGGGCATTTCCCAGTTATGATACACGTTCTGAACATCGTCATTATCTTCGAGATGTTCAAGGAGAAGATTCATTTTCTTGATATGCTCCTCGTCCGTAAGCGTGGTATAATTTGCCGGGATCATTTCAGCTTCTGCCGAGATAACATTATAGCCCTTAGCCGTCAGTCCCTCTCTCACAGCTGAAAGATTTTCGGGAGCGCACTCTATCTCCACGGTTTCTTCTGTAACGTCGAAATCGTCTCCGCCGCACTCGAAAACATCGTCCATAACAGCGTCCTCATCAAGTCCGGTATTTTCAAGAATAACAATACCCTTCTTGCTGAACATAAAGGATACGCAGCCCGTAGTACCGAGGTTTCCGCCGAATTTATCAAAATAATGGCGAACGTCGCCTGCGGTTCTGTTCTTGTTGTCCGTAAGGCATTCAACGATAACCGCAACGCCGTTAGGTCCGTAGCCCTCGTAAACCATTGTTTCGTAGTTGTTCTTATCCTCGCCGCCTGCCGCTTTCTTGATAACGCGATCGATATTATCGTTAGGCACATTATTGGCTTTCGCCTTTGCAATAAGATCGCGAAGCTTGCTGTTATTATTCGGGTCGGGGCCGCCCTCTCTTACAACGACGGTGATCTCTCTGCCGATCTTGGTAAAGATCTTACCCTTTACAGCGTCGGTAGCTTCCTTTTTACGCTTGATATTATTCCATTTTGAATGACCTGACATTTTTCAACGCTCCTTATTCTGAGTAAATATAATTCTCGTCGGAATCGCGCTTGATTCGTCTGAGCTGTTCTTTTTTATCATCATAATAATCGATGATAGCTACTATCGACGCTCCGACAAGGAAACCGAGCGCAAAACCTGCACATACGCCGACGGCGGTTCTGCTCACTGATTTTGTAACTTCTTTTTCAATACGAATTTCGTCCATGATTTTTTACCTCCTTATAGCTTGCTTTCGTCAATTATCGCGCCAAACAATGACGCTATCCTGTCGTGTTCGCCGAGAAGATAAAGATAACCGAAAAGGCATTCCACAGCAGTTGCACGCCTGTATTCAGCCGCGTCCGCGTGTTTCGGCACTGTATTTCCCGTGGCATTCCTGCCGCGTTTCAGAACCGCCATTTCCTTTTCCGTCAGTTTATCCGCAAGGATATCATATGCAGCCGACTGAAATTCCGCGCAAACCAGCCGAATCTTAGCTGAATGCAGCTTAGAAGCAGGCATATTCGCACTCCTCAGCAGCATTTCGCGGACAAGCGTATCATAAACGCTGTCGCCGAGAAACGCAAGACTCAGCGGGCTGTACATATTCACATCACGTTCGGAAAGAATCTTTTTTTCCATATTATTTTCTTATCAATAAATAAAGTCGAATTCAAAGCCCTCAAGGTTTACGGTATCGCCCTCTTTGACGCCCATTTCCTCAAGCTTCGCAATGATGCCGCTGTTTATAAGCACACGCTGGAAATATTGCAGAGAAGAATAGTCGTCGGGGTCGACCGTCCGCATGATAGGCTGTATCCACGGCGCTTCAACGTAATAAACGCCGTCCTCCTCGGTTATCTCAAAACGCTTTCCCGCGCCTGCCATATCGTCAAGTTCAGCCTGCGTAAGCGGTTCGGGTTCATATTCCTTGATAGGCGGAAGAGTTTCAAGAACCTCGGCAATTTTCATTACCAGTTCGCGCGTTCCCTGCGTAGTCGCCGCGGATATGCAGAAAAACGGCATACCCTGCTCTTCGACAAATTTCCTGAAATCTTCTATCTGCTCTTCGCTTGCCATATCCGATTTGTTAGCCGCAACTATCTGCGGACGCATTGCAAGTTCCTCGTCGAATTTTGCGAGTTCCTCGTTGATTATGCGAAAATCCTCTTTTGGGTCGCGCCCCTCGATTCCCGAAACATCGACCACGTGAACGATAAGACGGCAGCGTTCAACATGGCGGAGAAATTCATGACCCAGTCCCACGCCGTCGCCTGCGCCCTCGATAAGACCGGGAATATCCGCCATAACGAAAGACTTCTCCTCGCCTGTCTTGACGACGCCGAGAACGGGAGTCAGCGTAGTGAAATGGTAGTTGGCGATTTTCGGCTTAGCCGCGCTGACAACGGAGATAAGCGTCGATTTTCCTACATTCGGGAATCCGACCAGCCCAACGTCCGCCAGAAGTTTCAGTTCCAGCGTTACCTCGAATTCCTCGCCCTGATAGCCGGGTTTAGCAAATTTCGGAATCTGTCTGGTAGGCGTTGCAAAATTCGCATTGCCCTTTCCGCCCATACCGCCTTTTGCGAGGATCTTCGGCTCGTCCGAGGACATATCCGCCATGATACGCCCTGTTTCGGCGTCGCGGATAAGAGTTCCCCGCGGCACTTTTATAATGAGCGGAGGCGCGCTTTTGCCCGTGCAGTTCCTCGACGAACCGTTCTGACCTCTTTCCGCCATATATTTGCGTTTATATCTGAAATCCACCAATGTGGAAAAATTATCGTCTGCCTGAAAAACGACGTCGCCGCCTCTGCCGCCGTCTCCGCCGTCGGGGCCGCCTGCCGCAACATATTTTTCTCTGTGAAAAGAAACTGCGCCGTCTCCGCCGTCTCCCGCTTTAATTTTTATCTTAGCCTTATCAACAAACATATCTGACCTCCACAATGGCTTTTCGGCAAATTTTGCCGTTGACTGCGTCAAAAATTCTTGCCATACGCTCTAATGAAAAATCCCAAGCAAAAGCTCGGGATTTATGACGCAATCATAGTATGATTACTGCTCTGTATAAACAGAAACCGTCTTACGGTCACGACCGCGGCGCTCGAATTTAACCTTTCCGCTTACTGTAGCGAAAATTGTATCGTCAGAACCGATACCAACGCCAACGCCGGGATGGATATGTGTACCTCTCTGACGAACGATGATATTGCCTGCCTTTACGAACTGACCGTCAGCGCGCTTAACGCCGAGTCTCTTGGACTCTGAATCACGACCGTTCTTTGTAGAACCAACACCCTTCTTATGAGCGAAGAACTGCATACTGATCTTAAACATACTTACACCTCCGAAATATTGATTTTGATTGTTTTGGGATAATCTTCAATAATAAGCTCAAAATGGTGCATGAGCTGTTTAAAAATTCTTGCCGCCGTATCATTATCGCCGTTAATTCGGCATTCTACGGAATCTCCGCCGGTGCATACCTTCGGAGCGGTCTTGAATTCATAGAGAAGATTGACAGTCAGCTGTACAGCCGAAGATACTGCGGCGCAGACGATATCCGTGCCTCTTTCTGCGTATCCGGTATGACCGCTGATCTTGAATCCCACAAATTTTAAGTTTTTCCTGTAAAAAACTGCCCGAACCATGATCAAGCCTTTATAGCTTCGATCTTTACCTGAGTGTAAGGCTGTCTGTGACCCTGCTTCTTCTTTTCGCCCTTCTTAGGCTTGTAAGTGAAAACAGTGATCTTCTTAGCCTTGCCGTTCTTCAGAACCTTAGCTTCAACGGACGCACCCTCAACATAAGGAGTTCCGACCTTGATTCCGTCGTCAGCGCCGAGAGCTACTATCTTATCAAAAGTAACTGCCTCGTCAGCCTCAACTGCAAGCTTCTCGATGAAGATAACATCTCCCTCGTTTACCTGATACTGCTTTCCACCGGTTTCAATAACTGCGTACATTTATGGCACCTGCCTTTTTATAAAACTCGCTGCCACAGGCGTGTAAATACACTTAAAAAGAGCCTGTTCACAAGCGGCAATATTATTTTATCATATTTCCGAAAATTTGTCAATAGCTTTTCGAAAAAATATTTTTACTTGTGCTGCATTATGTCAGGGGACGCTG
>DETO01000100.1:13433-13650 GCA_002362135.1 Ruminococcus sp. UBA3286 | reverse complement strand
TAAGGGACTATGTCCCTTATGCAGAGGGGGTTCGGGGGAGACAGCGTCTCCCCCGATCATGCCGTCAGGCATAAAAATGCGGTTTCAACCAAATGAAACCGCATTATGAGGGATGATTAGAAGATAGCTTGATTATGCCTGAAATACGGCGCGTACAAAATTATACAGATGAGCGTGAATGCTATTATCGCCGTGATAACCGCCGTTTACATAATGC
>DETO01000100.1:0-13126 GCA_002362135.1 Ruminococcus sp. UBA3286 | reverse complement strand
TGATAACCGCCGTTTACATAATGCCATACATGAGGCACGCCGTTGTTAGTAAAATTATCATGATAATTCTTTGGATTATCATATACAACAGTATCATTGCTGCCTGCTGTAATGAAAACAAGCGACGGAGAAGCTTCTTCGGAGGCGAATTTCCATGCGCCCGTAGCTCCGGGGGCAGGACAGATAGCGCCTACATATCCGAAAAGATCGGGGTGCTTCATGCCGATCATGAGCGATTCTCTTCCGCCCATTGAAAATCCTGTGATAGCTGTATTTTCTCTGCCCGTCGCCACGCTGTATTCTTTCTCTATAAGAGGCATGAGTTCCGTGGTGAGAACAGTATCGAAATTGTCGTATGCGGTATTATTCGCATCGTCCATTGCACTGCAATCATTCTGAGTCTGACTTGAGTAAATATATGGAAATACAACGATCATTTCCTTTGCCGCGCCCTCGGCAATAGCGTTGCCGATTATCTGCTTAGTTGACATTGTGCCGTTGCCCGTGAGAATCATTCTGTCCTGATTCTCCCAATAACCGTGCATAACATAAAGAACGGGATATTTTTTGCTTGTCGTATAACCTGCGGGAAGAAGAACGTTATACTTCTTCTCTCTGCCGCAGAATGCCGAATAATAACTCTTTGATTCAAGAGTTCCGTACTGAACTCCTGCCTTTTCCGTTTTGGAATCAGCCGTTTCAAATTCTGATACATTCGCCGCAACTACAGGAGTATACTCCGAAATAGTACGCATTTTTACAGCAGGAGTTGTAACTTCAGGTTTTTTAAGAGTTTCATTCTGACCGAGCAGGAATTTCTGAAGCGATATCAGATCAGCCGCGCCAACTTCGCCGTCAGCGTTTACGTCGGCTGCATAACGAGCCCTATCACTGCCGAATCCATTTATAACGCCTGCACGCATTGCCACAAGATCGTATATGTCAACTCTGCCGTCAAGGTCAACGTCGCCTGCTATAAATTCTGACGGATCTACAGGAAGATCAGGCTGTCCTTCGCCTGCGATACCTGTTCCGTCAACCGCTCCGATAGCCTCGTCTATATAGAAATCCGTGAGAGAATCTTCTGTCTCAATATATATCTTTATATCGGAAGCGTCTGCCGGAATCGTATAATTTGAGTTTTTCAGCTGCGCCCATACGCCGCTTGGAGCAGTAACATTTGCAACTGTATTGTAAGCCGTCTCTCCATTGCCGTCTTTATATTCGATTTTCATCATGAAATTAACGTTCTTGCCTGATTTCTGCTTAACGTGAGCTGAGAAACTATATGACTCGCCCGCTTTAAAAATACGCGAATCAAGGGCGAGAGCAGCGCCCTGCCATGCATTCTCTCTGCCCGAAACAAGGAGAGATTTGCTGCCCCACTCGGTATAATGTTCGGCGTCTGTAACAGAAATTTTAGAGCCGCCTCTGTCAGTCCAGTTGTCATCGCCGTTTTCGAATCCGCACTGGAACCACCATCCGTACTCGTTGGGTTCGGGATCTTTAGTAGTTCCGCTGCCCTCAAGAGAAATTACAAATGTGGATACGCTGTTTGCAGGAAGCTGTGAAAAGAATCCGCTGCCGTCGTTAGCCATATTATCGGTCTTGGCAATATTTTCGCTTGCGGAAGTTCTGTAGCGGTCTACCTCAACGATTTTTTCGCCGCTTCCGATATTAAACGCCTGCGTATATTCCGTGCTGCCCTTATTAATTGCAACGACTGTTACCTGATTATTATCGTTTTTATAAGCCGAAACAAGAACATCGCTTGTCGGCTGCTCGGTAGCTTCGATTCTCTTATCGCCGGGACGAACCCACTTGGAATACTGAGCCATGTTATAGCCTCTTTTGGTGATAGCGCCGTTTTCGTCCATAAGACCGTAACTTCTTCTGATGTACCACCATGTATATGCGCTCATGTTGCCAACAACGAGAGCATTATGAATATTTTCGGAAACCTGAAGCGATTCGGGCCATCTGTTGGCGGAATCCGCTTCGCTGTTCGGAACATAAACTTCGGTCATCCAGATTTCCTTGCCGCAGTTTTCCAGTTCGGGATAGTTCATCCAGTCGCGCTGAGTTCCGTACATATGCGTTCCGAAAACGTCGCAGTTTGCAAACGCCTTGCTATTTTCCATTATTTTCTTGTAAAATTTCTTGCCGCCGTCCTTTACCCAAGAAGCGGTAAGCGGCGCATATTGGAACGATTCAGGCGACATAAGGCGCGTGCTTGTAATTTTATCGCCGTAATTCGCCATAAAATCAACTACTTCATCGGTTGACCAGTATGTCCAGTCTTCTGCGTAGTCAGGCTCGTTCTGAACGGATATTGAATAAAGATCGACGCCGTTGTCTTTCATGTAAGTTCCGAAATCATTAAGATGCTGGGCATATGCGCCGTAATTCGACTTCGGAAGATGAAGTTTGCCATTGCTTCCGCCTGATTCAGCCAGATTTGACGGCGGCTCCCAAGGTGACGCAAAGACTGTTACGCCATTTTGAGAAGCGTATTTAGCTGTAGGAACAGAAAGTTTCCATTGATTCTTATCGGGATTCACGAAAACACGCACAATTGTCAGACCCAGATCGTTCGCTCCGTTTCCGAAAGCAGTCTTTCTCTGCGCGTCGGTCAGATCTTTTCCCGTCCATTCGGGATGATTCATTCCGCCGAATCCCCTGATTGTCTGATATTCGGTAGTCGTATCGATAACGACCGTATCCGCCGCGTTCGCTTCGATAACCGCCTTATCGTTTGCAGGCGCGATTGCAAATCCCGTAACGATCATTGCCGAAGCCGTCGCCGCCGACATGAGCCTTGCAAATACATATTTGATTTTCATTTACAAAATCACTCCCTCGTTTAATTTAGTTTTGTTTGATTAACATTCGTTTTCTTCTATAACTATTATATCATGTTCATAGATTGTTTACAACCCACAATTTGCAGAAAAGGTGGATTTTTTGAAGATACGAATAAAGGCAACATTTGAAAAGAAAAAACAGCCGTAACCCAAAACGACTGTTTTTCTGATTTGTCTTGCCCTTACAATATTCTGTCTTATATATTATATCGGCTGCCGCCGTTGTGCAGATAGCAGCAACCGAAATAATCTTATGTGAACGACCAGCTGTCGAATTCAACGTCGCCGCTGAATACGAAGTATATATCCTTTGTACCTGTCATGCTTGTTACTGCGGGAACTTCAACTTCGCCCGATGTAACTTCCGCATAACCGATAACGTCGCCCGTGGGAGAGCCTGCGCAGATTTTAATAGCCGCGCTGCCGCTCTTTGCGTTGGCATTTATCTTGATTGTAGATACGCCGTTTTTCAGATTAACTCCCGAAACCTTTATCCACTCGCCCTTTTTGCCTACAACTTTTGTATTTTGCAGACCTGTTGTGGAGATTCCCTTTGACTGGTTTGACATTGTTTCAGCCTGAACGGTCTTGTATGGATCAAGAGTTTCGATCTGCGATACGCCTTTCATTGAGCCTGTTGCCGAGAACATTCCGTTTGAGAATGAAGCTTCGTCAAGGTGGCATGAACGGTAGTTGCCGCCCAGATCTATAGTTCCGTCGCTGTTTTTAGCCTGAATATTCATAGCTCTTGACTGATGACGGCTATGATAAAGCACATAATACTTGCCCTTGAATTCAACTATCGAATGGTGATTGTTTCCGCCGCCGTCAAGCTGATAAGATGCAGGATTTTTAAGTGCGATACCCTTGTATGTGAACGGGCCGAGAGGATTTTTAGATGTCATAACGCCGATCTCGGCATTGTTGAATCCGTAGGGATTTCCGCCCGTACTCCAGTTCGTGCAGTAGGAATAATAATAAGTGTCTCCGACTTTAAGAATTGAGGAATCCTCAAAAAGATAGGGAGGATTCATTCTTGCATAATCGCCCGAAAGGCTTGTCATATCTGCGCCGAGTTTGACAGCTCTCGCAGTTCCGGGATCGGCAGCCTTGCCCTCGGGAACGCCGCCTCCTACATAAAGATAGCCTGTGCCGTCGTCGTCTACCAATACGGCAGGATCGAAGAGCCATGTTACATCGCCGAAACCGGGAGTGCTTCTATTTATAAGAGCCTTGCCGATAGGATCGGTGTACGGGCCTTCGGGACTATCGGCTGTGAGAACGCCTATTCCGCCTGCGCTGTCTGCGAAATACAGGAAGAATTTATCCTTGCCGTTGATTTTTTTCCAGCAAGCGTCGGGCGCCCATGCGTAGCCTGCCCATTTAGCCGCGCCGTTCTTGCCTGCGGCAGGAATTGCGCCGTGATCTGTCCAGTTTACGAGATCGGCAGACGAGAAGCAGTTTATCGTCTGACTGTTGTAAGTATTCGTCTGTATTTCGCCGTTTGAATTATACTCAAACGCGTCGTTTGTTGTAAATACATAGAGTCTGTCATTATAAACCATAAATCCGGGATCTGCGCCGAAACGCTGAGTCCAGAGAACGTTGTTTTCGCCGTCTTTCTTCCAGCTGTCGTTTATCGAGATATTCTTGAAAAGCTCACTCATTTTAGCCGTATCTACAGCGGGCATATTGTTGGGAAATTCCTTGATCTTGCCAAGCAGGAACTCCTGAAGCAGAACGAGATCGTTAGCTTCGACCTTGCCGCTTCTGTCAACGTCGGCAGATTTGAGAACAGCCTTATCAGTAATGTTTCCGAGAACAGCGTTGCGCTCGTTTATCATATCGTAAACGTCAACTCTGCCGTCAAGATTTGTATCGCCAAGGAGAATGGAATTGGGATCGATAGGAAGATCGGGCTGACCTTCGCCTGCAATGCCTGTTCCCTTGACTGCGCCGATAGCTTCGTCGATGTAGAAATCAGTCAGCGACTTTTCTGTTTCAACATAAATTTTCAGATTTGTCGCACCTGCCGGGATCGTGTATTCGCTGTTGTGAAGCTGCGCCCATGCGCCGCTGGGAGCGGTCACGCTTGCGATCTCGTCATACGCCGTTTCGCCGTTTGCGTCGGTGTATTCAAGCTTCATCATGAATTTAACGTTTTCACCCGAATTCTGTTTTACATGAGTTGAGAAGCTGTAGCTTTCCCCTGCCTTGAAAATCTTCGGGCTGAGTGCAAGGGCAGCTCCCATCCACTCGGAAGTTCTGTCGGTAACTTCAAGAGAATGGCTTCCCCATTCCGTATAATGCTCCTTATCGGTAACGGCAACTTTATTTCCGCCTCTGTTAGTCCAGTTGTCGTCGCCATTTTCGAATCCGCACTGGAACCACCAGCCGTAATCATTCGGTTTCGGATCTTCTCCGCCGCTGCCGTTCACATTCGAGCCGTCGCCCCATTCGCTGTCGGGAACGATGGAAGTAAGCGCTGTGTAAGCTTCTTTGGGCTGATTATTCGAATCGTAAAGCAAGCCGTTTGAACCGGCAGAGAGCCAAGAATTCGCATCGTTAGGGCCCCATACCTGAACGAGAGTTACTTTGCCGTTATACTTGCCGCTTGTGTTTACATCCATAGCGTGCTGGAAGATAGCCTTATATTTATTCGCCTGCTCGGTATAGCTGTATTTGCCGCTTTCAACGGATATGTCAAGTTCCGAGATCTGGAGGTCGCAGCCTATTCCAAGATACATATCCATAGCCTGAATATACGAATCCGTTCCTGCAAAACCGGTAGCGTTGGCAGGTATGTGGGACTGCATTCCCATACCGTCAAGAAGTCCTTTTTCGTAAAGCGGCTTTACAATAGTATTGATTATGCAGTCGCGCTTGTGATCCCAATATTCGTTGTAATCATTATAATAAAGATCGCAGTCCGCGGGAGCGTATTTTCTTGCAAATGTAAATGCCTTTTCAACGAAAGCGTTGCTGCCGTAAACCTGCACCCAAGGCGATTTTCCGTTGCCGTAGCCGGGTTCTCTTGCACCGCCGTTATTAGCGGTTCTGTTGGAGTCGTCCGAGATACATTCGTTGCAGACGTCGTATGCATAAAGATCGAGATCGGGATACTGCGTCTGAATTGCGCTGAACATATTCTTGATGTAGCTTTCGAGACGCTGATCCATTACGGAAGAACTTACCCAGTTGCCGCCTTGCTGGAAATTATCTTTGAAGAACCATTCGGGAGTCTGGCTGTGCCATACAAGAGTATGACCGCGGAAACCAAGATTGTTTTTTACACAGAAATCAGCAATAGCCGCGCAGCTGTTGAGCGAGACCTTGATATTCGTATTTGTAGAGCCGTTCTGAACCAGAGTTGCGTCGGGCTTCGTTTCGTTTTCACACTCGATAGCGTTGTGATCTTTGAGCATAATCGCCGTTATAGCGGAATTCTTAACAGTACCGCCGTTGAGGATATTTCCTACGCGGAATCCGTAATTTGCAAATTCGTCTTTCAGACCTTTGCCTGCAACTGCCGCTTCAACGGATTTAGTTTCCTTTGTAGTTACCAGAACGTCGTCAAATATGAAATCAGCCGTGCTGTCAGCAGTAATGGTAAGCTCGAATTCGTATGAATTTTCGGGAGCTTTATATGAAGCCGAAAGTTCAGCCCACTCCCCTGCCTTTACGGAAACGCTGTCCAGTTCCACAACAGTTTCTTTATCGGTCTCCTCGTCAAGGCATCTCAATTTAAGACGGAATGTTTCGTCCGTATCGGATTTCACCTTAACGTTGTAGTCGTACTTAACGCCGCCCCAGAGATAAAATCCCTTTGATGAAGCCGCGCCGTCGGAACTGCTCGTTCTGCCGCTTACTTTCATTCCTCTTGAAGAGCCTGCTCCTGCGCCTTCAACAGCTGTAAGTTCAACGCTGTCGCTTGTGCCGTGCCAGCCTTCGTAATTGACTTCAAAGCCGTTGCTGACAGCTTCCGAAGCAAAAGTCTGCATACCTGCGATCTGCGGCATTACCGCAAATGTACTCGCAAAACAGATGGCGGAGGTCATAGCCGCCAAAACTTTTTTTCTGTTCAAAATAATCATTCCTCTCATTGTTTTATTTCAAAATATTTGTAACGATTTCATAACTTTCAATTTAATTATACATGATTCATCTTTTATTCACAACCCACAATTTGCAGATTTGGTGGACAAAATGAATAAAATATATTGATTTTATTATGGACATATGTTATAATAAATCACAAGATATGTTGATTTTATTATAACGCAGTAAATTTTAACTGCATATCATAATAATGATATTTATAGCAAATTTATGAGGTAAAAATGTTAGACGGAAAAATTGTAATAGGCATTATAACATCGCGCGCTTCGGAATCGGAACAGCGCGATATGCTGGGCGGAATTCTCGCTCAGGCTGAAAAATTGAACATTTATCCCGTGGTGATCTCCAATATTTTCAATTTCAGCGAATATTTTGCCGACGTGGATGTTGAAAATAAAATTTACGAGCTTATGGAATCCGAGCGGCTGGACGGCTTGATTTACATGGAAGAGCTTGTTCTGGAATCGAAACTCCGCAATTCTCTGCTGAACCGCATAAGAAAACTGAATATCCCCGTAGTTGTGACAGGCGAATCGGGCGGCGAATTTCCAAGCGTCAACAGCGATGTCCGCAGGGATTTCCGTAATATTGCGCGCCATTTAACGGAAGTTCACGGATTTACCGAAATTGACGTTCTTACAGGTTATAAAGAAGCTGAAACGGCTCATTTGCGCGCAGAGGGAATACGCGATGTAATTCGTGAAAAGGGACTGCCATTCAGCGACGATAATGTGATTTTCGGCGAATTCTGGACTACTGACGGCGAAAAGCTTGCCGAGGAATATTTAAGCGGCAAAAGAAGAATTCCGCAAGCATTGGTATGCACTAACGACTATATGGCTTACGGTCTTATAGATACGCTTTTTGAAAACGATTTCAAGCTGCCCGACCGAATGACCGTCATCGGCTATGAATATATCGGCGACCGCTTTTCTCATGTGCCGATTCTTTCCACCTATTACCGCAACCGCTCCGCTATCGGCGCAAAGGCGGTCAGCATTCTCAATCACTTAATAACGGACGCGGAAATTGAAGATATCCCTATCGACGGATATATGGTCACGGGAGATACCTGTCCCTGCGGTTCGGATATAAATTATCTGAAAAGAGAACTACACTCTGTACGCAGCACGAACTACTACCGCAATCTGAATTTCTGCAATAATTTTGAGCAGCAGCTTACCGTATGCCGCTCCCTCGACGACTATATCCATGTGCTTCAGCAATTCGCTTATCTCATCCGCGGCATTAAGGGAATTTATCTCTGCCTGTACGAAAACTGGTGCAGCCGCAAGGAAAAATCAAGTCTCGAAATTTGCAGCAACGATGAAATTATGGCTATGTACCGCGTTATAAGCCCTATCGAAAGTTCAAGCGAACCGCAGTTTTTTACCCGCGGCAAAATGTTTCCCGATAATATCCCCGGAATGGGCGACAAGCGTTTTCTTTATCTCGTTCCCATGTTTTCCGCAGGCGTCGAGATAGGGCATTTCATTTTTCAGTATACCGAACCCGACGGCTATGATACTATTATTATAGACTGGATAAACGCCGCCGTAAACGCTCTGAACGTTCTTCGCATGAAAAACGATATAAATGAACTGTTGGCGTGCAATAATCTTTCGGCATTTCATGATTCCGCAACGGGAATTTACAATAAAGACGGACTTCTTCACGAGCTTTCTTCCGCAATTGCGAACGCAGACGAGAACGATGTTGTATCGGCGGTAATGCTGAAATCACGGCTTTTTACAAATGAAAACCGCATTGACGAAAAAAGTATATCGATAAAACTTGATTCCGAAATTGCGGAATGTATGAAGATGACGGCGGTCAATAGTTCCGCATTCTGCGCGCGGCTTCAGGATAAGCAGTTCGTTTATGCTTCTGTCGGTAAACTTCCCGAAAATTACCACGAAGCGATTGCCGATAAGCTTATCGTGCTTATCACGCATTCGCCCGTTTACAAATCAACGAAGAATATCGACGATATAATCGCCGTGGGAATTACCTCGCCTGTTTCGGAATTTTCAACGGAAGAACTTGTTGCTGCGCTTAATTCCGAGATAACGAAAAAAACCGCCTCGCTTCTGGAAGACAGACAGACGGCAAGTTTTAAGGAGTTCAACAACGTTCGGAACGCTATGTATCACTCACCCGAAAAGCAGTGGACAGCTAAGGAAGAATGCCGAAATTTTCATATCAGCTGCGGTCATTTCCGTGCCGCTTATAAAAATATTTTCGGAATAAGTTTTCATCAGGACTTGATTCAAAGCCGTATCGCCCTTGCGAAATATCTGCTTATGACTTCTTCGCTGAGTATACCTGCCATCGCCGCCAAATGCGGCTATGACGACGATAAATATTTTCTGCGGCAATTCCGCCAGACAACCGGTATCAGTCCAAACTCCTACCGACGAAGAATATAGAGAAACTCCCCTGCAAAGTATGAACATCAAATGTTACTTGTGCGGCATTATGCAAGGGGACGCCGTCCCCCTGCACCCCCTGCATAAGGGACTCAGTCCCTTATGAATCCCAAAATTAAATTCAGTCTGTACCCAATGGGTACAGACTGAATTTGTCAGGGACGATAGAGACTGATCTCTATACAGGCATTCAAGAGAATAGCTCCACTTTGTAATACCATGCAAGTAAAATTAGTTTTTATTCTTTACAAGAGATTTTTATTTCTTTTCCTCGGTAAGAGGTTCATTCGGAGTTTTCGGAGCATTATTGATGAGCGGGAAACTCATTTCTGCGGTAAATACATCGCCGTCAATTATGATACGGAACGTTCCGCCGCAGGCTTCTGTAAAGCTCTTCGCAATCGATAAGCCAAGTCCGTTGCCCTCAGTACTGCGCGATTCGTCGCCCCTTGTGAATCGCTCCGTGATTTCGTCGGGAGTGAAATTCATCTCATATGAAGCGATATTTTTCACGATGATAACGCACTTATTCCATTCCTTGCGCACAACAACGTAAATTCTCGTACCTGCCATAGAATATTTCAGCGCATTATCGATAAGATTCTGGAAAACGCGGTAAAGCTTTTTTCCCTCCGCCATTATGGGCGCGGATTCTATTTTTATATCCGTGCGTATCTCTCTGCCGCTTTTTTCTATCTTATCCGCAAGATCTCCCAGAACCTGTCCTGTTAATATTACGGCGTCTATCGCTTCGGCGTTGATATCAGTACGGCTCGTCGCCTTTGCAAGGTCGAACAGGTCGGCAACCATCGATTTCAGACGCTCGGATTTTTCTGCGATTATTTTCACGTAATCCTTCGCTTCGGGAGTAAGCTCCTCCGCGGAAAGAAGGTCGATATAGCTGATTATGGAAGTCAGCGGCGTTTTTAAATCATGTGAAACATTTGTAACCAGATCTATTTTCATTCGCTCGGAACGAATCTGCTTATCAACAGCCGTCTGGATTCCTGCCGAAATATTATTGAGCTTTTCATTGCAGACATATGCAGGCGAAAGCTTGCTGACAGTCTGTTTGCTGTAATTTCCGCCGTTCATATCGCTAACGTGCTTTGTGATATCAGTCATTGCCTTTAAGTCGAGCAAGCTTACTATAATGTAACCCATAAACACTATTATGCTCATAAAGAAAGTGAAAAAGAACGCATCAAAGCACAGTCCCACAAATATCCAGAACACCTCCACAGCTGCAAAAACTGCCGTGCGAATCAGGAAATTTATAATAAAGCGGTCATTTTTAAGCATATCGCGCCTGATAGTATGTTCAGCCATTTTCATTCTGATTTTTTTAATGATATGGTAAACTTCTGCCAATATTTTATAGATCAATGTTGTTTTCCAGAAACTACGGCATTTCAGCCTTACGACGATCGTATCTATCATAAGGACGCCCACTCCGAATATGCATCCGCAAATCAGCGCATAGATTTTCGGTACTGTACCCTCTGAATAATATTCCTTGCAGAATTCTGATATTTCATAATACATACCGCCATACAAGATCGCGCAAATACACATAAACGCAATGATTAATATCGCTATGGGCAGTTCTGCGAATATTTTATCGCACCAAGTCATTACGGTCTTCTTCTCTTTAACGCTGTAACCGCCCGTGATCAGCACGTACAGCATCAGAATTAACGCTATCGCTGCAAACGGAATAAGCCTGATGACCGCTTGCGTGCAAGCTTTTTCGGTATCTTTGATGACCTGCTCTATCCGATTATAATCGGAAATTGTCTGATCGTTGGGCTGAATGAGTATTTCAAGCTGAAATTCATCTCCCAGTTCCTTAATAAACTGATTATCCTGAACATTCACTCTGTACAGATAGCCGTTATCCACATTATAATAATACAGTCCGCTTTCTCCATTCGGAAGATCGACGCTTTCAAGTTCGGATTCGTCGTAATTATCATAATTATTATCATAATCGTTATACTGATCTATAGTTTCGGTAATTATTGCTGCGCCTGTCGTTTCGCGCTGATGAACTGCCGTGGTATCGGTCAAATCAGTTCCGGAAGTCGATTCCGCCGTTGTTTCGGAAGAAACGGCTGTTGAAGTTACTGCGCTTGTATTTATAATATTGTCAATATTTACTGTCCCGTTAATGCTGTTCCCGATATAAGGCTCGTATAATATCTCGTCGGACTGTTCAAGATATGACTCCGGAATCGGCGTTGAGCCGTCCAACCTGAAGTAAAGAGTTGCTCCGCGGTTATCCTTCACGCTGTACATTCCTGTCGTATCATAATCATATATTGCATAGCTTTTATTTGGCATCTCATAATATGTCATGCCGTAATTGGTCTGATACCAGTTGAAATCATAAATGGTATAGGCATAGTTATTAACAAACGAAGAATGAAACATCTGATCGTTTCGTTTGCCCATCAGATATTCATTGCCATGATCATAAATAAGATCGTCGTTTCCTATCGATCTTTCTCCGTATGCAACTTTATACTTAAAGTCTTTTTCATTTTCAATTTCAATTTCGCCTTTCGCATTCATGCACCCCAGTTTTTGCAGGGCTTTTATGGTTTGCTCTTTCATTTCCTCGCTGCCCGTGAAATTGCCGTCTTCATCTAAATTTCGCAGATACATAACTCCGACAGCCCAGAGTTTACCATACATTTGCTCCATCTCGTAAACAACATCGCCATGCTTGACATATATATCCTCTCTGCTGTAAGTGGAATTTGCTTCATTCACGACTTCAACAACACGGAATACGCAGAAGGCAACTATGATACAACTCGTCAGAAATGCAATGCAGCGCGTTATTTTATTTTTTAATAACATTACTTATCCACCTGTCTTTCTATTTTATAGCCGATTCCCCAGACAACTTTCAGATAACGAGGGTCGCCGGGGTTTATTTCTATCTTCTCTCGAATGTGTCGTATATGCACCATTACCGTATTTTCAACCGAATAGGAATCTTCATTCCAGACGCGCGAATAAATTTCCTCCGCCGAAAATGTTCTGCCTGCATTCTCCATAAGAAGTTCCGTTATTTTATATTCCGTCGCCGTAAGTTTTACCGCTATGCCGTCAACATAAAGCTGTTTTTCGTCAAGGTCAAGTCTCAGACCGCCTATCCTTATGGAATTATCCTTGCGCGCGCTGTCGGCAGCCCCGAGACTCAGATAACGGCGAAGATTTGAACGCACACGCGCTACCAGTTCCATGGGATTATAGGGCTTTGTAACGTAATCATCCGCGCCCATTGATAAGCCGAGTATCTTATCGCTGTCCTCTGATTTCGCCGAAAGCACGATAATGGGGATATTTTTCGTGGCGCGAATCTTCATCATTGCCGACAGTCCGTCCATTTTCGGCATCATTATGTCAATAAGTATAAGCTGTACATCATGCTGTACAAGAGCGTCGACCGCCTCGATGCCGTTGTAAGCCTTGTAAGTTTTAAAACCCTCGCGCTCTAACAGAGCGGATATTGCATTAACTATATCATGATCATCGTCAACGACCAGTATTACTGAATTTTCTATATCGTTCATTTTACGGAATCTCCTTACTAATGTTTCACGTGAAACTTTTTTAAATTTTCCAAGCGGCTGAAATTTTACGTTTCATCGTCGGAAGCATTATTATTTTACTCCTTTCTCCCCTCTATGTCAATATTATATA
>DETO01000138.1 GCA_002362135.1 Ruminococcus sp. UBA3286 | reverse complement strand
GAACGGGCGTGAATCTTATCGTCAACAAGGTGGTGGAGTTTGAGGTAGTACATATATCCGACAGTTACGCGGTTATCGAACTTTTCGCCGGTACGTCCGTCGTAAAGGGTGAATTTACAATCCTCGTTGAATTCAAGAGCCTTCGGATTTATTACCTTGTCCATTGATTTCAGTTCGAACATATCGTCGCGGTGATCCTTGCTGTATTCGTCAGCCATGCGGAAGCAGTCGCGGATATCGTCTTCGTGTGCGCCGTCGAATACGGGCGTCATGATGTGCCAGCCAAGAGCCTTGCAAGCCATACCAAGGTGGACTTCAAGAACCTGACCGATATTCATACGCGAAGGTACGCCCAGAGGATTAAGAACGATATCGAGCGGAGTACCGTCGGGCAGGAACGGCATATCCTCTTCGGGGAGAATTCGGGAAACGACGCCCTTGTTGCCGTGACGTCCCGCCATCTTATCGCCGACCGTGATCTTACGTTTCTGCGCGATATAGCAGATAACGCGCATATTTACGCCAGCGCTCAGCTCGTCGCAGTTTTCTCTTGTGAATACCTTTACGTCAACGATAACGCCTGCTTCGCCGTGAGGAACTTTAAGGGAATTATCGCGGACTTCACGAGCCTTTTCACCGAAAATAGCGCGGAGAAGTCTTTCTTCGGCAGTCAGTTCGGTCTCGCCCTTAGGAGTAACTTTACCAACGAGAATATCGCCTGCCGTAACTTCCGAACCTATTCTGATGATACCGTTCTCGTCAAGATTTGCAAGAGCGTCATCGCCCACATTGGGGATATCGCGCGTGATCTCTTCCGGACCAAGCTTCGTATCGCGGCACTCGATCTCGTATTCTTCGATATGAACGGAAGTAAACACATCCTCGCGTACAAGGCGCTCGTTAAGAAGAACGGCGTCCTCGTAGTTGTAGCCTTCCCATGTCATGAAGCCGATAAGAGCGTTTTTACCCAGCGAGATCTCTCCGTCGGCAGTTGCGGGGCCGTCCGCAAGAACCTGACCCTTTTTGATCTCTTCGCCTACTGAAACAATAGGACGCTGATTTACGCAGGTACCCTGGTTAGAACGCTTGAACTTGATAAGCTCATACTTGCGCTCGATGCCGTCATTTCCGATAACGCGGATATTGTCGGCGTCAACGTAGCTTACCTTTCCGTCGCAGTCTGAAACGATACATACTCCCGAATCGACAGCTGCCTTATATTCCATACCTGTGCCGACGAAAGGACGCTCGGTTTTAAGGAGCGGAACAGCCTGACGCTGCATGTTTGAACCCATGAGGGCGCGGTTAGCGTCGTCGTTTTCGAGGAACGGGATCATTGAAGTAGCTACTGAAACTACCATTTTAGGCGAAACGTCCATGTAGTCAACGATCTCGCGCTCGCATTCGAGAATCTGATCGCGGTGACGCGCATTTACACGGGGACGCGCAAGCTTGCCGTCCTCTGTAAGAGGCTCGTTCGCCTGAGCGACAACGTAATTATCCTCAACGTCGGCAGTCATGTAAACTACTTCGTTTGTAACTACGCCCGTCTCCTTGTCAACTTTACGGTAAGGTGCTTCGATAAAGCCGTATTCGTTGATTCTTGCGAAAGTTGCGAGGTAGGAGATAAGACCGATATTAGGGCCTTCAGGAGTCTCGATAGGACACATTCTGCCGTAATGGCTGTAGTGTACGTCTCGAACTTCGAATCCTGCACGGTCACGTGAAAGGCCTCCAGGACCGAGGGCTGAAAGACGGCGTTTATGAGTAAGCTCGGCAAGAGGGTTGTTCTGATCCATGAACTGCGACAGCGGTGAAGAGCAGAAGAATTCCTTCATAGCCGATGAAATAGGTCTGATATTTATAAGAGTCTGGGGTGTGAGAGTGTTGACGTCCTGAGTCTGGATATTCATTCTCTCGCGGATTCCGCGCTCCATACGCGCATAACCGATGCGGAACTGGTTCTGGAGAAGTTCGCCTACGGAACGGATACGTCTGTTTCCGAGGTGGTCGATGTCGTCTACCGTGCCAACGCCCTCGCAGAGGTTGATAAAGTAGCTGATAGTTGCGAAAATATCGTCAAGAATAATGTGCTTAGGAACGAGTTCGTCAGCCTTTTTCTTGATATTTTCCTCAAGTTCGTCGGCGTCGGCGGAATTTTCCAGAATCTCGCGGAGTACCTTGAAAGATACCTTCTCGTTGATTCCGTATTTTTCGGCGTCGAAATCAACATAGCCCTTGATATCGACCATGCCGTTGCCTATGATCTTTGCAACGCGCTCAACGAATCGTATCTGAGTTTCGCCGCGCTCGTTGGTGTAATACTCTTTAGCTTCAACAGTAACGAAAGCGTAGTAAACGCCTGCCTGCTCGATCTCGCAAGCCTTGTCATAGGAAACCGTCTCGCCTGCTTCAGCCATTATCTCGCCCGTCATGGGATTTACGACAGGCTCTGAAAGAACATGACCGGCAAGACGTGAAGCGATGCCCAGTTTTTTGTTGTATTTATATCTTCCGAAGCGGCAGAGATCGTATCTCTTTGCGTCGAAAAAGAGGTTGTTAAGGTGAGTTACGGCGCTTTCGACCGTCGGAGGCTCGCCGGGACGGAGCTTTTTGTAAACGTCGATAAGAGCGTCGGAATTATTTTTAGTCTGATCTTTTTGCAGAATAGTCTGCTTCAGTCTTTCGTCCTCGCCGAAAAGTTCGAAGATCTCTTCGTCCGAACCTACTCCGAGGGCGCGGATAAACGTAGTGATCGGAATTTTTCTGTTCTTGTCGATACGAACGTAAACGACGTCGTTGGAATCCATTTCGTATTCCAGCCATGCGCCGCGGTTCGGGATAACGGTGGTGCTGAACAGATCTTTACCCGTTTTATCCTTTTCAAAAGCATAATAAACTCCGGGAGAACGTACCAGCTGAGATACAATAACACGCTCTGCGCCGTTGATAACGAAAGTTCCGCTGTCGGTCATAAGAGGGAAATCGCCCATGTAGATCTCGCTCTCGCTGAGAGCTCCCGTTTCGCTGTTGAAAAGGGTTGCTGTCGCTCTCATTGCGACCTGATAAGTAGCGCCTCTCGACTTACACTCGGCAAGGGTATACTTGGGCGTATCGTCAAAACGATAATCCTTGAAATTGAGTACGAGATTGCCGTTGTAGTCGGTAATCGCCGTCATATCGCGGAATACCTCTTTAAGTCCTTCTTCTCTGAACCACTTATACGAGTTTTTCTGCACCTCGATAAGGTTTGGCATTTCCAGGGGTTCGGTAATTTTACCGAAGCTCATTCTGACATTTTTTCCCAGCTGCTTAGGCGTAACATTCACCATAGGCGGAAACCTCCTTTTATTTTGCTCGCCGCTTTTCAAAACGGCTGTATCGGTAACACTTTCATCGCTCCGTAATTTTTGACGCCGTATAAATATCGCGGCAGCAAACTCAAAAATTTTTTTACGAAGCTATTGACAACGTATCAAAATTATGCTATAATATTTTGCAGAAATATACTGCTTAAACATACTGATACATTTTATAATTATAATTCATTTTCAAGAAAATGTCAAGGGTTTTTCATAAAAATCAGCATATTAGTCGGAACTTCGCTTCGAAGTCCGGCTTTTTTTGTGATTTGAGCCAATTATAATCAGCGTATAAAAAATAATCGCAGTCTGTAATAATCGTTCAAAAAAATTTTATCTTTTTATTTACATTTGTGCGAAAACGTGGTATACTATAAATGATAAAACGTTACAGGAGAAAATTTTATGAAAGTAAATGAAGATCTGCTCGAAAAGCCCGATCACAGTCATTATGCATCATGCTGCACCCGAATGTCGGAAATAAGCAAATTTTCAAAAAGGCTGCTGATATTCGCCGTTATAGCTCACGGATTCATGCTTCTTCTCACTTTTTTCGCTGTACCGCTGGGCGCGCTTTCGCTGATGCCTTCTCTCGTCGGAAGCTCCACAAGCGCGGTTTTTGTCATACTCCAGTCGGCTGAACTTATCGCCATGACTGTTCTCGCAGCCCTCGGCATGGGAAGATTCAAGATATGTCAGATCATTCTTCTGGCGATATATATGCTAATGGTATTTTTAAGCTTTGCTTCGGGATTTACCGCAGTAAACAGCATTCCGTTCGCTATCGCGGTCATCGGATCGATAATCGGATACCCTGCAATAGCAAGCTTTCTCGATTACCGCCATCTCCGCAATGTTGAGGGATTTCCCTATTTCAACAGCCTTATTTCCGATAACGGCGATTCCGAATACAAGTCCATGTACATAAAACAGGACAAAACCGTAGGCAATGAATCGGAAAACGTCACGACGCCTTCGTCTGATATGCAGGATATCCCCGATATTCCGCATGATCTGACAATAAGCGATCTTATCGAAGCCGACGAACGCTCGCGAAGTACCGAAAACTTTATGTTGGAATCCGACGATCCCAACTGCGATATTACGGATATCTAAGAGCCTGTTTAATATCTCGGTGTATGCGGATTTTTGAGCATAATTTTGCCGAGGGCAAGGCGAAAAAGCGAAAGCATACTGGCGTATGATAAGCTTTTTCAACGCGGGCATCGGCAAAATTTGCCAAGAAGACATGTGCAACAAGATTTTAAACAGTCTCTAAAGGAGGGAATATTAATTGTTTGCCCAGATTTCAGGTTTGGGACTGTTCGGTCTCAACGCTTTTCAGGTAGATGTGGAAATAGATATAAGCCGCGGTCAGCCGCAGTTTGACATAGTAGGTCTGCCCGACGTGGCGGTCAAGGAAAGCCGCGACCGAATCCGCGCCGCCATGCGTTCCTGTGACATAGCTTTTCCGGTAGCGTCGGTGATGATAAATCTTGCCCCTGCCGATACGAAAAAAAGCGGTTCTTCTCACGATCTCTCCATGTTTATGGCTATTCTGTGCGCAATGCGCATGGTAAACGATATTCCTCGCGACTGCGCGTTCGTGGGAGAACTTTCTCTCGGCGGAGGAGTCCGCCATGTTCCGGGAGTTCTGCCGATGGTCATGCTCGCCCGTGAAAAAGGCATCAAAAAAGTGTTCGTTCCGGCAGGAAACGCCCTTGAAGCTTCCGTTCTCAACGATATCGAAATTTATCCCGTAAACAATGTCAGCGAACTTATAGATCATTTCCGCGGCGTCAAGAAACTTACCCCGTGCAAGCAATATATCCCGTCCGCCGCAGCTTACAACGATCCCCTTGATTTTGCCGATGTAAAGGGTCAGCCCGTTGCGAAAAAGGCTCTGGAGATCGCCGCGGCAGGAGGTCACAATGCTCTTCTTATCGGCACTCCCGGCTGCGGAAAAAGTATGCTTGCAAAGCGTATGCCGTCGATACTTCCGCCGCTCAGCTTTGAAGAAGCTCTTGAGACCACGAAGATCCATTCAATCTGCAATATGCTCACCAACGAAGAGCCTATCGTTACAAGACGCCCTTTCCGCGCTCCGCACCGTTCGATATCTCAGGTCGGATTCATAGGCGGAGGAAGCATCCCCCATCCCGGCGAGATATCAAAGGCGCATAACGGACTTCTCTTTCTTGATGAAATAGCGGAATTCGACAAATACAACATCGAACAGCTCCGTCAGCCTCTTGAGGACAGTTCTATCACTATCGTGCGCTCGTCGGGTTCGGTCTCCTATCCGTGCAAGATAATGCTCATCGGCGCGATGAATCCATGCCCGTGCGGATATTACGGTCATCCCACGCGAAAATGCACCTGCACGACAAAAAAGATTTTGGCATACCGCAGTAAAATCTCAGGTCCTATCATGGACAGAATCGATTTGCATATCGAGCTTTCTCCCGTCACTTATTCCGATTTGAGATCGGATAAAAAGGAAGAATCCTCAGCAGAAGTAAGAAAACGCGTTATAGCCGCACGAGAGATACAGGCGGAACGTTTCAAAGGCACTTCGATAGTATGCAACGCTCATATTCCGGCAGGAAAGATACATCAATGGTGCAAAATAACTTCCGAAGCCGACGATCTCCTGCGCAGCATTTACGAACGCCTGAATATAAGCGCCCGTTCTCACGATAAAATACTTAAAGTTGCGCGTACTATAGCCGATCTCGAAAACGCCGAAATCATCGGCAGAAAGCACATTGCCGCAGCCGTTCAGTTCCGCAGTCTGGACAGAGATATTATGTCAGAATAACTTTATACATAAAATATCCGTCTGCGGATAATTCATATAAAATCAACATAATCAAAGACAAAATAAAAACCTGTCCGCATATTGCGGACAAGTTCTGAGGAAGGTTACAATGAAATCAGCATTCAAAAAATTACCCGCAAAAAAACACGATCTTGATATAGGACTGCTGTTCGCCGTCACGCTTTGCGCCGTTCTGGGAACGCTGCTGATATACTCTATCGCTTCAAGCGGCGTCAGCGCGTCAGAGGGAATCGGCGACAGCTATTGGAAAACCCAGCTCGTCTCCATGCTCCTCGGACTTGGTTCGGCAATTTTCCTTTCATTTCTCGATTACCGCAAACTTGTTAAGCTGTGGTGGATTTTCGTCCCTGTCGCGCTTGGATTTGTAGCTCTGACGTTCACGTCGCTGGGAATTACCCGAGACGGCGCGGACGACCGCGCGTGGATAAGGCTTTTCGGCGTCAGTATGCAGCCGTCGGAAATAATGAAGATCGTATTCATACTCACTTTCAGCTATCATCTTTCACGCGTCGAAGAGGATATGAACAAGCCGCTTCATATGCTGCTTCTGCTGCTGCACGGAATGATACCCGTCGGAATAGTTGCGGTTCAGGGCGACTACGGAACGGCTATCGTATTCGCGGCTATCTTCGGATTCATGATAGTTTCCGCAAATATTTCATGGAAATATCTCGCTGCCGCGCCCTTTATAATTGCGGGCGGCGTCGCGTTCATGTGGTTCAATTTTCTCAGCAATTTCCATAAAGAACGAATCCTGATACTTTTCAAACCCGGTACCGATCCCGAAAATATCGAATATCAGCAGGATCTCGGACTCCGTGCAATGCAGTCCGGCGGAGTATTCGGAAAAGGTCTGTTCGCTTCCGAAAATGAATATATTTATGTTCCCGAACTTCACAACGATTTTATTTTTGCTCATGCAGGTCAGGTTTTCGGATTCGTAGGTTCTGTAGGGATACTCATAATCCTCGCATATATCTGCCTGAAAGTTTTCGCCGACAGCCGTATCACCCGCGATCGTCTGGGAAGATTCATATGCATGGGAGCTTTCGGATTATTATTCACCCACTGCCTTATGAATGTAGGCATGGTTCTTAAAGCTGCGCCCGTAATCGGCGTTCCGCTTCCTTTTATAAGCGGCGGCGGAACTGCTATGGTAAGTATGTATGCAATTATCGGACTTGTGTTAAGCACTTACGCATACCGCGCCAAGAATTACAATGTTTTCTATGATGAAGACGATGAATAAAATATAAGCCCGAAAGCAGTTTTCACGAACCGCTTTCGGGCTTGTTTTTGATATTGTATTACTCGCTTAAATCAGAATTCATTATTCATAATCAATTCTTTCAATTTTGAATATAACAGGTCTTGTACCGTCTGAGCAACAGGTTATCATAACATTGTCCTCTTTCATCCAGTCTTTCATAATTGAGCCACCTTGTAATCCCGTGTAGATATACCTTGCAATAGCATCCCATGCTTCAGAACAATGTGGCATCTTAGTCCCTCCTGCTGTCTGGTCTGGAATACCGTTACATTTAATGAGCGTATTTAATCCCATATGCCAAAAATCGTCTTTATCACCATCACGCTCGAAGATATATTCATCACCTACATTGTAGCAAGGGCATACACCTGATTCAGGATTAGCACAGTACTGCTGCTGTAATTCAGGATACAGTTTTTTATCAATTACAGTTACTTTTACTTTGTGTTTCATTTTTATTCCTGCTCTTCCTGTTCCCCGAACGTTCTGACAGCCTTTAACATAATTGCGCATTCAAGACGCTTCTTCTCCAGCTCGCAGGAAATCTTATGAGCGGAGCGTACATCGCCCATATACTGGTAATTATTGGCGTTACAGCCGCCGCTGCAATAGAATTTCGCCCAGCATTTGCGGCATTCGGGCTTTGAATATACATGGCAGTTCGCAAAATCGGCTTTCATTTCCTGATTGAAAGTTCCCTCGTCGATATTGCCCATTTTATACTCGTCCATTCCCACAAACTGGTGGCATGGGAAAATATCGCCGTCGGGCGTTATAGCAACATAATCGTTGCCGCAGCCGCAGCCGCGCAGTCTCTTTATCGCGCACGGGCCCTGATCGAGATCGATCATAAAATGGAAGAAATTGAATTTTCCGCCCTTCTTTTCATTGTCAAGAATTCTCTTGGCAAGACGTTCATATTCCTTGAAAACGGCAGGCAGTTCCTTTTCGGTAAGCGCATATTCGTCGCCCTCTCCTACAACAGGCTCGATAGAGATCTGATCGAATCCCGCTTCATAAAGCGCGAATACGTCGTTGGAAAAGTCAAGATTCTTATTTGTAAACGTACCGCGGACGTAATATTCCTTATCTCCTCTGCCCTCGACCAACTTCTTGTACTTCGGCAGGATCATGTCATAGCAGCCCTGACCGTTGGGAAGAACTCGGAAATAATCGTTGACTTCCTTTCTGCCGTCTATAGAAAGAACCACGTTCGACATTTCCTTGTTGATAAATTCGATCTTCTCGTCGTCAAGAAGAAGTCCGTTTGTAGTTATCGTAAATCTGAATTTCTTGCCGTATTCGGCTTCGCGCGAACGTGCATATTCAACGATCTGTTTTACGGTCTTAAAATTCATAAGAGGTTCGCCGCCGAAGAAATCGAGTTCCAGATTAGGACGATCGCCTGAATTTTCAAGAAGGAAATCAATAGCGTGCTTGCCTGTTTCAAAAGACATAAGCTTGCGTCCCTGACCGAAATCGCCTGTTGAAGCGAAGCAGTATTTGCAGCGCAGCTGACAGTCATGAGCTATATTCAGGCACATTGCCTTGACAGGTGAAGCAACGGAATATTTCGCATATTTTTCGTAATCGTCCTCCGAAAAAAGTATCTTATCGTTATAAAGTTCGGCGATCTCCTGATAGCAGGATTCTATATCCTCTGCCGAATATACCTTAGAAAGCTTTTCAACTACTTTTTCGGGGCATTTTTCATAAAAAGGCGGCTCGATATTGTCAAGCAGATCATAAGTCAGTTCGTCAACTATATGAACTCCGCCGCTGTTTACATCAAGAACGATATTGAATCCGTTAAGCTTATATTTATGTATCATAATTTCAAACTCCTTCAAAAAATATAGGGCAGCATTACACTGCCCTTCGATCACAAGCGATCTCTTATCTCTCGCACTTCTGATTAGCAACTGTGCATGAAGTTTTGCAAGCAGACTGGCATGAAGCCTGGCACTTACCGCAGCCGCCCTTCTGAGCAGACTCCTTGAGATTAGCCTTGTTCATTGTCTTGATGTGTTTCATTTTCTTGACCTCCTTAACAGAAAAATTAATTTTTCGCAGGCGTACAAGCCCCGAAAAATCCGTTTAAAAAATTATATCACATTCCCGGAAATATTTCAATACTTTTTTTTGCAATTGTGAATTTTAGTCGCTTTCAACAATTTTTCAAGATCATATTTATGCGGTTTTACTCGTCCAATTCAATAAGCTTTTCAAAATTCTCATCGATTTTCCGCTTCAATTCGTCTATCTCGGCGCATTTTGCGCTCATCAGCTCATAGTCCGAATAAACTTCCTCTCTGCCTATCTCTTCAGTCAGGGCGTCGATCTGCTTCTGGAACTCGTCTATCTCTTTTTCAAGGCGGCGCATTTCATTTTTCCGCGCAGCGTCCGCGCTTCTCTGCTGCTTGCTGCGGTAAGTTTTCGCCTGCTTGTCCTTGGCAGCTTCCGCCGCTTTCGCGAATTTCTGAGCGTCGGCTATCTTCTTTTCCTCCGCCTGTTCAGCGCGGAGAATATCAAGATATTTTTCAAATCCGCAGTTATACTCACGGTACGTTCCGTTCGTAAGTTCGATAAGACGGTCGGCTATCCTGCTTAAAAGATAGCGGTCATGAGATACAAAGATAACAGTTCCCGTATATTCTTCCAGCGCCGTTTCGATCGCTTCTTTTGAACTGAGATCGAGATGATTGGTAGGCTCGTCGAGGATAAGCACGTTGCCATGCTCCTGCATCATTATTGCAAAGCAAAGTTTCGCGCGTTCGCCGCCGCTTATAACGCCGATCTCCTTGAAAACATTCTCGCCCACAAACCGCACCTGAGCAAGCAGACTCCGCACTTCAAGATCTGAAAGCGATGGATAGCGGCTGTGAAGCTCCTCCATTACGGTCAATTCGCGGTTGAGATTCGTGCTTTCCTGCTCAAAGTATGATATTTTTACGTTGGTATTCCAGCGAACCGTTCCCTCATGAGGTATAAGTCCCTGAATTATTTTAAGCAGCGTGGATTTTCCTATGCCGTTATCCCCGATTATGCCGACTTTTTCTCCTCTTCTGACTTCAAAGCTGATATCGTCAACCAGAGTTTTTCTGCCTGCTCCTTCGCCTACAGAAATATCGGCGTTTTTAACTTTAAGAACGTCCAACGGCGGCTCGACGGCATAAGTAAAGTTGATCTTCGCGTGCTTTTCATCATGGAACGGCTTTTCGATACGCTCCATTTTTTCAAGCTGACGACGGCGGCTCTGAGCCATTTTCGTAGTGGAAGCGCGTACAAGATTTCTTGCAACGTAATCCTCCAGCTTTGCAATCTCTTTCTGCTGCTGATCATATTCGCGTTCGCGGCGGATATCGTTCTCCTCGCGCTGACGTATAAACGCCGAATAATTGCCTTTATATCGCTGAAGTCTGCCGTGTTCTATCTCGCATATCGAAGTGCATAATCTGTCGAGAAAATATCGGTCGTGGCTGACGATCATTACCGCGCCGCGATAAGTGCGCAGGTATTCCTCAAGCCACATGATGGTCTTAAAATCAAGATGATTGGTAGGCTCGTCGAGAATAAGCAGATTAGGCTCTTCAAGCAGCAGTTTTGCAATACAAAGCCTTGTTTTTTCGCCGCCGCTGAATCCTGAAACAGTACGATCGAGCTGATCTCCCGAAAATCCCATGCCGTTCAGGATAGTGCGTATTTTAACTTCAGTATTATAGCCCTCATTAGCTTCCACCCACGAAGAAAGCTGCTGATACTCGTCGGCGGAAGAATTATCGCCCCGTTCTATTTCAAGTTCAATTTCGCGCATACGCTCGATGGCTTTGTGTATCGGATCGAAAACCTTTTCCATTTCCTCCATCACGGTATTCCGCGAATCCAGGCCGCCCATCTGTTCCAGATAACCTACAGAAGTTTTCGCCGCAAAAGAAACAACCCCGTCTTTTTCATTGGTGCGGTCAGGCTCAAGGCTGCCCGTAATAATTTTCAACAGCGTTGATTTTCCGCAGCCGTTATTTCCGACTATGCCGATCTTATCAGTTTCATCAACGGTAAGGGATACGTTGTCAAGAACAAGTTTGCCGTTGAAAATTTTGCTGACATTAGTTAAACTTAAAAGCATATCATCGTCCTTTCTTTTTTATTGCGTATTTATAATAACATATTTTGAGAATTATTGCAATAGCATGACGAAAAAAAGCTCTCCTGCCTAATGGAGAGCTTTTTTTATAAAGATTGAGAAGGAAATGATTATTCATTATTTGATCGGCAGATCTTCCTGCTTGTAAATTCCTGCGTCAACCTGCTGTATAACAAGAGCGTCCTGAGCCGTAACGCCGTCGTTGTTTCCACTTACGTCGGCATTAAGAAGTCCCTGCGCCGTCAGAGAATACTCGTCTTTATTAGTAAGGAACTGAAGTATCAGCGTTGCATCAGCAATTTCTACCTTACCGTCGCAGTTTGCGTCGCCGTAAGTTACCTTAGCTGCTGTTGCCGTAGTTTCAACAGGCTGAGAAACAGTTGTATCCGCGCTCGTTGTCACAATCGACTCGGCAGTTGTGGTTGCAGCTGGTTCGCCCTTATCTTCCTTGACGAAAACGGTATAATTCACAACATTGTAATTTGTGCTGTTAGAACCTAATCTGACAGTTTCGCCCTTTTTGAAAGAATTCTCGTAAACGTCAAACGTAATGTCTTTATCATTGGCAGCCTGCTCCCCTGTTTTTGTCCAGCCGTTCATCCATTCCGGAATGCTGCCCATAGAAGATTCAACTCTCGTATCGAGGGCAATATAAACTTTTATATCTTCCGCAGCAGTAAATTCTGCAAGATCGGATTCCATATTCTTAGAATCGCAAGCCGTCTGAATCATTTCCGCACCGTTCAGGAATTCCGGAAGCTGCGTGTATACCACGTCGCGGTCGCCGAATACAAGATCGCCGTTAGCAGCGTTTTCCTTGATATTCCAATCCTGATAATTTTCAGAATCCTTGACTGTCAGTCCTTTGATAAGCTTTCCGTCAATCGGATCTATCTTGATTTCAAGAATCCATTTCTGATCGTCGCTGTCGTTGCATTCCCATTCAACAACATTTGCACCGCTTTCCTTCGACGCCGCAGTTACGCCTATTCCGCTCGCGTCATTTGTAACTCTTGTGCAGATAGCGTAAGTTCCGTCGCCGTTATCCACAAGCTTGAAAAGCTGCGCGTCACTGCTGGTATTGCCGTAAATGCCTATATTCGTGCCGTTATCGGGCTTGCCGAAATCCAGATCGAGGAGGAATGTTTTTCCGTCGCCTAATTCGGAATAAACATAATAATAGCCGCTCTTGTCTGATTCAACAAATCTCCAGCCTGCCGCGCCTGTCGTACCCTGCTGAACGTTCGCGCCGTTTTCAGCCTTTGAATCGGCAACTTCGAGGTAAAGTCCGCTGTTCTTGTTTTTTATTTTATATGTGTATCCTGTATTTATTACCGCTCCGTTTTTCACGGGCTTGATATCTGCGCCTGTCGTATTTACCGTATCGGTAGGTCTCTTGGGAAGATCGTAGCCCGTGCCGAGGAAGAAGCTTGTGTGAGGAGGCTGATTATATGCGGTATTCTGCGCCGAAACCTGCATACGGTAATGAGCGTCGTGCATAAGGGTCGTGATGCGGTAATCGGTATCGTAGGGAGTGCAGTAAATTCTCACGGATTTGCTGTCTGCCGCGCGCACGATAAGTTCTTCGCGCCAGTCTCCGAAAATATCAGCCGACAAACACGGCGTACCCTTTGTTGTATTGCAGGTATAATAGCCGTCCGTCTGCATAAGCTGTGTGATTTTTCCGTTTTCGTTCATCTTGCTGATCTTTGCGGGAGAATCCGTATAACCGTCGAGTATCTCGCGTTCAAGATCGCCGTCCCAATGAATAAGGAAGTTTATTGCGGGACGATTGCACGAGAGGGTTTCGCCCTTAACATTTTTCACGGGAGTAGATCCGTCGGATTCTTTATTTCCCCAGAGTTCGGCGCCGGGATTGCCTGCCCAGACATTATCGCCGCAGCATCTTCCGGTATCGCCCGAACCGTTATTGTGGAAAATTATTTTTCCCGTATCGCAGTCAACGAGCGAAACACCATACGGCTTATCTTCGTGGCATATCCAAGCTTCGATTCCGGGATTTGTGGGGTCGAGATCGCCAACGTGCATAGCATCGCCGTGTCCCTGATTTGTACACCACAAAAGCTTTCCGTTATCGTCGATGCAGGTAGAACCGGTGATTATCTCCTGCTTTCCGTCACCGTCAACGTCGGCAGGCATAGTATTATGATTTCCGTCGCCGTAACCGAGCGCAGAAGAGCTTGTTCCCGTATCGAACATCCACATTTTCACAAGCTTTTTGTTTTCAACCTTATAAGCCGTCGCCGTCATTCTTCCGTAATAGCCGCGTCCCGTAACTATACACGGATGAACGCCGTCCAGATACGCAGCAGTACCCCAGAATCTGTCCACGCGGTTGAATTTATCGCTGGATTTTCCCCATTTCGTGGTATCACCTCTGCCGGGTTCGTAATCGACAGTATCGAGCGCCTTGCCTGTTTCGCCCTCGAAAAGCGTGTAATATTCGGGGCCTGTAATTATCAGACCGTCGCCGTTGCGGTAATTCTTGGAACCGTCGCCTATTACGTTTCCCTGACCGTCTTTCGTGCCGTCGGCTGTTTTACAGGTCATCTCCGCCTTGCCGTCAAGATCGAAATCGCCCACGAAAAACTGCGTATAATGCGCGCCTGCGCGGATATTGACGCCTAAATCAATTCTCCACAGCCTTTTGCCGTCCAGTCTTACGCAGTCTATATAAACGCTGTCGGTCTTGCCTTTTATAGAATTATCCTTTGAATTATTCGGATCCCACTTCACGAAAAGTTCGTACTGTCCGTCTCCGTCAACATCGCCCACAGACATATCGTTCGGGCTGTGAATGCTCGAAGGCGGCGACATCGGAATCTCAAAATAAGAATTGTTCGAAATCAGTTTACAGTCCTCGGAATTCACAAGCGAACCCTTTGAATTAAACGTATCTACGCGGTATTTTGAAGTCGCGCTGCCGCTTTTGTCAAGATAGCAGGTGGATTTTCCGGCTTCGCTCGTGTAGATCAATGCGCCGTCACGGTAAAGTTTATATACGGCATTATCATCGTCATTCGCAAGATAACGCCAGCTCACAAGCATTCCGCTGCCCGTATTAACAGCAGAAATTCCTCTGTTGAGGTACTCAAGCATAACGTTTGAGGCTGCATTTGCAGTAGTCGGTTCAACGTATCCGCTCTGCGGAACTGCCGCTGAAACAAACGTAATAACAGCCGCCGCTGCCGCCGAAGCAATACGCTTCAGATCGATTTTCATTTTTTATCATCCCCCGTTAAGTTTTGATCGCTGTATTTTTTCAATTATTTATCTACATTAATATTATACACATATTCTCAACTCTTTACAATAGATTATTATATCCGATAATG
>DETO01000108.1 GCA_002362135.1 Ruminococcus sp. UBA3286 | reverse complement strand
TTATAAGACGCTTATATGAAACTTAAAAGCTAACACAATATATTGTGTTTGGAGGTTACCAAATGATAATTCATATTATTAAAAGAGATGGACGAAAAGTACCGTTCAATATCGAAAAAATAGCGAACGCTATCTTCAAAGCTGCCCAGACCTGCGGCGGAAGCGATATGAACGTCGCTATGGAAGTAGCAGCGGAAGTTTGCAGCATCTATGAACGCGATCATGCGAATAAAGTTCCTTCTGTTGAGGAAATTCAGGATCTTGTCGAGAAAGTTCTTATCGAAAAAGGTCACGCCAAAACCGCTAAGGCGTACATTCTTTATCGCTATGAGCGCACGCGTTCAAGAGAGATGAAAACCAATCTTATGTGCGTTCTCAACGAACTTACGTTCAGCGACGCCAAGGACAGCGATATCAAACGTGAAAATGCCAATATCGATGGCGATACCGCTATGGGTACGATGCTGAAATACGGTTCTGTTTCGGCTAAGGAATACTACGGTATGTACGTTCTCGACCCGAAACATTCCAAAGCTCACAGAAACGGCGATATACACATTCACGATCTTGATTTTTATACGCTCACAACTACCTGCACACAGATCGATCTTAAAAAGCTTTTCCATAACGGTTTTTCAACAGGTCACGGATTTCTTCGTGAACCTAACGATATTTCCAGCTATTCGGCTCTTGCCTGTATCGCGATACAGTCTAATCAGAACGATCAGCACGGCGGTCAGAGCATTCCAACCTTCGATTATGCAATGGCGGCAGGCGTAAAAAAAACATACGCCAGCAAATATGTTCAGAACGTTGGCAGAGCGCTTGAACTCATCGGCGGCGTCAGCGACGGTATTGAAACCGCAAAATCTATCAGAAAAGAAATTCTCGAAAAATACGATCTTTCACCCACTCTTGCGGGCGATAACGGCTATGCCGAAAAAGAAGCGGATCTTCTGCTGAACTGCACCGATAAAGAAACTGTTGATAAAATTCAGGATTTCTCGCGCAGAAATGCTGAAAAAGAAACCGATCGCGCAACTTATCAGGCTATGGAAGCCCTCGTCCACAACCTCAACACAATGAACAGCCGTGCAGGCGCTCAAACTCCTTTCAGTTCCATAAACTACGGAACCGATACTTCTCCCGAAGGCAGAATGGTCATCAAAAACGTTCTTCTCGCTCAGGAAGCAGGTCTCGGCAACGGCGAAACACCTATATTTCCCATACATATTTTCAAAGTCAAGGATGGCATAAATTACAACCCCACCGACCCGAACTATGACCTCTTCAAACTTGCCTGCCGAGTTTCGGCAAAAAGACTTTTCCCGAACTTCTCATTCATCGACGCGCCTTTCAATCTTCAGTATTACAAGGTAGGCGATCCTGATACGGAAATTGCCTATATGGGCTGCCGTACACGAGTTATCGGAAACAATTACGATCCAAGCAAAGAGATCGTTACAGGCAGAGGAAATCTTAGCTTTACATCTATAAATCTTCCTCGTCTCGCTATAGAATCCAACCACAACGTCGGACTTTTCTTCGATAAGCTTGACGATATGATGGATCTCGCAATTGATCAGCTTATGCACCGCTTCCGCATTCAATGCCAGAAGCGCGTCAGAAATTTCCCATTCCTTATGGGACAGGGAATCTGGATAGATTCCGACAAACTTTCTCCTGATGATACTATCGGCGAAGTACTTAAGCACGGTACGCTTTCGGTAGGATTTATCGGACTTGCAGAAACTCTTAAAGCTCTCATCGGCAAGCATCACGGCGAAGATGAAGAAGCACGTGAACTCGGCTTGGAGATAATCACCACAATGCGCAATCGTCTCGACGAGGAATCCAAAAGAACAGGTCTCAATTTCTCGCTGCTCGCTACGCCCGCTGAGGGACTTTCCGGCAGATTTGTACGCATGGACGCTAAAAAATACGGTATCATAGAAGGCGTAACAGACCGTGATTATTACACAAACTCCTTCCATGTGCCTGTTTATTACCCGATCAGCGCTTTTGAAAAGATCAAGATAGAAGCGCCTTATCACGAACTTACAAATGCAGGTCATATCAGTTATATTGAACTTGACGGCGATCCTCTTGAAAATCTTTCAGCATTCGAAAAAATCGTGCGCTGCATGAAGGAGTCGGGAATCGGATACGGAGCTATAAATCACCCTGTAGACCGCGACCCCTGCTGCGGATATACGGGAATCATCGGAGATACCTGCCCATGCTGCGGAAGAAGCGAGCATAAAGATAATGTTGCATTTGACAGAATCCGCAGAATTACAGGCTATCTGGTCGGAACGCTCGACCGCTTCAACGACGGTAAACGCGCTGAAGAATCTGACAGAGTGAAGCACAATGTTTAAGGCGAATCATATGGAATTACGAATTGCCGGAACTGTCAATGATTCCATAGTTGACGGTCCGGGAATACGATTTACAATATTTACGCAAGGCTGCCCTCACAATTGCAAGGGCTGCCATAATCCGCAGACGCATTCTTTTGACGGCGGCGAAATTGCAGATACGGAAGAACTTCTTGCGAAAATACGCTCCAATCCCCTGCTGGACGGCGTTACGTTCAGCGGCGGCGAGCCGTTTTGCCAAGCGAAAGTTCTCGCTGCTCTCGGTCGGCAAATTCACGAGATCGGCTTGAATATAATTACATATACGGGCTATACGTTCGAGCAGCTTTATAGCGGAGGAGAAAAAAACAGATGGAGAGATCTTCTTGAAGTTACCGATTATCTGATTGACGGGCCGTTTATTCTTGAAAAAAAAGACTGGGAGATCAAATTCCGCGGAAGCAGCAATCAACGATATATCGACTGTCAGGCGAGCCTGAAATGCGGAAAGGCGATTGAAATTAATCCATAAAGAAAAAGCTGATACGGTAAATTTTCCGCATCAGCTTTTTTGTACAAATATACTCGCCGCTATTGCAAAATATCCAGTAATACTGACATAAATTTTGTCTGTCTGCGTTGTCGTCGTCACCATACGACAGTATGATTTCCTCCTCCGTCTTAACATACAAAATTTCTGTTCAGCATCCTTTGGACATTTTGCAACAGCTGCGAGTATAAAAAATCCGCCTTGCCGTCATATAGCGCATAAAACCCGCACGAAGCAGGTGGGTAAACGCCCTACAGGTTCACGCTCCCTTCTTCCGCAAAGCGGGAGGTCTGCAATCCGCTGTCGGAGTCGAATTCCCTTTTAAGATGTGTTGGATTATAAAAACTATATCAAATCGAACAAGGCAGAAATTTTTCAATTTTACGTGAAATCTGAAATTCTTCATCAATCACTATACATATTATAACACAAATTTTCAGAAAAATCAATAGTTTTCTTAATTTTTTCTGGGAATTTTTTCATAAAATATGTAGATGCACGGATTTTACTCCATATCCTCGTCTTCATCTTCGTCCATCATTTCCATTGCCTCTTCCATACGGCGGAGAAAGAACTCGGAAACCTTTTCAAACTCGTCATCGTCATCAATAGACGCAAGTATTTCCTCATCGTTTTCATAGATGCTTTTGAGAATCACAAGATCGCAGTCAGCGTTAAGGAAATCGTCGTCCTCAACAGCAGGAACCATCGCATAATACTGCTCGCCGTCGATTTCAGCCGCATCGATAAGTTCAAAATTCTTTTTATTGCCGTCGCTGTCTACAAGCTCAAACAGTTCCGGTGTGTATTCGTTCATTTCTGACATATTTTTTCTCCATTCCGGCGTATTGCCCTTTAATAACTATATTATACACTATATCAAAAAATTTTGCAATAGGTAATTGAAGGAAAATTTACATATACAGAATTTTTTAACTTTGAGTATTGAATTCATATCAAATCTATGATATAATAGTATTAAGACAAATCAAAAATGAGGTGAAAATATGCAGTACACCAGCAAATACAGATCGCCATTGGGAGAAATTCTGTTGGCAGCCGATGAAAAAGGATTAACAGGGGCGTGGTTTGCCGGTCAAAAATACTTTGCGCTTTATTTGGATAAAGAACATAAAGATAAGGAAACACAGATATTAAAAAACGCCAAAAAATGGCTGGATATTTACTTTATCGGAAAAGAACCCAATTTTAAATTACCGCTTC
The DNA here is from genome assembly GCA_002362135.1 of Ruminococcus sp. UBA3286. Classification (GTDB taxonomy): domain Bacteria; phylum Bacillota; class Clostridia; order Oscillospirales; family Ruminococcaceae; genus Ruminococcus. The sequence continues at coordinate 381 of DETO01000108.1, read as the reverse complement.
ATTTCACAGGAACTGCTTTTCAGAATGAAGTGTGGGAAATTTTGTGTTCAATACCTTATGGGCATACGATGACTTACGGAGATATCGCCAATATTCTTGCACGGCGTAGAAACTTGGACAGAATGTCAGCGCAAGCAGTTGGCGGAGCTGTCGGAAAAAATAACATATCTATTATTGTTCCATGTCATAGAGTTATCGGGGCAAATGGAAGTTTGACAGGATACGCTGGAGGAATCGACAAAAAAATTGCGCTTTTAAAAATTGAAAACGTAGATTGCATTTAGAGGAGCATCTTATGAATATTTTAATACACGACCTCGGAAAATATGATTTTCAGGATTTGAAAAATGATTTTAAAATAATCAACACCAATATTAAAGC
>DETO01000117.1 GCA_002362135.1 Ruminococcus sp. UBA3286 | reverse complement strand
ATATTTCTCACATTTGCGTATCCTATTTTCTTCAAATAGGATACGGCTTGTCCGCTTCTGATCCCGCTGTAACAGTGAACATAAAGCGGCGTGTTTTTGTCTTTAATTGTGTTCTCAACGGAAGAAATCCTATCAAGAGGTATATTGACGCTTCCGTCAATGTGTCCGTCACGGTATTCTTCTGATGTTCTGACATCAAGCAATACAGCGCCGTCATTTGTTTTGTATTCCGCAATACCGTCGTTAATATCGGTGTTGCGTAAGAAATTAAACAGTCCCATATTTTTCTCCTTACAGCATTGCCTCAATCTGCTCTTTTGGTCTGTAGCCCACAATCTGATTTTCAAGCTTTCCGTTTTTGATCACAACAAGCATTGGAATACTCATCACCTGAAACTGTGCCGCAAGTTCCGGTTGTTCATCAACATTGATCTTGCCGACTTTGACATCATTTCTCTCATTTGCGATTTCCGATACGATCGGGCTTACCATACGGCAAGGGCCGCACCAATCGGCATAGAAATCAAGAAGTACAGGTTTATCGGAATTCAAAACCTCACTTACAAAATTTTCCTTACTAATTTTAATTACAGACATTTTCGTGTCCTCCTTTGTTTTATTGTATCTTTATTATAACCAATTTAAGATCAAAGTTCTGTGATGTTATCACTTATTTCTTTTTCTGTAAATCAGCAAGCAAGATGCGTGCTGAGCTGTTATGCTTTATTCGATAATTTCTTAATTCGAAAAGTCAGCTAATAAATTTCATAACGTCTTGATTTTTCTGAAAATTTGTGTTATAATATAATTGTCATATGTCGAAAACTGAGATGCGCGTATGGCAAGACCAAGATGATGCTGAAGAGTTTGTTCCGAACCGGAATATGACAGTAACAAAAATTTATAAGCGGGCGAGAGCAAAAATTTCCGATTGTATCGTCAGCGGAAAATTGATTCGCATTGCAAGAGAAAATTATGAATTGTGTGATGGTTCTGCATAGAAATACTGCGGTAAAACATACGACAAAATTCATTTTTATTTGATAATCAGGCTGATAGCAGAAAGGAAACAGAAATTATGAAAATTGCAGTAACTTATGAAAACGGAAATGTATTCCCTCACTTTGGTCATACGGAGCAGTTTAAGATCTATGAAGCGGCTGATGGAAAAGTAACGGATTTAAGGGTAATTGATACAACCGGAAGCGGACACGGCGCATTAGCGGGACTGCTTTCCGGATTGAAAGTTGATATGCTGATTTGCGGCGGAATCGGAGCAGGCGCTCAGAACGCGCTCAAAGAAGCAGGAATCAGACTGTACGGCGGTGTATCCGGAAGCGCGGACGATGCGGTAAATGCTTTACTGGCAGGAACTCTTGCATATGATCCGAATGTTCACTGCAATCATCACAATCATGAACACCACGGCGAAGGACATCATTGCGGCGAGGATAAGCATGGATGCAGCGGAAACGGAGGCAGCTGTCATAAATAAACATAAAAAATTGAAATAAATGACTTAGAAATTTTTTGCGTCAGGCGAAGTCAATTTTTCGCAGAAATACCATCTGTATTTCAAGAAAAATTGACAAAGCATGAAGCAGAAAGATAAGTCATACAGTACTTTGAAGTTTTTAGGAGGATATGAGAATGAAATCTTATGAAGGAACACAAACAGAAAAAAATCTTAAAGCGGCATTTGCAGGAGAATCACAGGCACAAAATAAGTATACATATTTTGCTTCTGTAGCAAAAAAAGAGGGCTATGAACAGATTGCGTCACTATTTTTAAAAACTGCCGAAAATGAAAAAGAACATGCCAAGATGTGGTTTAAAGAACTTAATGGCATCGGAGATACTGCCGCCAATCTCAAGGCAGCCGCCGATGGAGAAAATTACGAATGGACAGATATGTATGAGGGGTTTGCTCAAACCGCTGAAAAAGAAGGATTTCCTGAACTGGCAGAAAAATTTCGTATGGTTGCGGAAATCGAAAAGCATCACGAAGAACGCTATCGTACTTTGCTGCATAATGTAGAAACATCTACCGTATTTGAAAAAAGTGAAGTCAAGATTTGGGAATGCCGTAATTGCGGCCATATTATAGTGGGAACAAAAGCGCCTGAAGTTTGTCCTGTCTGCGCGCACCCTCAGAGTTACTTCGAAGTTCATGCTGAAAATTATTAAAAGCCTGTGTTCATAGGGAAGATGTGCAGCTTATCCTAATGAACACAAGTTCTAAGGAAGCACTGATTAAATCCAGTACGCAGAGTGCAATCTGCGCACCGGATTTAATCAGTGCTTCCTTAGTTTAATGCCCCCTGTTCACAAATTTAACTTTTGTTAATTTCGCACTAAATTTCCGTATAGTAAAAAGAGCCTTTCAAAATATATTGACTATAACGTTATTATATTAGGGATACCAAAAATTTGTCAAGCTTTTTCTCCAAAAATTCTCGGTCGTGTTCATTTATCAATGTTTAATACAGTTTCTCTAAAAAAATCTTAATATTGCATTAAGATGTTGCATTAACTAAAATTTTATGCTATAATAAAATTCGTAATAAAATTTTTCAGGAGGCGCTCAAATTATGGATAATATAAATCTTGTGCTTTGTGCCGCAGCAGCGGCTCTCGATATATGCAGTCTGGTGCTGATAATCACGTCGTACTGCGAAAAGAAAAGCGGTCGGAAAAGCTGGAGCAAAATTTCCGCAAATATGGAACTTGCCGATAATTCGGCGTCATATGCACTCGAATGCGATGAAATACTGGTTGGCAGACACGCTTCCGCGGACATACGAATTCCCGATCTGTCAGTCTCACGTTATCACGCAATGCTGAACGTTACCGACGGCAAATGGACGATAACGGATATCGGCTCGAAATCAGGAATCTACGTAAACGGAAATCTCGTTACAAAAACCCGACTCCGAAACGGCGATATAATAACGCTTGGCAACAGAAAGCTTATTTTCAGAAAAAGGAGGGAGCATAATGAGTAATCCTGTTTCATACTTATTTTCGTGTATTTTCGTGTTTCTTGCTCACGGCGCAATGCTTCTGAACGTATTCTCCAATGGCAATTACAGCGATCCGAAAGCCCCCATAATCCTTTCGACAGCCGTTATCGGACTGGACGCCGCTTATTGCATCATAATGCCATTTTTCAAGCAGCGCACTTATGCGGTGGATTTTATGCTGCTGCTCATTCTCAATATGAGCGTGATATTCCAGTCATGTTTCGGTGAAGTACATTTCGACGTCAAACATTTCATAACCTGCATATCCGCGATAGTTGCCTGCCGATTCGGTTATCTGCTGTGCAGAAATCATCGCTGGATACAGGACAAGAAAAAATTCATATGGGCAGGAATAGGCATTCTTATGGTGGTGATCGTCGCCTTTACCGGCAGCCGCAGCATCTGGATAGATCTGGGATTCATCACTATCCAACCCTCGGAATTCATCAAACCCCTTTTGGTTCTCGCCTGCGCGGTATCGATCTCCGAACAGCAGAACAAGCATAAAGTTCTTACATTTAATATTGTATATGAAAATATAATTCTTTTCGCTATTGTTGCGGCTGTAATACTCCTCCAATGGTGGTGCAGAGATCTGGGAAGCATTCCCACGTTCGCTTCGATATACGCGGCAGGTTTTCTGCTCAGAATATGCTATCCGAAGGCGAAATTCTCCAAAAAAACACTTGTTATCCCATGCCTTGCTATAGGCATAGCGGCTGTAATAGCGATAATCATCGCTCCCTCATATGTAAAAGACCGACTTTTCGTAGACGTATGGGCTGATCCCAACGGCGACGGATTCCAGCAGGCTCAGGCGCTTATCGGAATCGCAGAGGGCGGCTGGTTCGGAAAAGGCCCGGGACACGGCTCGCTTCATAATGTTTTCGCATACGACTGCGATATAGTATTCTCGTCGATCTGCGAAGAATGGGGATTGCTTTTCGCACTTATGACGGCGCTTATGCTGATAATCATCGTTGCAATGCCGCTGGTAAATCCTCCGCGCTCATACTATCACGGCACGATGTGTGCAGGAATATGCGCGGCATTCACGATACAGATGGCTCTGAACATTTTCGGTTCATGCAACATGATACCGTTTACAGGCGTAACGCTTCCGTTTATCTCGACGGGCGGCAGTTCGATGGCAACAAGCGGATTCATGATAGGAATGATAGTTGCGGCGCAGTCTCCTGTGTTTAAAGACGTCAAGCCGAAAAAGAAGAAGAAAAATTCCGAAGTTCCACAGCAGCCTCTCCCCTACAGGCAGCCGCAGTATCCGCAGCAAAATCAGTATTACAGAACTGAAAGCGGAGGTGTGGCAAGATGAAAAGCATAAGAAGATGTCAGCATATCATTACGCTGTTTCTGCTGATATTTATAATAGGTATAGTTGCCCTCGTGGTGAAAATCAATACGCAGGCTTCGTTTTACATGACTTTTTCCGATAACTACAAACTCGGAAAGGTTTACGACCGCAGCGGAGATGTGCTTTTTGACGGTTCGGGCAACAAGGATTATCCCGATAATCACTTCATAGACGTCGGAAACCTGATCGGCGACGACAAGGGTCAGATGGAAAACACTCTTGTTGCGCAAAATATCGACAAGCTGAATAATTACAGTTTCTCCGCGGGTCTTGTGAAAGAGGGAGGAAAAGCTGCGATTTATACGACTCTCGATCACGAAGCCAATCGCGCGGTATACAACGCTTACGGAAATGCAAAGGGCTGCGCTGTGGCTTATAATTATAAAACGGGCGAAATTCTCGTATGCACGAGTCTGCCCTCGTTAGATCCTACAAAAGGCTATGCAAACCTTGAAAACATGGAATCCGGCACGCTTCTTTCAAAGGCTTTTTGTGGAACTGTACCCGGTTCAACGCAAAAAGTTTCTACGGTAATTTCCGCTCTTGAAATAATGGGACACGATAAACTTTTTTCAAAAAGTTTCAGCTGTTCGGGCTACTTCATGAACAGCTCAGGAGGAAAGATCGACTGCCACAACAGCACAGGTCACGGCACGCAGAATATTCAGCAGGCAGTAGAAAACAGCTGTAATCCGTTCTTTGCGCAGCTTATTGAAGACAGCGATATGCCGCTTGACAAGGTAATCTCCATGTACCGTAAACTCGGCTATGCAGTCAACGATGACAAACCTGAATATTTTGATATCGACGGAATTCAATGCGAAAAAGCGTCTACGAAGCTTACTGATTCAACTGAATTTAATACGCAGTGGGGCTGTATAGGTCAGGGAGCAACTCTCGCAAGCCCGATACAGCTTATGATGTGGCAGAGCGCTATCGCAAACGGCAGCGGAAAAATGACCATGCCGCACCTCGTAGACCGCGTTACCGATGTTTACGGCGAAAACACGGAAGTTATGGGGACGAAATACAGCGAGAAGCTCTTTAGCGATGATACAGCATCCACGATGAAGCAGATTCTTGTGACGAACGGCGCGAATCACTATGCAGTTTCTATCCCGAATCACAGCGTTGGAATCAAAAGCGGTACAGCTCAAGTCAAGGACGGCGATGAGGAAAACGCCCTCCTCGTGGGATTTGTTGATGAACCATCAAATCCGATAGCATTCTGCGTTCTGCTCGAAAATAAGTGGAATACGCCCGTTACCGCAGAGGGAATCCTCAATACGATGCTCGATCATATTTGCGACTGATAAACTATCAGGCGTTTTCAAATTGTAAATAATCGACAAATACAGGCGCCTCAATTATACATATTCAACAAAATTTACAATAAGCTATTGTAAATTTCAATAAAATATGTTATAATACACCCATAGAAGCAGCATAATATCAGAGCAGAAATTAAAAAGCGATGATTATTAAATGCCGCTTATTATGCTTCCAAGCGGAAGTTTACAAGGAGGACGTCAATCTATGAAAACAACCATTACAGCTAAGAAAATGCAGGTTCCGCAGAATTTCAGCGAATATGCCGAATCAAAGATCAACGCAAAACTCAGCAAGTTCTTCGGCGACGAAGCCGAGGCTAAAATCGTAATGTCCGAACTCAAGGATAAGATCATTCTTGAGCTTACAGTTAAATATAACAGCATTATTTTCCGCTCCGAGCGCACAGCTGTCGATAAAAACGACGCTCTTGACGAAGCTATCGACAAGATCATAAGACAGATTCGCAAGAATAAGACCAAGGTTGAGAAAAAGCTGAAGGATTCCGCGTTCAAGGAAGCTTTCGCTGAACCGGTCGAGGAGGTTTCCGATTACAATGTTATCAGGGAAAAGAAATTCAAACTTCGTCCCATGGACGTTGAAGAAGCTATTCTCCAGATGAATATGCTCGGTCATACGTTCTTCATGTTTATGAACGCTCAGACAGGCAACATCAACGTTGTTTATAAGCGTGCTGACGGAAACTATGCTGTTCTCGAACCTGACAACGACTAATTAAATTATCATAAGAATTTGTGTTCATAGGATGTGCGTGCGGATTTTCGAGCATAAATTTTATAAGCGCAAGGCGAAAAAACGAAAGCATACTGATGTATGGTGAGTTTTTTCAACGCAGCAATTATAAAATTTTGCCGAAAAGACGTACGTAAAACCTATGAACACAAATTCTAAATATGCAGAGTTGCTTTAACTCTGCATATTTTTGCAAAGGAGTAAAATTAAATGAATGAAAACAAAAAGGCAATAATTGAGAAAAGAATCAAGAAAACCGGTGAAAATCTCAAAAAGAACAACATGGATTTTTACTATGCGCCTACAAAAGAGGACGTTGTGGAAATCGTCAGAGGATTGCTGAAGGACGGCGATGTGATCACTCATGGCGGCACAGCTTCAATGGCTGAATGCGGCTTGACAGAGCTGATCTCCTCCCCTGCTTATCAGTATCTCGACCGCTCAAAATGTGCGCCCGAAGAAATGCTCGATTTCTACAGAAAATCGTTTTTTGCCGATGTTTACATATCAAGCTCAAATGCGATAACCGAGGACGGCGTGCTTTACAATGTTGACGGAAACAGCAACAGGATCGCTGCGATAGCCTTTGGCCCGAAATCTGTGATAATTATCGCCGGATACAATAAGATAGTATATGATCTTGAAGAAGCTGAAATCCGTGTAAAACGCGAAGCTGCTCCGCCTAACTGCATACGGCTCGACTGCGGCACTCCCTGCGCCGAAACGGGAGAATGCATTTCTCTGAAAAAAGCTGACAGGCAAATTTGCGACGGCTGCGGAGGCGACGGCAGAATCTGCTGCAACTACCTCATTTCGGCTCGGCAAAGGCACAAGGGCAGAATAAAAGTAATTCTCGTTGGCGAAGAACTCGGATTTTAGGAAGTGATGCATATTTTCAGCGTTTATCAGATTTTAAGTTTTTTTGTAATCTATTCATTTTTCGGCTGGTGTCTCGAAGTTGTTTATCAGGCAGTCGAGCATGGCAAATTCATCAACCGCGGTTTTCTCAATGGACCATACTGCCCGATATACGGATTTGGCGCTGTGACAGTTATATCCTCACTTTTACCGATCAGCGAAAATGTTTTGATTTTATATGTCGGCTCGGTTCTTCTCACCTCAGCGCTGGAACTTCTGACCGGCTTTGTATTGGAAAAGATATTTCATCAGCACTGGTGGGATTATTCCGAGGAAAAATTCAACATAGGCGGATATATCTGCCTTAAATTTTCGCTTTTATGGGGCATTGCCTGCCTTATCGTCGTCAGAATAATCCACCCCATAATAGAAAAATTCGTAAACTGGATTCCGCATACTGTCGGAGTAGTTGCCTTGATCGTGATCTATGTCGGATTCGCAAGCGATTTCATAATTACAGTTTCGGCTATCCTGAACATCAAAAAGAAAATGCGTATCCTTGAGGGCATTTCAGCAGAAATGCGAAAAATCTCCGACAAAACGGGAGAAAAACTTTTCAGCAGAGTTGAAACTATACGCAGCAAAAGTGAGGAATTCAACGAGAAAAACGCTCAGCGCAAAAAGCGTTTGGAGGAACTTTCCGCGAAATATAAGGAGATTTCAGAGAAAAAGGGGTTCAACGGCAGACGTCTGGAGCATTCGTTCAGAAAGCTTAAACTTTTCAGCGATCGCAATGATGAAACAATTCATAAAAACAGCGACGAAGATTGATTTATAATTTCGGAAAATAAAAAAAGTTAGTATCATATAACATACGAATGACATTCTTTTGTCAAAATCACTTGATTAAAAAGCAGAAATGTTGTATAATGTTATTGTATGTGGGACAGCTTATCCGTCCTAATATCTGAAAGGAGTATTAATAATGATTTATTCTCATGAAGTAGAAACGATGTGCCCCATCGCACAGGGCGTTGCTCACGGTGCAGCTCCGATTCCTGAGGAAGCAAAATGGGTAAAGGCTAAGGAGATAAAGGATATTTCCGGCTTCACACACGGTATCGGTTGGTGCGCTCCTCAGCAGGGTACCTGCAAGCTTACTCTCAATGTTAAGGAGGGCGTTATTCAGGAAGCTCTCGTTGAGACTATCGGATGCTCAGGTATGACTCATTCTGCTGCTATGGCGTCTGAGATCCTCCCCGGCAGAACTATTCTTGAGGCTCTTAATACCGACCTCGTTTGCGACGCTATCAATACAGCTATGAGAGAACTTTTCCTCCAGATCGTTTACGGACGTTCTCAGTCTGCTTTCTCCGAAGGCGGTCTCGTTGTAGGCGCCGGTCTTGAAGATCTCGGTAAGGGACTTCGTTCACAGGTAGGAACAATGTATGGCACTCTTGCAAAGGGTCCCCGTTACCTTGAAATGACTGACGGCTACGTAACAGGTCTTGCTCTTAATGAAGAAAACGAGATCATCGGCTACAAGTTTGTAAACTTCGGTAAGATGATGGACTTCATCAAGGCAGGCGACGATGCAAATACTGCATTTGAAAAGGCTCAGGGTCAGTACGGCAGAGTTGCTGACGCAGTTAAGATCGTTGATCCCAGAAAAGAATAAGGAGGACACTTAAAATGGCTTTATTTGAATCATACGAGAGACGTGAAAAGCAGATCCTTGACGTTATCAAGGCTTACGGCATCAACACTATCGAAGAGTGTGCCGACATCTGCAAGGAAAAAGGTCTCGATATTTATAAACTCGTTGAGGGCATTCAGCCTATCTGCTTCGAAAACGCTAAGTGGGCGTACACTGTAGGCTGCGCTATCGCTATCAAGAAGGGCTGCACAAGAGCTGCTGACGCTGCTGCCGCTATCGGTGAGGGTCTTCAGGCTTTCTGTATTCCCGGTTCTGTTGCAGATCAGCGTAAGGTTGGTCTCGGTCACGGAAACCTCGGCAAGATGCTTCTTGAGGAAGAAACAGAGTGTTTCGCATTCCTGGCAGGTCACGAATCTTTCGCAGCTGCTGAAGGCGCTATCGGTATCGCTGAAAAGGCAAACAAGGTTCGTCAGAAGCCTCTCCGCGTTATCCTTAACGGTCTTGGAAAAGACGCCGCTCAGATAATCGCTCGTATCAACGGCTTTACATATGTTGAAACTGAAATGGACTACCATACAGGCGAGGTAAAGGAAGTGTTCCGCAAGCCTTATTCTGACGGTCTCCGCGCTAAAGTTAACTGCTACGGCGCAAATGATGTTACCGAGGGCGTTGCTATCATGTGGAAGGAAAATGTTGACGTTTCAATTACAGGCAATTCAACTAATCCTACTCGTTTCCAGCACCCTGTTGCAGGTACATATAAGAAGGAGCGCACAGACGCAGGCAAAAAGTACTTCTCAGTTGCTTCAGGCGGCGGTACGGGACGTACTCTCCACCCCGATAATATGGCTGCCGGCCCTGCTTCCTACGGTATGACAGATACAATGGGACGTATGCACTCTGACGCTCAGTTCGCAGGTTCTTCCTCCGTTCCGGCTCACGTTGAAATGATGGGTCTTATCGGAATGGGCAACAACCCGATGGTTGGAGCTACAGTTGCTTGCGCTGTTGCTGTTGAAGAGGCTATGAAGTAATCCGGAAGGCTGAAATTATCAAAAAGTTATAATTAATAACATAATATTAATTGAGCAGACTATGCAGCTGCGTGAACGTTTTTTATGTTCACGAGGAAAGTCCGGGCATCATAGAGCAGGGTAGCTGCTAACAGCAGCCGAGGGTGACCTTAGGGCAAGTGCAACAGAAATATACCGCCTGATTTTCAGGCAATGGTGGAAAGGCGAGGTAAGAGCTCACCGGAGTGCAGGAGACTGCGCTGCCATGTAAACCCTACCCGATGCAACGTCTATTGGTGCTGTATATCAACGCTTGCTCGGCGGATATGCAGTAATGACGGCTTGAGCTTATCGGCGACGATAAGAGTAGATAAATTGCTGCACACGACAGAACCCGGCTTATCGGTCTGGTCATATTGAAAAACGCCCATTCAGGGCGTTTTTTCTTATGCTGATCAGTATTCTATCCCCTTTCGGGCTGCTATGCCTTTTTCATAAGGGTGTTTTTTCAATTCCATAATCGTTACATAATCGGCCTTTTCCACGAAAAGTTCAGGAGCGTTTCTTCCTGTCAGAATCAATTCGCATTCAGATTTAGCATTGCAGATCAGTTCCGCAGCAATCTCTCTGTCCAGAAGATTTTTATCATATGCGCCTAAAATTTCATCAAGTATAATCATATCCGCCGTTCCCGAAATCATCAATTCATGCGCTTCTTTAAGCATTTTATTATGCTCGGCTTTTACCGCGGATAATTCGTCAGAACTCATGTTGAATGTGAATTTTGTGCATTGTGGAACGCAACAGATATCGATCCCTAAATTCCGCAGCATTTTGATCTCCGACGAACTCCCGTTTTTGAGAAACTGCATAAAAAATACGTTCATTCCTGCACCTGCGCCGCGAACCGCAAGTCCAACAGCCGCAGTCGTTTTCCCTTTTCCGTAGCCGGTATAAATATGAAGCATGATACACGCCCTTTCTCTTGACAAAAATTTATTAATGTATTATAATTTTAATTGAAGATTTTTTGAGAGGTGAATAAAATGTCATCGATAATTTTTTTCGATATTGACGGCACACTTATTTCCGAAGACGGACTTGCGACGATACCTGAAAGTACCGCAGAAGCAATAACTCGAACGCGTGAAAAAGGAAATTTCACATTTATAAACACGGGGCGAACGATTTTCAATGTCAGCCAAAAAGTCCGCAGTCTTGGTTTTGACGGGCTGATTTGCGGCTGCGGAACTTACATAGAATACGGCTGCGAAACTATTTTTTACAATAAATTAGAGCAGAATTTCTGCCGCGAAATTGCGCAGCTTATCAGAAAATGCGGTGTTACGCCTGTTTACGAACATAAAGACGGCTATTTCTTCGACGATCTATCACCCCAAAACGCTGATCTTGAAGATTTTCTGCAAAATTTCGTTGAGGACGGCATTGACATCAGCCGACAGGTCGAAGACCACGATTTCATGTTTGATAAATTCGTAATATGGGAAAATCCCGATTGCGATATAGATATGTTCAGACGCGAGATCGGTAAATTTTTTCAGATAATTGATCGAGGTCATGGATTTTACGAAAACGTTCCTCTGGGATTTTCAAAGGCGACGGCGATAGAATTCATACTGAAAAAGATGAATATTCCCATGAAAAACGCATATGCGATCGGCGACAGCGCAAACGATCTGCCTATGCTGAAAGCTGTTCCGAACAGCGTGGCAATGGGTGGTGCAGAGTCGATTTATCCCTATGTTTCGTACATTACGACGCCGCTTAATCAGGACGGCATATTCAATGCGCTCAAACATTTTGATCTCATATAGTGAAACGCCCTGAATAGGGCGTTTCTTATTGATTAATTATTTTGATTTTATCGGCAGATCAGTTTGTTTGTAAATTCCCGCGTCAAGCTGCTGAATCACAAGAGCGTCCTGAGCCGTAACTCCGTCGCTGTTTCCAATTACATCAGAGTTGCGCATTCCCTGCTCCGTGAGTTTGTACTCATCCTTATTTGTGAGATACTGAAGAATGAGCGTTGCATCGGCAATTTCAACCTTTCCGTCGCAGTTTGCATCTCCCCAGAGAGAAGGTTCTTCGCTTCCGTCTGCGACAGTACCGTCGGGTTCAACGCCCCATACAAGCTTGCCATCTGCGTAAAGCGTGATCTTTTCAGTAATAGCGGCTGCGTCGTTGTCGTCCTCAAAGCTTACAAGATCATCATAACTGTAATCGTTGGAAGCGTCCCAAACCGTATCATATGTTTCGGGATTCATGGTATTCAGCAATCCGAACTGATAAACTCGGCTGCCATAAAAATCGCAGTTTTGCCATGAAATTTCAACATAATAATTACCCTTGTCATCATATTTTATCGGATCGGAGATAATCGCCTGATTTTTGCCATCGGTAAAGCTGGCTTCCTGATCGTAATCGATTCGAGTATAAATATAACTTATATCTTCGCCCTTAGCAAGCTGCTCATTGATATTAAAGTAATAGCGCGCTTTTAAATCGCTTTCAAATTTTGGCGGATTCACAGTTCTGTTGTGAACCACGATCTTTATCTGCATTCCTGCGTCGGTTTCTTGAGCCTTGCCTGCGGAAATAAACAATCCTGTCGGCAAAAGATCGCCGTTTTCATCGACCTGATCATACCCGACCGCATTTTCAGACATATTGAAATCAGGAATGATGTGATTTTTGTCGGCAAGTTCCTTGCCCTTTGCACCGTAGAAATGATACAATCCTGCAAGATCGCCGCAGAAAGCCGCATTATAGTCGTCTGTTACCTCGTTGTAAATGAAGTCCTTCGTCTCGTCACGGTGGAAGTCGTCAGCGTCAGGTCCTCCGACAAGCGCGCCCCAGAGAGTGTGAACCTGAACGAGCGGATCGTCCATGCTTTGTGTCGCAGAGCAATGTGAAGATCTATGATGTGCCTGCGAAGCAAAGTTATTCTCATATCCTACTTCATACGCATAACCCATAGGGTTATCGCCGAGAATATATTCCATCTGACCTTTAGCCCATTCAGCAAACGTCATATCGCCTGTTTCCTTAGCGTAAACCATTGCCTGAAGTCCTGCCGCGGTATTGTATCTTGCAGAGCCGTAATCGTTAAGCATTGCAAAACCTGCGGGAGTTTTCTTCAGCCAAGCGCCGTCGGCTGTCGGCAGATCAGCGATCTCGTCAGCGGTTATCTTTGTATTCCAGATTACGTCGTCCTGACCAAAATATTTGTGAGCTGTTACGGGAACATCGAAATCCGCAGCAGCAGCGTCCGCTTCAGACATTCCCGACCAGAATTCAAGATTCCAACGGAAAATATACCAGTCACGCGAAATATTTGTAACGGGAGCAAGCTTTGCAAAAACTCCGCCCCAAACGGTATCCCAGCAATGCACCCAAATATTCTGCCAGCAATTTCCGGTATCGGTAATGATACGCTTCATGTAGCCCGTGTAGGGGTGTGCGCCCATTTCGCCTGTTACCGTTTCGTCAACGGCGATGATATCGTCAATGTAATCCCAGTTTTCCGTGCAGTAATAAAGCCATACGGCAGCCCATGAAAGCTCGTCGTAATCATAGCTTGAAGTATAGAATCCGCCGTCATATCCGAGGCTTGTTGCAGTCGGAGTCATTCCGGGTTCCCATTCTTCGGTATGAGTTTCCACGGCAAAATCATAAAGAGCAATGGCATAATCAAGATTTTTCTGAGCATATTCAGGATCTTTGTCTTTAAAATTAAGATAATTCACGGCAAGAGAAGCCGCAGCGCCTGCACATTGATCGGAAGCAGGCATTTCGGTAGTTGCAAAATAAGCAGGGCGTTTTACTGCGCATGATGAGGACGCAACGACCGTGTTATCGACCTGCAATTCCGGAGGACACCAGTAGTTGTGGTCGTTGTTTCCCTCTCCGACCTGATAGCAATAAGCGACGACCTTTCCGTTATCGTCGAGAAAAGTAGCTTTCATGAAATAATCATTTATCCATCTGAGTTCGTCCTCAACGTGCTTATCAAGCCCGATTTCCTTATATGATTCAGGAAATTCATAATATCCCCAGCCAAGAGTCGAAGCGGAATAGCTGCCCGGTAATCCGAATTTAACGTGATCTCCTGCGTCATGCCAGCCGCCTGTAAGATCGACAGAGCCGTTTCCGTCGGGATCGAGATATTTTTTGTTTGCCTTGATGAAATCATCTGACATATTCACGCCAACATACAGTCCTTCAGCCGCGCTTGCGCCGCCATCGCCTTTGCCATCGTATTCGCCTTTTCCGTCATCATCAGCATCGTCTTTGTCATCTTTGCCCTTATTTACGGTAGGCATAGGATTCATGGGCTGAAGCGGAATTTCGGCGTCCTTGACATGACAGTTGCCGCGCCATGAATAATATCCGTCCTCAGCAACTTCGTCTCCGCATTTATTCGCGTCGTAAAAACACAGTCCGAGTTGGAGCGCTTCGGCAAAATTCTGATAATTGTTGGGCTTATCGGGATTCACCACAGCAGCGTTGGAAGTAAATACAGTACTTGTGAGAAATACAGCGGCAGCCGAAATACCTGCCGCGCATCTTTTAAAAAGTTTCGGTTTTCTCATATAATTTCCTTTCACGGTACATCAGAACCGATTTTCACGCGATCAGGATAATCCCCCGATCACTTTAATAAATTTTTTTCTTTCAATCTGTCAAAAACTATACTATAGCCGTCACTACCGTCTTGAAGCGAGCGGTTTACACGGCTGATCGTGGCAGTACTTGCGCCTGTCTGAGTTACAATGCTGTTGTAAACGCGGTGTTCGTCCAAAAGCCTTGCAACATGAAAGCGCTGTGCAAAGGATTTTAACTCTATCGTGGTGCATAGATCCGAAAAAAATTTGTAGCAGTCATCAACAGATTCAAGGGTAAGTATCGCTTCAAAAAGAAGATCCATATTTTCGGATTTGATTTTTTCGTTCATTTTAAAACTCCGATCCGCCCAAAGGCAAAATTATTATTAAAATTATCGCTGCACAATTTCTGCGTGCAGCATCTCCTTTACTATTTTAACACAATAATGCGTAAAAGTAAAGTACCTTTGTATCAAATTCGAAAAAAATATATCGGTATTGCCCTACGTATATCATATCACAAAATTAACAATTTGTAAATAG
>DETO01000107.1:8059-12018 GCA_002362135.1 Ruminococcus sp. UBA3286 | reverse complement strand
CACCCCCTGCATAAGGGACATAGTCCCTTATGAATCCCAATATTAAATTTATCATGCACCCAATGGGTACATGATAAATTTGAACAGGGACGATAAGGACTAAGCCTTAGACAGGGAATACAGAGGAACGGAGTTTCCTGCGTAATACGGCACAGTAAAAACAATTACCAAACCTTATAGTTATCGTTCGCTATCTTGTAAGCCGTACCGGGAACGAAGAGGTCTTTCGGCTCGTGACCGGATTCTTTATTCACCTTTCTGAGTTCGCGGAAAGCAACGCTGTTGAATACGATTCTCTGAACGTCTTCCTGCGGAGGTCTTGTATTGAGGTATTCAAGGATAACCTGCTGAATGTAGAAATACGAGCGAAGCTGAGTCTTTTTGAACTCGATCTTGTTGTCGCCGTCGATGAGGAACAGGCTGTCGCCCTCCTTATAGCCGAGAGTGAATTTTGCGAGAATTTCGGGGATAAAGATTCTTACCTCCGCCGCAACGTTTCTGTCGCCTGCGATCTCGTCCAGTTCAACAGCCATCTGCTTGTACTCGTCCATGTTGGTAGTTTTTACCATTTTTTCGAGAGCCGCTTTTGCCGTTCTTACGACAGTTTCCTTATTGAAAGGACACTTGTCGTCCTCGCGCTGAACGAAGATTCCGTACTGCTTTTCGCAGATGAACGAAGAGGAAGCGTCCCATGAATCGATATACGGCTTGAAGAATTTCTCCAGTTCGCCGCATACCGAACCGTTCACGCGAACTTCGATTATCTCGCGTTCCTTGTGCTTTGCAAGGTAAATTCTGAACCAGTAATACTTCTTTGAGCCGAGATATTTCGGAATTTCATTCTGAATCATACCAAGCAGCATAGTAGGCTTTTCCGCAGGCTGTCCGATTCTTACGATGGACTGAGCGTACAGATCGAAATCATAATGCTGATTAAGATATGTTACGGGAACGTGGATAGGATTTTTCTTGAACATCGACTGGTCGAGGGGGTGCCAGAGACCGCCGTAGAATATCTCTACAGCCATTTTAGCGGCGTCCTCGTGTGTTTTGCCCTGAGAATCAACGGGATCGATGATAGGCTCGTCGAAATCGTCGTGGGAAACGATGAAAACTACCTGAAGCAGCTTAACGTTTTCCTTATCCTCGTGCTTGCCGATCTTTACATCGATAGTAAAGCCGCGGGGCATGATGATGCAGTCGTCGTACAGATTAGCCTTATCCAGCTTTTCGCTGAGCATCTCCAATATAGCCTGCTTATAGTCGAATTCCTTTGCGCTTTCAGCAGCAGCTTCCTGCTGCTTGTTTTTCTTAAATAATGCCACTTGTATCATTCTCCTTGTTAAAATATTATGTTAAATTGTATACTGAGCAGCCGCCCAGCCTTCCTTTACGCTGACCGCCTGACGAATGAATCCCACGCCCTCAACAGCGGAAAGAACCTCGTCCATGCGCTCTTCGATAATACCCGATATTATCAGCGTACCGCCTTTTCTGAGATAGCGGACGAAATAGTCTTTCATAGCTATCAGTACGTCGGCGACGATATTCGCCGTAATAATATCATATTTATCGTCAATCTTATCTGCAAGAACCTCGTCAGCAAGAATATTGCCGAAATAAGTCTTGTAAACCTCATCTGCAATATTATTTTTCCGAGCGTTCTCCTGAGCCGTAGCAGCGGCGTTTTCCTCGATATCAACGGCAGCTGCGCTTTCCGCGCCAAGAAGCATCGCAGCTATCGAAAGTATTCCGCTTCCGCAGCCCATATCGAGTATTTTGTCGCCCTCCCTGACGGATTTTTCCAGAAGTTCCAGACAAAGTCGGGTAGTATGATGCTGACCTGTTCCGAAACTTGAGGCAGGGTCTATCTCCAGTATTTTTCGCCCGTCGTCTCCGCTGTAATCCTCCCACGAAGGCTTTACGGCAAGCTTTTCGCCGATAGTAAAGGGCTTGAAATACTGCTTCCAGTTATTTGCCCAGTCCTCCTCGCGAATGCTTGCAAGTTCCGCTTCAAGGCGTCCGTAAACGCCGTCGGTATCGGATTTTTTCACGTCGGCAAGCATATTCTTGATCGAAGTGAGCATATCCGCTCCCTGATTATTTTCGGGAAGATAAACGGTTATGCAGGTCTCGCAGTCTGCCAGCCCCATAAGATCTTCGTCAATATAATCCCACTGCCCGTTTTTATTTTCGAGGAATTCGTTAAAATCCGCCGAATCCTTGATAACAAAGCCTTTAATGCCTATATCCATCAGTTTCGCGCAGATAAGCTCTATCCCCTCGGCAGAGGTATATATGTTGACTTCCGTCCATTCCATTGAAATACCTCCTTATCAACCGTAAATGATCGTCAGATATTCTATGACGTCATCGATATTTACAGCGCCGTCGCCATTTACATCAGCGGCTTTAAGTTCCGCCGCCGAAAGCGTTGAAACGCCGTCGGGAAGCAGTTCGTTCTGCTGAATATAAACGTTAAGAAGCGCAAGATCGTACTTATCGACCTTGCCGTCGCCGTTTATATCGCCGATATCGCGTGGGAGACTTTCAACGCGTTCAAGCATTTCCATATCTACCCAGCCTGTAAAGCTTTCCGAACTTATCAGCCCGAATTTTCCGCTATATTCCGATATAAAGACCACATTTCCCTTATTAAGTTCAGAAACTATCTTTCCTTCTTCGGGGGATTCGTACACAGGCAGATTTTCCTGATCTTTGAGGAAATATTCCGTGCCGTTTTCCATAGCAGGCTCGCTTACCGTAACTTCAAACGACGCGCTTGCGGAAGCGTATTCCTTTTCCGCATTGACTGTAATGGTGTATGTACCCGTAGTTTCAGGATTGAAATCTCCTAAATCTACGCTGTATTCAGCCGAATCGAGACTTATCTCCTCCGCGTCGTTCTGCCATTCTCCCGTTTCGGGGTCAACTCCGCTTATCGTTACGGAAGAACCGCTGAAATCGAGTTCTTCGCCCGTAAAATATTCTGTTTTGGCAGGCGGCGTAAGCGAAACTTCCAGCGACGGTTCATATTCCTGAGCAGTTCCGCATTCCTTTGGAGCTTTTTTGCCCTTTATCATCCAGTATTCGCCCTGCAAGCCGTTGGGATAAGCCTTGTAAAGGCTCTCTTCCTCCTTGGCAGGGTCGGACATGATGATATCGCCGTTTTCGTCAACTCCGCGGATATACACCCAATGGAAATAGCCGTTGTTGACGCGCGCGATAATGTGCCAGCCCTCGTCCATCAGGCTGTTAAGTTCATCAGCGACTTTCTTCTTGTCAGTACTGTTAAAATATTTATCCGCGCCCCATTCGATCTGCGGTATAAGCTGATGAACAGTTCCCCAGCTTGCTATCGCTCCGCCCGAAGTGAAGCCGTTTACGCTTGAATAAGCGTCGGCAAGCTTTCCGGGGTTGAATTCCTCGATATTGCTTATTTTGAGGTTCTTCATAGCCTCGTCGTCGATAGAGTCGGAATGAACCGCCATTATCGCCAGCGATGTAAGCAGACAGCCTGAACTTCTGATATTGCTGCCGCCCATGGGCGTACTGCCCCAGCGTGTATCGAGCTGGCTCCACGAAAGGTATTCGTCGTATATAGATGCCTGTTCTCCCGCGGCGTTTGCCGTTATTGAAAAACCGCCTGTTTCAGCCGTCGGGATAGCCTGCACCGAAAAGCATAATGCCGCCGTAAATGCCGTAATTATGCTGAAAACTCTCCTTTTCGATCTATGCTGCATTGGTATCAGCCTCCTTATTTCATCATGAAAATCAATTTTTACTATGCTGTACTATGCAAGGGATTTTGTCTCCATATATCTCCTGCAAAGATGTTGCGCTCTTTGAGCCTTCCTCATGTTTTCCTTTCCCTTCAGGGATAGGAAAACATGAAAATTGGGTTTCCAAAGGGTGAACACTAACGTGCCGTACCCTCTGTCCTGCGGACATCTCCCTAC
>DETO01000107.1:0-7801 GCA_002362135.1 Ruminococcus sp. UBA3286 | reverse complement strand
AACGTGCCGTACCCTCTGTCCTGCGGACATCTCCCTACACTGTAGGGAGTCACCCTTTGGCAGGGGGTGCAGGGGGACGGCGTCCCCTTGCATAATGCAGCACAAGTAAAAATTGATTTTCATTTTATTTTCTTCCTGCGCAGTTTCATTTTGCATTCAGCTTTTTTTGCCTCCGCAAGAGCCTTATACGCAGAATTATACGACTTTATTACTTCTTCCCTGTCATTTTCGCTAAGCTTTTCACCTCCGTATTCCGCCCTTTCAAACAGCAGTACCGCCGCCGAGATATCCGCACCCGAACGCCGCATTACTTCTTTTTCAGCTTCACGCGCCGTACTTGATGCAGAAATTCCGTAGAGACGGCAGATTCGGCGAATAACCGCCGCAGCAGCCTGTTCGGGACTTTTTCTCCTGTTTATGAATATAAATGATCTATGTATCAAAAACGGCGATACAAAGACAATTATCAGCATAACGCCGCAAATCGCCAATATTATCAGACCCATTTTTGAAAGCATACTTGAAGCCTGCCTGCCGCCGTCGCTTTGAGCGTCGAGGGACATGGTCGGCTCGAAAGTTACCCAGCCGAAGCCCTTTATGTAAAGTTCGGGGAATCCGTGAGCGTCCTTGGAAGTAATGGTATATCGCTTTTCTACGCCATTTTCGTCGCGGTATTGCTCAAGCTCCGTCTGCATATTGTAGCCCTCGCAATAGCGCGCAGGGATTCCTGCCGCCCTTGAAAGCAAAGTCATTGCCGTCGCATATTCATAGCAGACGCCCGTCTTTGAATCAAAGAGGAAATCCTCCGCATTATCGCCCTTTTCCTTGCGGTAATCGAGATCGTAGACATAGCCGTTATTGATGAAATACCATTCAAGAGCCTTCGCCTTATCATAGTCGGAAGTCAGCCCGTCGGTGATTTCCGCGGCAAGTTCGCGAATCCTCTCGTTATCGCCGTAATCAAGCAGTATAGACGTGTAATCCTCATAATAATTGCAGCTTGACATAAGAGTTCTGAAAAATCTGTCAGCCTGCGCATACTGCTCCGTGGTGATGAAATAATTATCTCTCGCCTCTTTGACAACTTCAAAAGCGTCGCGGAGCATTTCGAAATAATCGTCCCGACTTCCCAGCATATCTATCAACGCCTTATTATTGGCATTATCAAACACTCTGTCGGGGATATATGTGAATTTAAATCTGTCGTTCGTGTTGAAATATCCCTCGTCGGTCAGAATCGCGCCTGCGCGCGTCAATCCGATAACTCCGTTATACGACGTTTCCGTAAGCGTATACGCGCCCTGCGGAACGGGAGCGGAATTTCCGCCCTGATACACCGAAAACAGCGAAACTTCTTTCGGCTGCGGATATTCGAGGGTAACGCCTGCATATTCCGATAAGCCGTATTTTTCGGCGAAATCTTCATCTTCGTCAGCCGCGAAAAATACCGCGTCGGCTATCTCGCCGTTGACATATATATTTATCGGCAAATCCTCATGCTTTGAATAATAGCTGTCAAGATCGCTTATGCTCCAGCTGTCGGTTTCATAGCTGTATGTTGAAAACGTAGAAGTTTTCAGCCGCAGCGGTTCTTCAGCCGAGCCGTAATAATGGATAGTATCCTGATCGGTAGAGCGGAACTGCTCGCCTGTAGCCGTATCGCGGAATACGTTAAGCATTTCGTTCAGCCTGTCCGTCAGAGCGTCGGCGTTGATAAGCGTTTCAAGAACGCTTCTGTCGGCTTCGACAGCAGGCTTCGGGATAAATGCCGCCGCCAGCGCGAACATCGCCGTAAAAATTCCCACCGACCGCCATGTTTCGCGCTTATCGATGATAACCGTATCTTTGTTTTCATTCAGCTGCCTGAACATTATCATAAGAAGCACATATCCGACGGACAGCGCAAGAATGAAGTATACGGGCATTTCCTCGTATTCCTTGCCGTAGATAACGAAGGGTATCATCATTATCAGAAACGTCATGAAAACCCTGTATCGGCATCGGGTGAAATAGTAGAATACCGACGCCATGAACACGAAAAAGAATACAAACATCGCGAGGGTGTACCATTTATTGTACAGCAGCGAATCCTGCGGAGTCATGAACCAGAGCAGGAATGTGATAGGGTAATCCTGCTGACCGCGCTCGATAACCGCGCCTGCCAGACGTATTGAAACGAACAGCATGGCGATATAGACCGCGCCACCTATGACGTTGTGCTTTTTCATGAAATCGAACAGACGGAATATCAGCCAGCCCAGCGCATAAGCCGCTATTCCATAGGCTGCGGTAAGGGTATCGCGGTAATGATACATTATGGACATCACGAGAATAACAACGTAAATAAGCACGGGGTCAGCCAGCGTTTTTATGAATGCACCTTTATTTTTAATCTCTGTCATATTCTTATACCCTGAAATTATTATCGTCGTCCAGATACCACATCGGCAGACCTGAATCGTTGCGGCTGTCGGCTGAAACGCCCAGAATGAGCGCGCTGTCCTTATCTTCAAGCTGCGCGACCATTGCCGCTATTTCGTCGCTTATATCGGTCGAGGCGATCAGACAAGCGCAGGCAGAAGTGCTGTGAAGCCTTATCCGCCGTTCAGGAATTACCTTTTCCGCAAGCACTTTCAGAAGAAGCTGCGACGAATGATCGGGACTTTCAACGCTTTCCGCCATCAATTCGCCTCCTGCACCGTAATACACGAATGTGGAAGCAACGCCCTGCTCGATAAGCTGCGTGATCAAGCCAAATACCGCGCATATCAGCTTTTCTTCGGCAATGACCGCATTATTCGCGTCGGCATTCCGACCGCGGTAAAGATCGAGCATAACAACCGGCTGAACGGAAGCCGCCGCCTCGTCAAGCCGAACCATAAGCTTGTCCTTTTTCACGGAAAGCTTCCAGTTCACCCTTTTCAGCGGGTCGCCCTGAACATACTCGCGGTGATCGTAACCGGGAGCGGTATTTGCCGAATACAGCATCGCGGAATCTGACGAAGATTCGTCGTCGCTGGTGATGACCGAATCGGCAATATTTCTGAAAAGCATCGACGACGATCTTATTTTCGGTATCTCGGGTATAACTCCTACGCTTTTGGGAGCGGGAAGTTCTCCTGTTATCCTGAATCCGATAAATCCCATAAATCCGGACGAATACACGGAAACGACCGATATTTCGCCATTTCCGCCTGTTATGGCGTCTATCGTATAGGAAAAATCCTTCCGTTTTTTTCCTGAAAGAGACAATCGGAATGTTTTCTCTGCGCAGCCGAAAACTGCGTCGGAGGAGGTTTTTATGCTGACTATGCCGAGCGGAAATCCGCCTTGCTTTTCAACCGTAACATTGACGGTAAGAGTTCCGCCTTTTTTCACATAGCCGTCGCAGTCAAACGATACGGCGATTCTTTTTCGCCCAAAAAATGCGAATAAAACCGATATTACCGCCGCAAAGGCAATGAATGCGGTCAGGATCATGCCTATTTCGCCGTCTATGTAAAAAGTAAAAACAAATAATATGGCAGCTACGCCCAATAATGAAATTATTTTTTTCATATTGCTTTCACATGGAGGGAACAGCGGTCGTTTCGAGAATGTGTTTTATGTAATCCTCACCGCTTCCGAATCCGCTTTTTCCCTGCGGCGAAAGAATTATTCTGTGCGACAAAACCGAGACTGCCGCCGCCTTTACATCGTCTGGGGTTACATATTCTCTGTCGTAAATATATGCGAACGCCTTTGCTGATTTATACAGCGCAATACTTCCGCGCGGACTAATTCCGAGAGCAGCGTTTCTGTCGTTTCTCGTGGCAGCCACAATATTGATTATATACTGCTTAACGCCCTCTGTAACGCGTATTTCGCGGACTTCCTGCTGCATCTGCAAAATTTCATCTATCGAAACGGCAGGAGCTTCTATATTAAGTATAGGATTATGCATCTCCGTACGGTCAAGAATTTTCATTTCCTCTTCAGCGTCGGGATAGCCCATAGACAGCTTCATGAAAAATCTGTCCATCTGCGCTTCGGGAAGATGAAAAGTTCCGTATGTTTCCACGGGATTCTGGGTAGCCATTACAAGAAAAGGCTTCGGCAGGCTGTGAGTTTCGCTGTCCATAGATATCTGGCGTTCTTCCATAGCCTCCAGCAGCGCCGACTGCACTTTCGGTGAAGCGCGGTTTATTTCATCGGCAAGCAGAAAATTGCACATTGCCGCGCCCTCGCGATAAACGAAATCCCCTGTTTTCTGATCGAGCATGGTAAAACCTGCTATATCCGAGGGCATAACGTCGGGAGTCAGCTGAATGCGGTTGAACTTTCCGCCGACAGACCGCGAAAGAGCGGTTATCAGCTGAGTTTTGCCGACGCCCGGAACGTCCTCAAGAAGAACGTGACCTTCGCAGAGCATTGCCGCAATAAGCCTGATAACGGTATCCTTTTTACCGACGATGACTCTTCCTATTGAATCGGCGAGAATTTTTATTTTTTCATTCATATTTTTACCTCAATAAAGGAAATAATTTTACATTCCAAATACTGCATGATATACTCATTACATTATAACATATTTTTATCAATTCTGCAAGTGCTTTATACATAAATATTGCGCCCATTCTTTTGTGAATTTTACACAAAAAAACAGGCGCAAAATTGTATACTACAGAATGTTGCGAATCACCATAATTCTTCTCTTTTTGCGCGGATATGCGCTTGTATGTACGGAAATACCATCAATATTATGCTCGCAAGAATCAATATGATCCCGCATATAAGCTTGAAAACGGAGGCAAATCCGACCTTTCCGTCCCTTATCATCAGCTCGGCAAATTGATTGTTGCTCATATTCGAATTGCTTATATAATTATCGCGCGCGTTGGCATAAGACTCGCCTTCCGGCTGTTCTATAGTCCTGCCCTCAAATTTGAGATCGAGATCGGGAACTTCCGCATTGATATCCCCTTTTTCAACCTTTTTTATATACTCCACGCTTTTATCAGCCGCAGCGTCGCATTTTTTGATCATTTCTTCATCGCTTACAGCGTAGATGATGTAGAATCCGCTGTAGAAAACGTCCGTATCACCGTTTTTCAAGGCATTTTCCCAATCGCTTTTAGAGATATTAACGATCATATACAAACATATTTTTTCATTTATTAAATTATATGGAAATTTATCATTATATCCTGTTGCCATACGCTGGATTGAAAATATATCTCCCTCGACAAGTACAGGTTCGTGATAATCCGACATTTTCGATTCCGAAAGAATGATTTTATCGCCTTTCAAAAGAAGTCCGACGTCGCCCGCGCTTATCATTATCAGAAAAACTCCGATACCTGCGATAACAGTCGCCAAAAATCCCCGCCAATTTATCCTGTTCATATTTCACCACCAAAAAACAGCCGCGATTTTGAGTATATAATACGCAAACCGCGGCTGTACTTTATTAAATCTTATTCAGAAAGACAATTACTTGATCATCTTTGCAACTTCGTCTGCAAGATTATCTTCTTTCTTTTCAACGCCCTCGCCGCGCTCATAGCGGATAACGTCTGTTACAACGATCTCGCCGCCGAGCTTCTTAGCTTCCGCGTCAACATAAGCCTTAACAGTAAGCTTGTCGTCCTTAACGAATGCCTGCTCAAGGAGACAGTTTTCGCTGTAGTACTTGCCAACCTTACCCTCAACGATCTTGACTTTAACCTGCTCGGGCTTGTTTGCCATCTTAGGATCTTCAGCCATCTGAGCGAGCATGATCTCTTTTTCCTTCTCGATAACCTCAGCGGGAACATCCTCGCGCTTGAGATAAGGAGCGTTAAGAGCAGCGGACTGCATTGCAACGTCTTTACCGATAACGGAAACCTGATCAGCAGAAAGCGCAGTATCCATCTTTACCATAACGCCGATGCTACCGCCGTTGTGGATGTAAGAAGCAAGAACGCCTTCCATTCTTACGAAACGGCGGATAACGATGTTCTCTCTGATCTTCATGCCTGCAAGCTCTGTGAGAACGTCGCCTACTGTAGCTGTGCCGCCTGAAATAGTTTCAGCCTTAAGAGCCTCAACGTCAGCAGGATTCTTTTCGATGATAGTATTTGCAACCGCATTTACAAAGTTCTTGATATCGTCTGTATTTGCAGCGAAATCTGTTTCTGTGTTTACTTCGAGAAGTACGCCCACATTGCCGTTTACAACGGCAGTAACGATACCCTCGGCAGCGGCTCTGCCGCTCTTCTTAGCCTGCGTAGCAAGTCCTTTTTCTCTGAGGAACTCGATAGCCTTGTCCATATCGCCGTCGTTTGCTTCGAGAGCCTTTTTGCAGTCCATCATGCCAACGCCGGTTGACTTCATGAGATCCTTGATCTCGGCAACGGAAATCTTACCCATTGTTTTTTCCTCCTGTTTAATTATATATCGGAAAATATTTTTCCCGTAAATTTATCAAATTATTCAGCCTGAGCCTCTTCGGAAACTTCAGCAGCGGGCGTTTCTTCAGCAGCCTCGGCAGCGTCGTCGCCCTGTCTGCCTTCGATAACAGCGTTAGCGATAGTGCCTGCAATAAGCTTAACAGCGCGGATAGCGTCGTCGTTTCCGGGGATCACGTAATCAACTTCGTCAGGATCGCAGTTTGTATCTACGATAGCAACGATCGGAATGTTGAGCTTCTTAGCTTCCGCAACAGCGATCTTTTCCTTGCGGGGGTCAACGATAAAGAGACAAGCGGGGATCTTCTTCATTGTCTTGATACCGCCGAGGAACTTTTCAAGCTTCTCGATCTCAAGGTTGAGCTTAACGACTTCTTTCTTGGGGAGAAGATCGAAAGTACCGTCCTCTTCCATTGTGTGGAGCTGTTCGAGTCTCTTGATTCTTGTCTGGATAGTCTTGAAGTTTGTGAGCATACCGCCGAGCCATCTTGCGTTTACATAATGAGCGCCTGCGCGTGTAGCCTCTTCCTTAACGGAATCGCCAGCCTGCTTCTTTGTACCAACGAAGAGAACTTCGCCGCCCTGAGCTGCGATGTCGCGAACGAACATATAAGCCTCTTCAAGCTTCTTAACTGTTTTCTGGAGATCGATAATATAGATACCGTTTCTCTCTGTAAAGATGTAGGGTGCCATTTTTGGATTCCAGCGTCTTGTCTGGTGTCCGAAGTGAACGCCTGCTTCAAGAAGCTGCTTCATTGAAACTACTGCCATTGTTGTAGTCCTCCTAATTTAAAATTTGTTTTTAATCCTCCGCAGAATTTAGCTTACGTGCCACATTTTACACTAAATCAGCATAAAACGCACAGACCCGTAAAAACTCTGCGTGCGAATTGCCTTAATATTATACCATATTTTCCAAATTTCCGCAAGTATTTTCATCTTGTGCGTTCAAACAAACTTTTAGAGAATTCTCTCTTTATTTTTGTTGAATTCGCACTGCTGACCAGAATAACATCGGCGCCGATAACTTCTATGGATTTACAGGGAATCTCCGTATCGCTTTCTTTGCCGAACAGCCCAAAAAATCTGTATCCGCCATAAATAAGCAGCGAGATGATTTCGGAGTTGTCGATATTCATGCGAACGTCGTCGATATATCCCAGTCTTTCGCCTGTTTTCACGTCTATGACCTCTTTCGACTTCAGATCATCAAGGCTGCATATCATAAAACCCACCTGCATTCCATATTAAATATATTTATAATGTATGCCGTGCCGCTTGTCAGCTATTCGCAAAAAACCGTACAGCTAAAACTGTACGGCTTTTCGGAATGCATTCATCAGACCTATCTAAGAGCCTGTGTTCATAGGATA
>DETO01000062.1 GCA_002362135.1 Ruminococcus sp. UBA3286 | reverse complement strand
ATTTTTTTGTATTTTGCTTGTCACTTTTTTGTGTTTTGCGTGGCAAGCTACTTTTATATAGAAAAAAGCCTGCATCAAGCAAGCTTTTTTGTATCAGAATTACTTATCGATAAGCTTTTCTGTTAAGCTTACCGTTGTACATACGGGAAATATTGTCAACTTCTTCGCATTGCTTCGGGATTTTGTATGCTTCCAGTTTGGTTGAAAGCTTTTTGCGGACAACAGATGAGTTCATCGTCCCCTTTTCTTTCATAACAAGCAGCAATTTCAAGCCGCTTCCCGTAAATTCGTCCTCCACAGCGATACAGATGCAATCTTCCACGCCGTCAAGCGCTATGGCTTCCGCCTCAACTTCATCGGGAGCAACCTTCAAACCGCCGATATTTATAACATCGTCAGCCCTGCCCCTTACGTAAACAAATCCGTTTTCGTCGATATACCCGTAATCATTCGTGTAAATTATACCGTTTTGCATGATCGACAAAGTCAATCCCGGCTCGCCATAATAACCCTTCATCAGGGAATTGCTGCGAAAAGCAAGCGTTCCCATATTGTTTTTAGAAGATTTTATGGGATTACGCTCATCGTCAACTATGATAACTTCCGTGTGAAGAAGCGGTTTTCCAATGCAGAATTCCAGCCCTGAATATTGATCAAAGCGGTACGAACAGAGTATTCCGCCCTCGGACGAACCGTAAGGATTGTGAAGTGCGGTATCCGGGAGAATTTCCAGAATCCGATTTTTTTCATATTCCAAAAGCGGAGCAGTTCCAAGCTTAATCGCGCCGATCTTATCCGCTCTTTTCGCAAGTTCGTCGGGAACCATAGATAAAAGCAGGCGAAGATTTGCAGGAACGAGCGACAAGAGCAATTTTTCACACGGATAATCAAGAGCCGCAAAATATGCTTTCAGATCGAGCATTCCTCGAAGCAGATAAATACTGCCTCCGCAGCGAAGCATTCCGCCCGTTTCCCATATACCCTTTGCATGATTGAGCGGCGTCGGAGTAACTAATAAGCCGTTCTGCGCATAATCCTGCATTCCCAGAAAATGCATGATCTTTTCCTCAGAAGCCTGCATTGCGCGAAATGTGAGTTCCACGCCTTTTGAAGCGCCTGTTGTTCCCGTTGTAAACATCAAAAGCTGCGTATCTTCAGCATTCGGAAACCCAAGAACCAAGTTATCATTTGCAGTAATTTCAGCCGTTCGCACGGTATCCATAGATAGAAAACGGATATTCTTCTCCAGTTGAACCGTATGAAGATTCGTTTCAGAAATCACAAGCACAGCATGAACTTTTTCAGCGATCTGCACAACCGCTGCGGAGGGAGTATTTTTTTCAAGACAGCAGGGAATTCCGCCAGCCAGCTGAATTGCATAGTAGCTTATCAGATAATTGGCATTTTGCGCAGCCTTGATAACGACTTTTTTGCCTTTATGCAGTTCGTTTGCGCGCAGAAATTTCGCGCTGTTTTGAATAGATTGCCATAAATTCTTGTAAGTAAGCGTTTCGTTTTCGCTGATAAGAGCGATTTTTTCGGGAATTCGCCTTGCATGAGCGGCGATTACTTCCAATATTGTTTTTTCCATATTTTTCCTCTTTAGCGCAAATTATTCACGGCTGTGATCATCTCTTGGCATATCTCTTCTTTCGCGTCATTACAGTAGAAATGACCTCCTTCATATGCGATCACGCGGCAATTTCCCTGCGTATAAGCCGACCAATGCTCCATGTCGCAATTCAGCAGAAAAGGATCGTCCTTGCCGTAAAAAACGTGGATATTGCAGGGAAATTGAAAATTCTCCGCGGACAGATAGTAATTTTCCGTCATTCTGACATCGGCGCAAAGAATTTTTGCCATTATCTCCCACAATTTTTCATTGGCAGGAGTTTTTTCCATAAACAAGCCCTTTTCAAGGAAAAATGAAATTATATCTTCGTCCGATTTTTCGCTGAATTTTGGGAAAGTCGCGTATGCATTATCTACTGCGCAGCGCCCTGACAGAAAAACGTGAGCAGGCGAAGGGAGGCTTTTTTCGGAAATTTGCTTCGTAAGTTCCGTGGCAAGCATCGTACCCATGCTGTGGCCAAATATTATATACGGCTGCTTAAACTGATCGCCGTATTTTTCAAGCAGATCGGCGGCGCATTCCTGTATATTTCCGCAAAAAAACTCATTGCTGCGGCTGCCTCTGCCGCGCAGTTCAAGCGGTACGACATTCCAGTCTTTCGGAAGATAGCGTTTCCAGCTGCAATAACTTCGTGCCGAGCCTCCTGCATGGGGAAGAAAAAATAGCGTCATCTTTAAAATTACGCCTCCGAAGGTGTTCCCTGTTCAACAAGCAGACGGAATATTTCGCCTACTCTGCTTACCGTTGCAACAGCAGAAAGTGGCAGCTCAAGATGAAAATTTTCGGTAATGTGAGTACCAAGTCCGAATACGCCCAGCGAATCGAGATAAAGATCTTCGTAAACGTCTGTTTCTTCTGTGATCTCGTCGGCTTCTACGCCTACATAATCCGAAATTGCGTTTTTGAATTCTTCCCATGATAAATTATTCATTTTGTATACTCCTTTTTTCTCAGATATTTAAATTGAATTTTGCCGATATCCTTTGGTATTTCCTCAACCGGCACGACCTTATCGGGAACTTTGTAAGCCGATAATTTGCCATCAAAATATTTAGCGATCTGTCCGCGCGTAATTCTGCTGTCGCCGACAGGCTGAATGTAAGCCACGATCTGTTGTCCGATAGCAGGGTGATCCTCGGCTGTTACGGCAGCCGCCGCGATTTCTGGGTGAGTGAGCAGGCAGGCTTCAACTTCTTCGGCGTGAACGAGATTTCCGCCGCGCTTGATGATTCGCTTGCTTCTGCCTGCAAACCGCAGACGTCCGTCCTCCTGCTGCTGAACGAGATCTCCCGTACAGAACCAACGTTTTCCGTCCGATTCGTCCGCGATTATTTTTTCTGCGGATAATTCAGGATTTCCGAAATATGAAGTTATGACCGCGTCCGTTTTTACGCATAATTCGCCCACCTCTCCGAGCGGCACTTCCTGTTGCTTGGCGTCTATAACCTTAACATCGGTAAATGGCAATTTGCGGAAATCGCTTGGATCAACTTCGCCGTCGCGCGCGGAATCCCATACAACCATAGTGGCAGTCTCCGATGAACCGATAATATTTATAACGCGGATATTCAGTTTTTTCACGAAAATATCGGCAAGTTCTTTTGGCAGAACTTCGCCTGCAAAATAACAGATTCGAACGCTTGAAAGATCATAGCTGTCAAAATTCGGAGTTGAAAGCAGAACCTTAGCCAGCGTCGAAGTAAGCTGAATGACTGTAATTCGGTATTTCTCAACAGTTTCAAGAAACGTTACAGGCTGAAACTGCGGCTGATAAAGAACTGTTCCGCCTTTCAAGGTCATCTGGAGTCCCATTCCAAATCCACCCTGATGATACAGAGTCATGCCTATCATCATTATGTCGTCAGATGTAAAATTAAGGTAACTTCCCATATCCATCTGCGAAACAAGAAATCCGTAATACGGTACAGAGAGTATCTTCGGAATTCCCGTGCTGCCTGATGTGCAGGCAAGGGACATCGTGTGATCGGCTTCGGGAACGAACCAACTGCATTCTTCGCCGCAGAATCCATTGCGGAAATCACTTTCCGTAATAAAGCAATCGGGCGCATTTTCAGGCAGTTTATCCATAAAGCAGATAACCTTTTCAAGAGTCAGCTTTTCGGGAATCAAATCCAACAATACCTGTATAATGTGATTATTTCTGTATTTTTCAGCCGCAAAACAAATTTTCACGGTGGAAGCAGGGATAAGACGCGAAAGCTCCATTTCGCCGCTCTGAGGATCTATCGGGACAGGCTGCGCGCCGATTCGAATAGCCGACCAGTACACAACATACCACTCGACGCTGTTGGACATGATAAGACCAACTTTATCGTTTTCGCCGATCCCAAGAGTTTTCATGCCTGACGCGATACGCGCAGTCTCATTCATAAACGCTCTGTAGGTTATGGTATTATCGTCTATGCAGAGAAGAATTTTATCCGGATTCCGTTCGGCGTTATCGTTGAAAATATCAAAATAAGTCTTAGGCATATTTTACTCCTTTTCAGTAAGTCTTGCGGCAAGAAAATCGGCAGCTTTATGCTGTATCCAATGAAACTGCTCCCCTACCGGCATCGCGTGCATGATGGATTCTTCGGAAACATATGCAGGCTTTTCGTCAACAAAAATTTTTTCCTTATTGCCGAGCGCCTTTTCGTACAGCGATATGGAGGCTTCTGAAGTCATCCAGTTGTCGTCCTCGCTGTAAACCATGAGGAAATCTGCTGAAATAGAGCCTTCTTCAAGTATTTTCATGCCCTCAAGGAAATTATCATTCTCCTGAGTCATATCAAGTCCATACTGGAAATTCGACCATTTGCCTCGCTTCATCCATATCGGAATAGAAGTCATATCGGCAATATTAAGGAACAATGGAAACAGGCTTGCACAGCACTTGATTTCCGGATGCTTTACAGTTGCGCGGAATGCATAACCGCCGCCCATACACAATCCAAAATTTCCGATACGCGAGGAATCTATATCCGCTCTCTTCGAAATAAATTCAAAAGCGGCGTCGAAAGCAGGGTCGAGCATCTGAGCGTTGCATTTCAAGCCGTGGTGAAAAAGCGCCGAACCTGTTCCGGGCATATCCGTTGCAAGAACCGCAATACCACGCTGAAGAAGAGGTTCTGCAAGCATTTCAAGTTCTTCCTTGCAGCTTCCGATTCCGGAATATGTAATAACGCAGGGATAATTCTCCTTTTCGCCGTTATCGGGGTAATGCAGATAAGCGGGCATAATGCTGTTGGCGGTCGGAATCTCAACATATTCCGTGCGATTTTTCTTGTATGACAGGTAAATTTTATAGCTTTCCATAAGCTTTTCATAGATCGACTGCTTTTTTTCAACATTGTCCATATTGATCATATAGCAGGCATAATGGCATTGCGTTTCCAACTTGCTGTAGGCGCAGGCGGAAATACGATTGCCGAGAGTTACGGATTCTTCAGCCATTGCGTGGTATTTATCAGCCTTTGCATACCATTCGCCAAGCCATACGTTTTTGATTTCCTTGCCGCTCATTGTTTTGATAGCGTCCATTCTTTTCAGAACATATTCCATATCAAACGGATTCGTTCCGTAAAGCAGAGAGCGCGTCATTACGGGGTTAAGCAGATCGCGAATTCGCCACTTCATTTTTTTGCTCCTTTTTCAACATAATGCCATGCTCCGTCGCGCGGCATTTCGGTAAACTGCATATAAATTCGGTATGGATCGACTCGCGTATATTTTTGAATAAGAGATAGCATCCGATCTGCAAAAGCATCGAGGAATGCTGCTTTTTCGCCGACAGAATCAAAATTTTTAACATATCTGAATTCCGCGAAAAATACTGTATCTTCCGACTTATTCATATACATATCGGCATTTGTCATCATTATCATGACAGCCGGCAGAGGCTTTTCGAGAATTTCCGAAAGGGCCTCCGCAGTTTCGGAAAGAAAAGCGGCGCGCTTGTCCGATTCCCATTTAAAATTAGTTTGCATCTGACATATTGGCATAATTTTTAATCCTTTCAATTACCGATATTTTTAATATTTTCCAAAAATCAGCGTAGAATTATGCCCGCCGAATCCAAATGAATTGCTGAGAGCAGTGTTGATATTCTTTTTTCTTGCAACGTTCGG
>DETO01000165.1:23757-31939 GCA_002362135.1 Ruminococcus sp. UBA3286 | reverse complement strand
CCGAGCAAACCTGCTGCCATTTTTGATTTCTGATTCATATGAAACCTCCTGAAATTTTTAAAAGAGTTAATATATAAAACTGTTAGAATCTGTGATCTACAGTTTTAAAGCTATTCGCCGAGCGGATTTCCGTTGCCGTCGGTATTGATGTTGCCGCAGAGTATCATGATGCCTTCAATAAGTCCCCATATGGAAGCGCCAAGAATAATAAACGGAGTAATTACGCCGGCAACGCCGCAGGTAATGATCGTCAGCAGTATAGAGCCTGCTGAAAGGCAAAGCTGGGTAACTGCCTTGCCGATATATCCGAGATAAAAATTATGTACACCGAAAGCGCCGAGGAAAATTCCGAGCAGTCCGGCAGCCATTTTCGATTTAGCGCCCGGAACTACGGTTTTTGTTGCAACTCCGCACGACATACAAATGGCGGCTCCCGGTTGCAAAGGACATCCGCAGTTTGCGCAGAATCTCTCGCCGCATCCCGTGGGCGCTCCGCAGGTAACGCATACGGCAGCTTTCGGATCAATATTTTTTCCGCAATGTTTACAGAACAAAATAATCCCTCCATATCATAAAATACATGAGAACGTATTCTCACATCTATTTACATTTATTATATCACACCGCAGCGGAAATGTCAATATTTCCGAAAATAATTTTTGTTGACTTTATTTAACTTTTAGTTGACAAACGGCTAATAGCGTGATATAATAAAAATGCAGCATTGCTGCAAATTAACGATCTTCAGGGCAGGGTGAGATTCCTTACCGGCAGTAAGAGTCTGCGTTCATAGGGAAGATGCGCAAATTTTTGAGCATAATTTTGCTGAGGACAAGGCGAAAAAGTGAAGGCATACTGTCGTATGACGAACTTTTTCAACGCAGTCATCAGCAAAATTTGCCAAAAAGATGCGCAGCTTATCCTACGAACACAGGCTCTAAAGCCTGCGAGCCGCGATATTGCGGTTGATTCGGTGAAATTCCGAAGCCGACGGTGAAACGTTGCGATTTATGCAGCGAAAGTCCGGATGAAAGAAGATTATCTGAAAATATTCAGTCAGATTGTCATGCCCCGAAATTTTTTTCGGGGCTTTTTGTTTAGGAGGTGCGTATGACTCACGAGTATTATATGCGTGAAGCCCTGAAACTTGCCGAAAAGGGCATGGGATTTGTCAATCCGAATCCAATGGTTGGCGCTGTGATCGTGAAAAACGGCGAAATCATCGGAAAGGGATTTCACCCTAAATGCGGCGAACTTCACGCAGAAAGATTTGCATTTGCGGATTGTGACAGCAAAGGAATAGACTGCACGGGGGCAGATATGTATGTTACCCTTGAACCTTGCTGTCATTACGGTAAAACTCCGCCATGCACGGAAGCGGTCATCGATCATAAAATAGGACGCGTTTTCATCGGCTCAGCTGACCCGAATCCCCTTGTTTCGGGAAAAGGCGCGAAAATTCTGCGTGAAAACGGTATAGAGGTTTTTGAGGGAATCCTTAAAGATGAATGCGACGAACTGAATGAGATTTTTTTCCATTATATCACGGAGAAAACTCCTTTTGTGACGATGAAATACGCAATGACAGCAGACGGAAAGATTGCTTGTCACACGGGACTTTCAAAATGGGTGACGGGAGAAGCTGCACGTATGCAGGTTCAGCGCGACAGACTCAGGCATTCTGCGATAATGGTGGGCGTAGGCACGGTGATTACTGATAACCCGATGCTGAACTGCCGTATCGAAGGCGGAAGAGATCCTCTGCGTGTGGTTTGCGATACGAATCTTCGTACTCCAATGAATAGCAATATAGTGCTAAAAGCTAAGGAAATCCCAACTGCTATCGCATTTTGCAGCGGTGATCCCGAACCTTACGATAGCTGCGGCTGTCAGATGATACAAGTTCCGGAAAAGGACGGTCATACCGACCTTGCGAAACTTATGAAAATTCTTGACAGCGAATTCAATATCGACAGCATTCTTCTCAAGGCGGCGGAGAATTGAACTGGTCTGCTTTGAAAGCAGGGATAGTAAATAAAGTTCAGGCTTACATCGCTCCGAAAATTTTTGGCGGAAGCGGCGCAAAATCGCCTGTCGGCGGTGTTGGATCCGATTCTCCCGACATGGCTTTTATGCTTGAAGATATGAAGATCAAGCAGATCGGCGGTGATATTTTAATTGAAAGCAGGGTGAAAAATGTTCACGGGGATAATTGAAGAAAAAGGCGAAGTAGTTGAAATAAAGCGGAATGGAACAGATTCTTTTATACGAATCCGGACGAAAAAAATCCTTGATGATGTTCGGCTCGGAGACAGTATTGCGGTAAACGGAGTGTGTCTGACAGTAACGAGAATGGATAGCAATATATTTCAGGCGGACGTTATGAATGAAACTCTGAATCGCTCTTCTCTTGGCAGACTTTCATCGGGCAGCTATGTTAATCTTGAACGTGCAATGCAGGCAGGCGGAAGATTCGGAGGTCATATCGTTTCGGGGCATATCGACGGTACGGGCAGGATATCAAGTATAAAAAATGACGGCATCGCCGTCTGGTATACTGTTTTGGCAGACAGCGGGATTTTGCGGTATATCGTTGAAAAAGGCTCTGTTGCCATTGACGGTATCAGCCTTACAGTCGCGAAAGTTACCGATCATGATTTCAGCGTTTCCGTGATTCCTCATACGGCAGAGATGACTATACTTTCCTCGAAGAAAATCGGGGATATTGTTAATCTTGAAAACGATATTATCGGGAAATACGTTGAAAAATTAATACAGCCTGCTGAAAATTCCACAAAGAAAGACAGCATGGATTTAAATTTCCTTGCCGAGAACGGATTTATTTAAGGAGACGCATATGAAAAAATTATTGCTTGTTGCTGTACCGCTCATTGCATTAAATTCGTGCAGTATTAACATAAATGGATTAAATCCTAAAAGCGACGCTGCTGACGAACTTATAAAAGAACGGACTGAAACGATTCAGGTCAAAGCAGATGGTATCAGAAAAATAGACGTTGAGCTGGAAGTCGGGCAATGCACGGTTAATTACGGTAAATCCGAAAACGTCGATATCGTCGGGAAATACGAATGCAGAGGCTTGAACAAGGATAAAGTCTCGGAAGTTTTTGACACTATCAAACTTAAACATGAAGTAAGAAATAATACTCTTTATCTGAGTTTCGACGAATTAAAAAACACCTCTTTTATCTCACGCACTACCGACCTTGAAATTACGCTTCCGAAGTCGTTCTGCGACTTCGATATTTCAACCGACGTGGGCGATATAAAGCTCAACAGCTTGTCAGGAAGTTTTGATATTTCTGCGGATGTGGGCAATATAACAGCCGAAAACATTACGCTGAACGGAGATTCAAAGCTTGAAGCTGATGTGGGAGATGTGGATGTTTCCCTTGCGGATATTGCGGAATGCGAATTTGAAATTTCATCTGATGTGGGAAATATCGATCTCGATACGCAGGGAATAGATTACACCGAAAAAGATGTTTCAAAAGATACTGTTTCCGAGAAATATGAATTAGTTATCGGAAAAAAGTGTCAAGCGGAACTTTCAGCCGATGTCGGCGATATTACCATAAGAAAGTAGGAGATAATATGTTTGAATACAATACCGTTGAAGAGGCTCTCGAAGCCCTGAGAAACGGAGAGATAATTCTTGTTACAGACGACGAAAACCGCGAAAACGAGGGCGATATGATATGCGCCGCCCAGTTTGCGACAACGGAGAACGTCAATTTCATGGCGGCTCATGCAAAGGGACTTATTTGTATGCCTATGAGCATTGAACTTTGCAATAAGCTTCATCTGCCGCAAATGGTTGATTTCAACACCGATAATCACGCGACGGCGTTTACGGTTTCGATAGATCACGTTGAGACTACTACGGGAATTTCCGCTGCGGAACGCGGATTTACGGCTCGAATGGCAGTTGACGATAACGCGAAGCCCGAAGATTTCCGCCGTCCGGGACATATGTTTCCGCTGACCGCGAAGAAAAACGGAGTTCTGGAACGCGAAGGTCATACGGAAGCAACAGTCGATCTCATGCGCCTTGCAGGTCTGAAGGAATGCGGATTATGCTGCGAGATAATGCGCGACGACGGCACTATGATGCGTGCTGCGGAATTGCAGGAAAATGCCGTGAAATGGGGAATGAAATTCATTACCATTCAGGCTCTGAAAGAATATCGCAAGATACATGAAACTTTCGTGGAATGCGTTGCCGATACAAAACTTCCTACGAAATACGGAGAATTCCGCGCCTTCGGCTATGTCAACAAGCTTAACGGCGAACATCATGTTGCCCTTGTAAAAGGCGATATCGGCGACGGAAAAGATATTCTCTGCCGCGTTCATTCCGAATGCCTTACGGGAGACGCTTTCGGTTCGCTTAAGTGCGACTGCGGTCAGCAATTCGCTTCCGCAATGACGCAGATCGAAAAAGAGGGCAGAGGGATCCTTCTCTATATGCGTCAGGAGGGCAGAGGCATCGGGCTTATCAATAAACTGCGCGCTTACGAATTGCAGGATAAAGGTATGGATACCCTCGAAGCTAATCTTGCTCTTGGTTTCCCCGGAGATATGCGCGAATACTATATCGGCGCGCAGATACTCCGCGATCTCGGCTGCAAAACTCTCCGACTGCTGACGAATAATCCTGATAAGGTTTACGGACTCAGCGGATTTGGAATCGAAATAAAGGAGCGCGTTCCGATTCAGATGGACGCTACGGATTATGATCTTTTTTATCTTAGAACTAAAAAGGATAAAATGGGACATATTCTTGATTATTAAGAGGACAAATGTATGGGATTATTTGAGATATTCAGCATTATTTTTTTGATTTTGGTTGCCGTTATGCTGCTTATGCTTATAATGGGGTTGATAAGCAAAATCGTGGGTATTAAAAAAGCCGATAAAAAGATAAAGGTAAAAACGCAGAACAGAGCGGTTATGTATATCTGGCTTGGCTTATCTGCATTTAATGCTTTCAATATGTTTATGCAGATGACGACTGCTGCCGAACGCGGAGAATTGTCACGCGAACGAGCCTATCTGTTTTTTGCTGTAACATGGATAATGTTTTTTATCTATTCTTTGTTAATGATTATTTTCGGAAGATACGCTTATATAACAGAGAATAAAATTATAATGCTTGATGTGATCAATGCAAGAAAGAGCAAAGAAAATTGCAGATATAAAATAAGCGGCTATTCAGTTGAAATATACTATAAGAAACTTAAGACGCCGTGTAAATACGAAATCATCGAAAACAAAGACGAGCTTACGAAAATGCTCGAAAATAATTATGTTCAA
Organism: Ruminococcus sp. UBA3286; assembly: GCA_002362135.1. GTDB lineage: Bacteria > Bacillota > Clostridia > Oscillospirales > Ruminococcaceae > Ruminococcus. Next base: position 26,602 of record DETO01000165.1, on the reverse strand, counting down.
TATGAAGAATAAAGGAGAATTATTATGAAAACTTATGAAGGAACACTTATACCCAAGGACGTCAGAATCGGAATCATTGTTGCACGATTCAACGAATTTATCACAAGCAAGCTTCTCGGCGGAGCTGTCGACACGCTGAAACGCCACGACGTATCGGAAAATTCTATTGACGTCGCATGGGTTCCCGGAGCATTTGAGATTCCGCTTATCGCGCAGAAAATGGCTAAATGCGGCAAGTACGACGCAATTATCTGTCTCGGTGCAATAATCCGCGGAAGTACGTCGCATTACGATCTCGTATGCAATGAAACTGCAAAGGGAATCGCGCAGGTATCCCTGAACAGCGATATTCCCGTTATGTTCGGCGTTATCACTACCGAGAACATCGAGCAGGCTATCGAGCGCGCAGGCTCAAAGGCCGGAAATAAGGGCAGCGAATGCGCTGAGGGCGCTATCGAAATGATCAATCTTATCAGGGAGATAGAGGACTAAATGGCGAATCTTATCTTTGATTACGACGGTACTCTTCATCAGTCCATGAAAACCTATGCGCCCGCATTCAGAAGCACCTGCAAATGGTTGTCCGATAACGGGTATATGGCTGAAAAAATTTTCAGCGATAAGGAAATAAGCTATTGGCTGGGATTTAATTCTACGGATATGTGGAGCAGGTTTCTCCCCGACACCGCTCCCGAAATTCGGGAAAAGGCGCGTGTAATGCTTGGCGAGGATATGGGCGCGCGCATCGAAAGAGGCGAGGGAGCGTTGTTTCCCCATGCCGAAGAGGTTCTTGCCAATCTGAAAAAAAGCGGACACACATTGATTTTTCTCAGCAATTGCCGCATAAAATATATGGAGCGGCATAAGAGGGTATTCGGTCTCGATAGGTTTTTCGATTATTTCTATTGCTGCGAAGAGTATGATTTTTTGCCGAAATATCAGATATTCCGTCTTTTCGCGCCGCTTCACGAGGGAAAGTACATCGTCATAGGAGATCGCTTTCACGATATTGAAACGGCTGTGAAAAACGGTCTGAGTTCTATAGGCTGCGGATACGGATATTCCGACGGGAGCGAATTATTGGCGGCGGATATTATCGTGAATGATATTACTGAAATCCCTGCCGCTGTTGAGAAATTGTGCTAACAGGCTGTTCAATAACCTGAACTGACGAAAGGAGAACGATGAAAAAATTAATTGCGATCGCCGAAGCCATTGCGCTTTTATCGGCACTATGTTCATGCGCAGTTACCGATCTGCTGACCGTGGAAAACGGCGGTTCTGTAAGTAAATATACCGATTCCGCCGAGCCTGATCACGAGTATTCCGAAACAAGCGTCGATCAGCTGAACGATCACGCGTATAAGCTTCTGGACGATCTAAAAATTGCCGATAATGAGGACAATGTCAGGGAAGATATTGAAATTCTCCTTGACGATCTCGATATTCTCACTGACGATCAGGCGTATGCACAGACGGAAAGCTATCTGAAATGGGGTAACGAGGAACTGGAAGCAAAATATGACGAAGCTTCCGAAGCCGCGTACGTCGCATGGGACGCTCTTGCGTTCGTGTTTTCCAAAGGGTATGCTTCCGAGGAATATTCGCATATTTTTGAGGATTATGTAACCGATGAAATGGCTGAATATTATACGTCGCGCGGAATGAATCTTGCCCGCGTAGAAGGCTATGCTTCGGTTGATTACTGGGTTTCGGACGAATATCTGGACGAATACCACAGCGTTTCCTATGACGATTCTCTCAGCGGTAAAGAGAAAAATCTGCAATGCGCCGAAATTTATCTTAATATACTTTCGGGATATGATCACGAAACGTTTTATGAGGATTACAACCGCGACTATACTCCGCAGCAGATCATAGAATTGGCGCAGGCTGTCAGAACCGATCTTATCCCTGCGTCGGAAAAATTGCTGGACAGCTTTTATGACAATAAATACAGCGATGATGTGTTTGATTCGCCCGTTATAGCGGAATCCCTTTTCGGAACTGTTCAGCAGTATGCGTCGCAGCTTTCGCCTGAAATCAAAAAAAGCGCCGACAAGCTGTCCGATGGTGAATCATACGTTATCGCTACCGGAAATAATTGTTATGACGGTTCTTATACCGCCGATCTGCCCGCGAATAACAGCGCGCTGATGTATATTTATACCGATAATTCGTACTACGATCTTTTCACGGCTATTCACGAATTCGGTCATTTTCATTCCTCGTTTCAGGACGATACAAACGCTTATTTCACTTCGACTAATCTTGACGTTGCTGAAATACAATCTCAGGGAATGGAATTGCTGTTTATGCAGTTTTATGATGATATCTACGGCAAGCAGTCCGACGCTATGAAGCTTCTTAAACTCAGCGATATTACGGATTCGATCGTTATGGGATTCCTTATCGGCGAATTTGAATATACCGCACTGACGCGTTATGACGAAATGAATGCAGAAGAGGTTCTGGAACTTTATAACGAGATCATGGGCGATTATGCGGAGAGCTTTCCGTTTTATTATGTAAGCCATATGTTTGAATCACCGGGATATTATATAAGCTATGGCGTTTCGGCTCTGGCGGCAATGGATATTGCTGACGAATGTCTCAGCAATCCTCAGCAGGCTCTCGAACGTTATGAAAAGATCGCAGCTGTTCCCGTGAATTCCAAAGACGTCCGATTCAGCGCTTCATTGAAAGAATGCGGATTCAACGACGTGCTTTCCGAGGAATATATAGAAGAACTTTCGGAATATTTGATACAGTACGCCGAAAATCATTAGTAATAACTCTGAACATGGAAATCAATTTTTACTTGTGCTGCATTATGTCAGGGGAC
>DETO01000165.1:0-23537 GCA_002362135.1 Ruminococcus sp. UBA3286 | reverse complement strand
CACCCCCTGCAAAAGGGTGCTTCACCCTTTTGAAACCCAATTTTCATGTTTTCCTCTCCCAAAAGGGAGAGGAAAACATGAGGATGACTTCAATAGAGCAACACCTTTACAGAAAGTACAGAAGAACAGAGTTCCTGACATAGTACGGCATAGTAAAATTGATTCTCATGCTCTGAAAAAATAACTCTTGCATTTTTCCGAAAGATATAGTATAATGTATATTATCAATAAAACCGATTTTTAACTTGATCATTGGGAGATAAATATGGAACATACTATCAAGAGCAGTAAAAAGACTGAAAAAGGCAATATTTTCTATACAGTAGCCATGAGGGGAGTTGTAGCGTTCCCGAAAATGGTTATGCATTTTGATATTGCGCGTGATAAAAGCGTTGCCTCCGTGGAAAAAGCGCTAAAGGAAAACGGAAAACTGTTTCTTGTTGCACAGCATGAAACAGACGTTGAAGATCCCAAGGAGAGCGATATTTATAAAACAGGCGTTGTTGCCGAAATAAGGCAGGTGCTGAAACTTCCCGATAACGTGCTGAAAGTGCTTGTCGAGGGAATCTATAAAGCAGATCTCGTTCGTCTTATAGACGACGGCGAAACGCTTAGTGCAGAAGTAAAGCGTTCTGCAATGTATTCCCGCGCAAAATATGACGAGATAGAATGTCAGGCTATTATGCGCGCAACCAAGGACGTGTTCGAACGCTTTGCCGCATTTACCGTTCCGCGTATGCCTAAAGAACTGATAAATTCTGTTATGATGGCGGAAAGCCCCATAAAGCTTATCGAAGCTATCGCATTTAACTGTAGTCTTAATTATCAGGACAAGCAGAAAGTGTTGGAAGAACCCAATGTTATAAATAAGCTTTCAATACTGTTTGCAGGTCTTTCTGCCGAAACGGAAGTAATGGAACTGGAAAGCTTCATTACTGAGCAGACGAAAAATAGCGTAGATAAAACTCAAAAGGAATATTTCCTGCGCGAACAGCTTCGTGTAATTCAGGAGCAGCTGGGCGAGGACGAAGAGAATGAGGCGTTTAAATATACAAGCGATATAATGGCGCTGAAGATCGACGAAAAAAGCCGCGATAAGCTGCTTAAAGAGGCGGACAGGCTTATGAAGCTTCCTGCTGCTTCTCAGGAAGCTTTCGTCATAAAAAATTATCTCGATACGGTTCTCGATCTGCCGTGGGGTAAATTTACCAAGACGAAAATGTCTGTCGAAAAGGCGGAAGCTATCCTTGACAAAGACCATTACGGCATGAAAAAAGTTAAGGAGCGCATAGTTGAATTCCTCGCGGTACATATGCTGAATCCCGAAATAAAAGGACAGATAATCTGTCTTGCAGGCCCTCCCGGAATCGGAAAAACATCTATCGCGAAATCTGTCGCCAAGGCGATGGGCAGAAAATATGTCCGCGTGTCATTGGGAGGCGTTCGCGATGAAGCTGATATAAGAGGTCACCGCAAAACCTACATCGGCGCTATGCCCGGTCGTATCATTACAGCTTTGCAGCAGGCAGGTACGGCGAATCCGCTGATACTGTTCGACGAGATAGACAAGCTTTGCAGCGATATGAAAGGCGATCCCTCTTCGGCGATGCTTGAAGTCCTCGACAGCGAGCAGAATGCGGAATTCCGTGATCATTTCCTCGAAGTGCCTTTCGATCTCAGCAAGGCTGTGTTTATCACTACCGCCAACGATGTGGGGAGTATTCCCGCACCGCTCCTCGACAGAATGGAGCTTATCGAGCTTCCGAGTTATACGGCGGAGGAGAAATTCCACATCGCAAAAGATCATCTTGTTCCCAAGCAGCTTAAAGAGCATGGCATGAAGGGAACTCAGCTGAAAATCTCCGACGACGCGCTCAATGATATCATACTTTATTATACAAAAGAAGCGGGCGTGCGCAGTCTTGAACGCGTTATCGCTTCGATTTGCCGAAAGGGCGCTAAAAAGATCGCTTCGGGCGAGGTTAAGCGCGTTGCGGTAAAGGCTAAAGATCTGCAAAACTGGCTGGGTATCAGAAAATATATTTCCGATTTCAATTCCAAAAAAGATCAGGTCGGCGTTGTCAACGGATTGGCTTGGACTTCCGTGGGCGGAACTCTTCTCCCGATCGAAGTCGTTCATCTCGACGGCAGCGGAAAGACGGAAGTAACGGGTTCTTTGGGCGATGTTATGAAGGAAAGTTCGAAGATCGCAGTAAGCTATGTGAGAAGCGTTGCCGATAAATACGGCATAGATAAGGAATTTTACAAGAAAAGGGATATTCATATTCATGCGCCTGAAGGAGCTGTTCCGAAGGACGGCCCGTCGGCGGGCGTTACTATGACTACCGCGCTGGTTTCGGCTCTTTCGGGCAGAAAAGTCCGCTCCGACGTGGCTATGACAGGCGAGATAACTCTTCATGGCAATGTGCTTCCGATCGGCGGTCTGCGCGAAAAAACGATGGCGGCTTATAAGGCAGGCATCAAGACGGTTATTATTCCCGCCGCCAACAAGCCCGATCTTGAAGAAGTTGACGACGTTGTAAAAAATGCCATCGAATTCGTTCTTGCCGAAAATCTGACGGAAGTTTTGGATACTGCGCTGCTCGTATAGTAGCTTGCATCGGAGGTGTTTATGAAACTGAATTACAATAAAGCCGAATATGTGGCTTCATACGGAAATTATTCCCAGATACCGCCGTCGGAGCGCATCGAGATAGCGTTTGCAGGTCATTCGAATGTGGGAAAATCCACGCTGATAAACAAACTCTTCAACAGAAAAAATCTCGCAAGAGTCAGTTCAGTTCCGGGAAAAACGGCTACGATAAATTTTTATGGTCTGGAGAATATTTATTTCGTCGATCTTCCCGGATACGGATACGCAAAAGTGGCTAAATCGGAAAAGGAACGCTGGTCGGGGCTTATCGACGGTTATTTAAGTTCCGAAAGGGATATAAGGCTGGTGTTTATGCTTGTGGATATGCGTCATGAACCGACTAAAGACGATCTGAAAATGATCGATTACCTGATCGATACGGAAATGCCGTTCGTGCTTGTGCTGACTAAAGCCGACAAGCTGAAAAAAATGGAGCGTCAGAAGCGAATGGAGGCGTTTCGCACCGAAATACCGTGCTTTGACGATATGCACGTTATCCCTTTTTCTTCGATGACTTTTGAGGGCGTCGAGGAATTGAGGGAGATCGTTGAAGAGATCACTCAGGACTGAAAACTGTTTGCAATTACTTTCGGACAGTTATTTGGAAAGGATAGATATTTATGGAATTTGTATCAGATAACTTAAATGTTAACGAAAAAGGAAACCTGACCATCGGCGGAACAGATACGGTTGAACTTGCCGCAAAATACGGAACTCCGCTCTATGTCATGGACGAGCAGACCGTTCGCACGAACTGCCGCCGATTCAATGACAGCATCAAGAAATTCTACGGCGATATGGGTCGCGTTCATTACGCGAGCAAGGCGCTCTCATGCATGGAAATGTGCCGTATTGTTGGCAGCGAAGGTCTTGGCCTCGACGCTGTTTCTATCGGCGAATTGTATACGGCTGTAAAAGCCGGTTTCGATCCTGCCAAAATCGGTTTCCACGGCAATAACAAAACAAATGAAGAACTCAGTTATGCAGTTGAGATAGGTGTTGGCCATATCATCGTCGATAATATCAGCGAGCTTCACCGCCTTGAAAAAATTGCCGAAGAACAGGGCAAAAAGCCTCATATCATGTTCCGCATCAAGCCCGGTATCGACGCTCATACCCATGATTTCGTAAAAACAGGTCAGATCGACAGCAAATTCGGTTTTGCACTCGAAACGGGCGAAGCGTTTGAAGCGGTCAAGGAAGCTGTTGCCTGCAAGAATGTTGAACTTTATGGCGTTCATTGCCATATCGGTTCGCAGATATTCGACATCGCTCCATTTGAGGAAGCTGCAAAGGTAATGTTGACTTTTATTGCCAAGATCAAAAATGAACTCGACTACGAGATTAAGGGGCTGAATTTAGGCGGCGGATTCGGTATCAAGTACCTTAACGAGCATGATCCACAGCCGTTTGAGGTGTTCATGGAGAGAGTTGCCAAGGTTGTTGCAGAGCAATGCGGCGCGCTCAATATTTCCCGTCCGTTTATTTATATCGAGCCGGGCAGATCTATCGCCGCTCCTGCCGGAATCACTCTCTATACAGTCGGCGCGCGCAAGGAAATTCCCAATATCCGCACATATATTTCTATTGACGGAAGCATGGCGGACAGCCCGAGATATATTCTCTATGGATCGGAATATGAAGCCGTTGTTGCAAACAAGGCGAATGAAGAGCGCACGGAACGCGTTACCATTGCAGGAAAATGCTGCGAAAGCGGCGATCTGATCGGCGAAAACATGCCTCTCCAGCACGCTGAGGCAGGGGATATAATCGCGGTATGCGCTACGGGTGCGTATAATTACTCTATGTCGTCGAATTACAACAGACTGCAAAAGCCCGCTGTTGTATTCGTAAACAATGGCGAATCGAGAATCGCTGTTAAGCGCGAAACTCTTGATGATATAATCAGAAATGATGTGTAAAGTGTGAAAATCAAAAGAGACTGCCTTTGCGCGGTCTCTTTTGGATTAATCAAGGAGAATGTATGAATTTAACTATAAAACACAATGAATTAAGCGCAGAAGAATTTATATATCTGTGGGAAAGCGTATGGGACGACGCTCCGTCATTGGAGCAAACTGCGCTCGCAATGCAGAATACATTATTCAGAATATCTGTTTTTGACGGGCAGAATATTGTGGCAATGGCAAGAATGATAGGCGATATGGGGCTGAATTACTATATTAAAGATGTTGTGGTAAAGCCTGAATATCAGCATAAAGGAATCGGGAAAATGCTTATTAATGAACTTATGAAGTTTGTTAAAGAAAATGGCATTAAGGGAACCGGTGTTTTTGTTGAGTTGTGCGCGATGCCTGATAAAATTCCATTTTATGAAAAACAAGGATTCTCCGCAAATGAAGCGCAGAGATTAAAGCTGATATGTGAGATTGAATGATTTTAAAAACAGTCCTGAAAATCAGGACTGTTTTATTATACTAACAAATATAAAAAACATGACGGTTTTTTACATTGTTTATTTATTGACAAAGTTCGCGAAATGTAGTAAAATATAATTATCAATACCGAAAGGAATGATCAAAAATGGGTTTAACACTTACAGAAAAAATACTTAAAGCACACCTTGTTGACGGCGAATACGTCAAAGGTCAGGAGATCGGAATAAAAATCGATCAGACTCTTACTCAGGACGCTACAGGCACTATGGCTTATCTCGAATTTGAGGCTATGGGCGTTCCGAGAGTAAAAACCGAACGTTCCGTTGCTTATATCGACCATAATACGCTCCAGAGCGGATTTGAGAATGCCGACGACCACCGCTTTATCGGCAGCGCAGCTAAAAAGCACGGCATTTATTTCTCGCGTCCCGGTAATGGTATCTGCCATCAGGTTCACCTTGAACGCTTCGGAATTCCGGGTAAAACCCTCATCGGTTCTGACAGCCACACTCCTACAGGCGGCGGTATCGGCATGATCGCTATCGGTGCGGGCGGACTTGATGTTGCTGTTGCTATGGGCGGCGGCGCATATTACATAACCTGCCCCAAAGTTGTCAAGGTAAATCTTACAGGCAAGCTCAGACCGTGGGTAGCTGCAAAGGACGTTATTCTCGAAGTTCTTAGAAAAATGTCCGTTAAGGGCGGCGTCGGCAAGGTCATCGAGTACGTAGGCGAAGGCGTTAAGACTCTTTCTGTTCCGGAACGTGCAACAATTACCAATATGGGCGCTGAACTGGGCGCGACTACTTCTATTTTCCCGTCTGATGAGATAACTAAGCAGTTCCTCAAGGCTCAGCAGCGTGAAGAAGTATGGCAGCCGCTTGCAGCCGACGAGGACGCGGAATATGATGAAGTTCTTGATATTGACCTCAGCGAACTCGTTCCGCTTGCTGCCTGCCCGCATTCGCCTGACAACGTTAAGAGCGTTGAGGAGATCGGCAAGCTGAAGATTGATCAGGTCTGCATCGGTTCATGTACAAACTCTTCGCTCCTCGATATGCTCAAGGTTGCTCATATCCTCAAGGGAAAGACCGTTCATCCCGATGTTTCGCTTGCTATCGCTCCCGGTTCAAAGCAGGTTCTCAATATGATGGCTGAAAACGGCGCGCTGTCAATCCTCATTGACGCCGGCGCAAGAATTCTCGAAAGCGCTTGCGGCCCTTGCATCGGTATGGGACAGTCGCCTAATTCCAAGGGAATTTCTCTCCGTACTTTCAACAGAAACTTTGAGGGACGTTCCGGAACTAAGGACGGTCAGATCTATCTCGTATCCCCCGAAATGGCTGCTATCTCGGCTATCAACGGCTACCTTACCGACCCCAGAGAGATCGGCGATATGCCGGAATTCAAACTGCCCGAGGAATTTACGGTAAACGACAATATGATCGTTCCTCCTGCGCCTGTTGAAGAAATGGACAGCGTTGAGATTCTCCGCGGCCCTAACATCAAGCCTTATCCCGAAACTGCTCCGCTTCTCGAAACTATCGACGCTCCCGTTTCACTTAAAGTCGGCGACAATATCACGACCGACCACATCATGCCTGCCGGTGCGAAAATTCTTCCTCTGCGTTCAAATGTTCCGAAGATTTCGCAGTTTTGCTTCGCTGTATGCGACGAAAGCTTCCCCAAGAGAGCAGAGAGACTGGGAAAGAGCATTATCGTCGGAGGTTCAAACTACGGTCAGGGTTCATCACGTGAACACGCTGCTCTTGCACCTCTTTATCTGGGCGTTAAGGCTGTTCTCGTTAAATCTTTCGCGAGAATTCACCGTGCAAACCTGATCAACGCAGGAATCCTGCCGCTTACTTTCGTAAACGAAGCCGATTATGACAAGATCAGCGAGGGTGATCAGCTTCTTCTTGCCGATATCAGAAATTCTGTTGCTGAAGGTAAGAGCGAACTGGTTGTAGTTAATAAGACAAACGGCGCTGAAATTCCTGTTCTCTGCGAACTTTCAGGACGTACAAAGGATATTATCCTTGCAGGAGGACTTCTTGATTATACAAGGGAATCCATGAAGTGATAGATGAGCAATCACCAAAAGACCCAAATCAGACAGGTATTATCAATATCTGTCTGATAGTGGTATTCTAAGGTGATTTTCCGAAACTAAGGTAATTCAACAACAAAATGGAAAGAACTAAAATCAAGGGCATTACAGCTTCCGATCTTAAATATATCGCGATTTTAGCTATGCTCATTGACCATGCGGCTTATCTGTTCGTTCCGCCGGATTCGCTGCTTTATACGGTAATGCGGTTTATCGGTAGAATTACCGCGCCGATAATGTGCTTCTTCATTTCCGAGGGCTATCACCACACCCGAAATCTGAAAAAATATTTTGGCAGAATGGCAATTTTTGCTGTAATATCCCATTTCGCCTATGCATTCTGCTTTGGCGGCGGATTTTTCGCAAGGTCGCAAGAAAGCATGATAACAACTCTGTTTTTGTGCCTGCTGGCTGTTCATGTGGTGAATTACGAAAAGATCGCCATGAGTTTAAAAATTCCACTGCTGCTTCTTATCGCATATGCAGCCGATCGCTGTGACTGGGGACATGAAGCTGTAGTCTATGCTCTGGCATTTGAACTTGCTCGTGGCAGTAAAAAGAATCGGCTTACCGCGTACATCGGCACGGCTTTCGTGTTCAAGGTTTTGCCGCTGATATCAACCGTTTTACGCGAGCCTTCCTATGCTGCGGAACTCTGGTATAATCTCGGCGTATTCCTGCCTGCGGCGATGCTGTATTTTTACAACGGCGAAAGGGGAGGAAGCAAGGCTACTAAATGGGTGTTCTATATTTTCTATCCTGCTCATCTGCTTTTGCTGGGATTTTTAGAACAGAAATATGGTTAAACATGGAACTTATAGTTAAATTTCTTGTGTTTATGACCGTCATACTCCTGATATTCTGGGGACTGAACATTTATAAACATATTCGCGGCGGCTGGACGAAGCTGCAAAAAATCGCCGATATTACAGGTTTGGCAATGATAATCGTGCTGCTGATCCTGCTGATCGTTCCTCTTTTGAAATAGGGTGACATTATGAGGTTTTGGGAACTGATAAAAAATGCCATAGAAGATATTTCGGACGACATTGATCTTCATGTTCAGCGCACTGAGGAGGATAGGCGCGAAAATCCTGCGAAATATATAGGACAACACGGGGATTCGCGTGTTGCAGCATGGATGGCGCAGATGATTCCGCATCTTATCGGCGGCGTTTTCGGATTTGCGGTCGCTGAATTGTTTCATTGCGGTCTGATAGGTCATATAATTTTTGTGATATCAGCTGCATTTCTCATGGGAACATATAAAAGTCATGAATTTGACAAAATCGCGTGGAAATACGCACTAATAAAAAATGCGCTTCTGATGAGCGTATGGATCGCCGTTTTTGCAGGTTTTCTGATATTATTTCATTTTTATCCGTGTTAAATCTACAGAGAAATGATTATCAGCAGGCTTGCTGAACAGGAGAGAAAAGCAGATAGTTTATTTATTTTACGGAGGTAAAACCAATGGCAAAAATTACTATGAAAACTCCGCTCGTTGAGATGGACGGAGACGAAATGACGAGAATCCTTTGGCAGTGGATCAAGGATATTCTCATTACGCCTTATGTGGAGCTTAACACCGAATATTACGATCTCGGTCTTGAGCATCGCGAGGCTACGAAAGATCAGGTCACGATCGATTCCGCCGAGGCGACAAAAAAGTATGGCGTTGCGGTAAAATGCGCTACTATCACTCCAAATGCGGCAAGAATGCCTGAGTACAATCTTACTCAGATGTGGAAATCTCCTAACGGAACTATCAGAGCCGCTCTTGACGGAACGGTTTTTAGAACGCCGATCATCGTTAAGGGCATCGAGCCTTATATTCCTACTTGGACGAAGCCTATTACGATCGCTCGTCACGCTTACGGCGATGTTTACAAAAATACCGAAATGCGCGTTGAGAAGGGCAGCAAAGCAGAACTGGTCGTTACCGATGAAAACGGAAACGAGACTCGCGAGCTTATCCATGATTTCTCAAAGTGCGACGGTATCATTCAGGGACTTCACAACCTTGACGAATCTATCGCAGGTTTTGCAAGAGCCTGTCTGAATTACGGTCTTGATCTGAAGCAGGACGTATGGTTCGCAACCAAAGATACGATCTCAAAGAAGTACGATCACCGTTTCAAGGACATTTTCGCTGAAATTTACGAAAACGAATACAAGGAAAAGTACGAAGCGGCAGGAATCGAATATTTCTACACCCTTATAGACGACGCTGTTGCACGCGTTATCCGTTCGAACGGCGGATATATCTGGGCTTGCAAAAATTACGACGGTGATGTTATGTCTGATATGGTATCGACAGCTTACGGTTCTCTTGCAATGATGACTTCCGTTCTCGTTTCACCCGACGGAATTTACGAATATGAGGCTGCTCACGGTACGGTTCAACGCCACTATTATAAGTATCTCAAGGGCGAGGAGACCTCCACCAATTCCGTTGCTACTATCTTCGCATGGAGCGGCGCGCTCCGCAAGAGAGGCGAACTCGATAACACTCCCGAACTCTGCGAATTTGCGGATAAGCTTGAAAAAGCTACGATCGAGACTATCGAAAACGGCGTTATGACGGGAGATCTCTATCTCATTTCCAAACTCGAAAATAAGAAAAAGGTTGATTCCAAGACATTCCTTGAAGAGATCAAGGTTAATTTGGACAAACTTATGCAATGATTTTATCCAAATCGGAAAGGCTGCAATAATGTCAAAAAGTGCAATTTCAAATTCTGTTATCAGAAGGCTGCCGAGATATTATCGCTTTCTCGGCGAGCTGGAAGCTAACGGCTATGTGCGCATTTCTTCAAGAGAGCTTGCCGAAAAAATGGGACTGACGGCGTCGCAGATACGTCAGGATTTCAACTGTTTCGGTGAATTCGGTCAGCAGGGTTACGGCTATAATGTCAGCGGACTGAGAAGCGAGATCGGCAAAATACTCGGGCTTGAATGCAAAACCCCCATGATTCTGCTGGGTGCGGGAAATCTTGGCAGGGCGTTGGCTTCTCATATAGATTTTCAGAACAGAGGTTTTGAACTCGTGGGAATTTTCGATGCGAGTCCTGAGATAATCGGTGGAAAAATCGGCGATATTACTATAAATGACATTTCTGTACTGGAAGAGTTCTGCGCTGAACATCACCCTCAGGCTGCTATTTTGTGCATTCCAAAGACGGAAGCTTCACGGGAAACGGACAGGCTGATTCGGCTTGGCATTCGTGCATTTTGGAATTTTACTCATTATGACCTCAGAGTTGATCACAAAGGGATAGCTGTTGAAAACGTTCATCTTGGTGATAGCCTTACCACGCTTTCATATGGCATTAAATCTATGGATTAAGAGCCTGTCTGCATAGTTCGGGCTGATTCGGGGAGAACATTTTCCGAATCTCCCGAATAGTGCAGATATCGTTCCTTATAAGAAATAAAATATATAATGATATATGTGTGCATTCCAAATAAGCATAGCTGTTTTTTTGAGGAAATAAATTATGTAAAACGCAAAATGCGAATATAGCGCGGCACAACGCGTATAATGCATACAGTTTTATACGTTTGGGAATATATGGAAGATTACAGAATGTTAGTATTATTTCAAATGTGGCACAAACATTGTTAATAATATATCAATTATGCTATACCTCTATTCTTAAAGAATATTTGAAATTTTCCTCGGAAATTGGTATACTTATAAATGCAGGAATACGAAACGGTTATATCGATTTTGCATTACTATTATGTATTTTTACATATCCCTGTGTTGAACATTGCAAATCGACGGATTTGATAATGTTTCGACAAAATAATTTTTATACGGCGGTGTTATTATGAATAAAATTTCTATTATCGGCACGGGAAGCGTTGGCTCGACTATTGCATATACGCTTACTGCAATGGGGCTTGCTTCCGAGATCGTTGTAATCGACATCAATACCGAAAAGGCTCTCGGCGAGGCTCTCGATATTCGTCAGGGCGTTCCGCTTTTCAGCCCATGCTCTATTTATGCGGGTACTTACAGCGACGCCCAAGATTCGGACATTGTCATCATTACTTCGGGTATAGCAAGAAAGCCCGGTCAGACGCGTCTTGAACTTGCGCAGACAAACGTTGATATTACAAAAGGCATTATCCCCGAGATCACCAAGGCTGCTCCCGATGCAAAGTATATCATTGTCAGCAATCCTGTCGATATTCTCACATATACTTTCTTTAAGCGTTCCGGACTGCCCGAAAATCATATCATCGGTTCGGGTACTATCCTCGATACCGCTCGACTCAGAGCAAGAATGGCTGAATATTTCAGCATCAATCAAAGCAACGTTCATGCCTATGTTATGGGCGAACACGGTGATTCTTCGTTCATTCCGTGGTCTCTTGCAAATATTTCCAACGTTCCCGTTAACGAGTGCCATAACCTGATGACCAACAGAGACGGCATCTTCCCCGAATTCAACCGTGATGAAGTTGAACAGTATGTCCGCAAGTCAGGCGCGAGAGTTATCGAGCAGAAGGGCGCGACTTTCTACGCTGTTTCGGCTTCCGTATGCCATATCTGTAAGGTTCTCCTCAAGGGTATCGATACCACGATGACCGTGTCTACTATGATGCACGGCGAGTACGGCGTTGAGGACGTCTGTCTCAGCGTTCTGAATATCGTGGGCAAGGACGGCGCTACTTCAAAGCTTCTCACTCCTCTTACGGACGATGAGATCGCGAAACTCCACAAGAGCGCGGATACGCTTAAAGCAGTAATTAATAATCTTGATATATAAAAGGTGGTAATAACAATGGATTATCGTATTGAACACGACTCTATGGGCGAAGTTAAAGTCCCTGCTGATAAGTATTGGGCTGCTCAGACCGAAAGAAGCCATGAAAATTTCCTTATCGGCGTTGGTATTGAAACTATGCCGCGAGAGATTACTCACGCTTTCGGTATTCTTAAAAAGGCGGCTGCTATCGCAAATCATGCTGTAAAGCCCGAAAGAATGACCGATGAAAAGCTTTCAGCAATTTCTCAGGCGTGCGACGAAGTTATCAGCGGCGCGCTTAACGAGCATTTTCCGCTTGTCGTTTGGCAGACAGGCAGCGGTACTCAGTCCAATATGAATGCCAATGAAGTTATCGCAAACAGAGGAAACGAGATAGCAGGCAGCAAGCTGCTTCACCCCAACGACGATATCAATATGAGTCAGTCGTCCAATGATACTTTCCCGACTGCTATGCATATCGCGGCTGTTATTGCCCTTGAAGATAAGGTTATCCCTGCCGTTGATGTGCTTATCGATACTTTCAAGAAGCTTGAATCCGAAAATGAGGGGATCGTCAAGAGCGGCCGTACTCATCTTCAGGACGCTACTCCGATTAAATTTTCTCAGGAAATAAGCGGCTGGCGTTCTTCACTTGAAAAGGACAAGAAAATGATCGTTATCGCCTGCGAGGAACTTAAAGAACTCGCTCTCGGCGGTACTGCCGTTGGTACGGGTCTTAACGCCCCCAAGGGATTCGCCGAAGAAGCTGCAAAGGCTATAAGCGAACTTACGGGCAAGAGTTTTGCAACTGCTCCCAATAAGTTCCACTCGCTTACATCAAAGGATGAGATCGTGTTCGCTCACGGCGCGCTCAAGGCTCTTGCAGCTGATATGATGAAGATCGCCAACGACGTAAGATGGCTTGCTTCAGGTCCGCGCGACGGTCTCGGAGAAATTTTCATTCCCGAAAACGAACCCGGTTCGTCGATCATGCCCGGCAAGGTTAATCCTACTCAGTGCGAGCAGGTAACAATGGTTGCCGTTCAGGTAATGGGCAACGACGTTGCTGTTGGAATGGCTGCTTCTCAGGGTAATTTTGAACTGAACGTATTCATGCCCGTCTGCGCTTATAATTTCCTCCAGTCTACACGTCTCCTTGCTGAATCTATCATTTCGTTCAACAAGAACTGCGCTGTAGGAATCAAGGCGAATAAGGAGAAAATGCACCACAATCTTTACAACTCTCTCATGCTCGTTACCGCTCTCAATCCTTACATCGGCTACGAAAATGCCGCTAAAACAGCCAAAAAGGCTTATAAGGACAATATTTCCCTCAAAGAAGCCTGCGTTGAGTTGGGATTCCTCACGGAAGAGAAATTCGACGAAGTTTTCCACCCAGAGGAAATGGCATAATTTAATAGGCGGAGTCATGGTCTGCAATATCGTTTTGCAGGCTTGACTGCGCCGAAAGAAAGGAAGAGACTATGGAAACTTTTACATATTATCCGGGCTGTACCCTGAGAACCAAGGCGAAAGATCTGGACGTTTATGCAAGAAAGTCTGCCGAAGCGTTAGGTATCGCCCTCGTTGAGCCTGAAAACTGGCAATGCTGCGGCGGCACTTATACCACGGCAACAAATGAAGTCGCCACAAAGCTTTCGGCTGTGAGAACTCTCATGGCGGCAAAGGATTCCAACGGACTTGTTACCGTATGCTCCGCCTGCCACAATGTTATCAAGCAGACAAATTACGATATTTCCAAAAATGAAGCTATGGCGAATAAAGTGAAGCGGTATCTCGATCTTGAGGAAGCTTATAAGGGCGAAACTACCGTTTATCACTATCTTGAACTTCTCCGTGATGTTGTCGGATTCGATAAGCTGAAGGAAAAAGTCGTAAATCCGTTCAAAGGCAAGAAGATCGCTGCTTATTATGGCTGTCTGCTGCTTCGTCCCTCAAAAGCGCTTGCTATGGACGATCCGGAAAATCCGTCCATCATGGAAGATTTTATTAAGGCTATCGGCGGAACTCCCGTTATATACGCTCAGCGCAACGAATGCTGCGGCGGATATATCACTCTCGAAGATAAGGCTCAGGCTGCAAAAAGAAGCAGCGCAGTTATGGATTCCGCTCAGAGTATGGGCGCAGATATGATAATTACCGCCTGTCCGCTGTGTCTTTATAATTTAAAGAAAAATTCCGGCAGCGATATGCCTGTGTACTACTTCACGGAGCTTCTTGCAGAGGCTCTCGGACTGAAGGAGGATAACAATGAATAAAAATCAAAAAAACTGGATAGACATTACAAGCGGCGTAAACGTTCTGAAGTGTATGCGCTGCGGAAAATGTTCCGCGACTTGTCCCTCCTACGACGAAATGGAATATCACCCTCATCAGTTTGTATACATGGTCGAAAAAGGCGATATTGAGCCGCTTCTGAATTCGAAGTCGCTGTATAAATGCCTGACCTGCTTTGCCTGCGTTGAAAGATGTCCCCGCGGCGTTGAACCTGCAAAAGTGGTGGAAGCCGTTCGTCTGACAGCTGTCAGACAGCAGGGAAACAATCACCTTATCCCAGACATGATCCCCGATATGCTGGACGACGATCTGCCTCAGCAGGCTATCGTTACCGCATTCAGAAAATATACTAAGTAAGGAGGAATAACTATGCAGAGAATAGGTGTTTTTGTCTGTCATTGCGGAACGAATATCGCCGCTACGGTAGACGTTAAGGCTGTTGCCGAAGCCCTTGGTCATGAGGCAGGCGTTGTCATTTCTCAAGACTATCAGTATATGTGTTCCGAATCGGGACAGGATCTTGTTAAAAATGCCATTAAAGAGCATAATCTCACGGGCGTTGTAGTATGTTCCTGTTCGCCTCGTATGCACGAGAATACATTCAGAAAAGCCGCAGCTTCCGCAGGTCTTAATCCCTATCTTGTGGAGATTGCCAATATACGCGAGCAATGTTCGTGGATTCACAAGGATATCGCTTCGGCTACCGATAAGGCAATTGTCCTCGGTAAAGCTGCCGTTGCGAAAGTTCATCTCAACGCTCCTTTGACTGCCGGAGAAAGTCCCGTTGTAAAGCGCGCGCTGGTTATCGGCGGAGGTATTGCCGGAATACAGACCGCTCTCGATATTGCGGAAGCCGGATTTGAAGTTGACATCGTTGAGAAAGAGCCTACTATCGGCGGTAAAATGGCGCAGATAGACAAGACTTTCCCGACTCTTGACTGTGCCGCTTGTATCCTCACGCCTAAAATGGTCGAGGCTGCCCAGAATGAAAAGATCACTATCCATTCGTTCAGCGAGGTTGCCGATGTAAAGGGATTTGTTGGTAATTTTACTGTTACTATCAAGAAAAAAGCTCGTTTTGTCGATGAGACGAAATGTACGGGCTGCGGACTTTGCACCGAGAAATGCCCCATGAAGAAAGTTCCAAACGAATTCAATATGGGACTTGATAACAGAACGGCTGTTTATATTCCCTTTGCTCAGGCTGTTCCGAAAGTTGCGACGATCGATCCGAATTACTGTCTGATGCTGAAAAACGGCAAGTGCGGCGTATGTTCAAAAGTTTGTACCGCAGGCGCTATCGACTATAAGCAGACGGATAAAATGATCGAACAGAAATACGGCGCTATCGTAGTCGCAACAGGTTTTAACCCGATAAAGCCCGATAAATACGATGAATTCGCTTACAGCTACTGTCCCGACGTAGTAACTTCTCTTGAACTGGAGAGACTTATGAACGCGGCAGGCCCGAACGGCGGCACACTGCTCCGTCCTTCGGATAAAACTCACCCTCACACCATTGTTTTCGTTCAGTGTGTCGGTTCGCGCTGCGATGATGAAAAGGGCAAACCCTACTGCTCGAAAATCTGCTGTATGTACACCGCAAAACACGCAATGCTTATCCGCGAAAAATACCCTGATACGGAGGTTTATGTGTTCTACATAGACGTTCGTACACCAGGTAAGAATTTCGACGAATTCTACCGCCGCGCTGTTGAGCAGTATAACGTTCACTACATCAAGGGAATGGTAGGCAAGGTAACTCCAAAGGCTGACGGAAAAATAGACGTTCAGGCGTCCGATCTTCTTGCCAATGAGCAGCTTCATATCAATGCAGATATGGTAGTTCTCGCAACAGCTATCGAGCCTGATAAGACTGCCCGTCCGCTTGCGACGATGCTTACAACTCAGATGGATACGAACGACTTCTTCACCGAGGCTCATCCGAAGCTTCGCCCCGTTGAATCCGCAACGGCAGGAATCTTCCTTTCAGGCGCGTGTCAGGGCCCGAAAGATATTCCTGAAACTGTTGCTCAGGCAAGCGCGGCGGCGGCAAAGGCTATCGGTCTGCTGTGCAAGAACAGCATCACCTGCAACCCGTGCGTTGCTCATTCCGACGAATTGATGTGCAACGGCTGCTCGGCTTGCGAAAAAGTTTGTCCTTATGGGGCTATCACTTATCAGGATAAAGAATTCAGAATGCCCGACAGATCAACGGCTATACGCCGCGTTGCAAGCGTTAATCCTGCCGTATGTCAGGGCTGCGGCGCTTGTACGGTCGCTTGTCCTTCCGGTGCAATGGATCTCAACGGCTTCTCAAATAGTCAGATAATGGCGGAGGTAGACGCAATATGCAAGTAAATGAAAATTTTGAACCTGTGATCGTTGCATTCTGCTGTAACTGGTGTTCATATGCAGGAGCCGATCTTTCGGGTACGAACAGGTTGAATTACCCGTCAAATGTTAAAATAATCAGAGTTCCCTGCTCATGCAGAGTTAATCCCATGTTCATTCTCCGCGCTTTCCAGAAAGGCGCTGACGGCGTTATTCTCTGTGGCTGTCATCCCGGAGACTGTCACTACACTTCGGGAAATTACTTTACGCGCCGCAGGATCACTCTTCTTTACAGTATGCTCGATTTCCTCGGCATCGAGCGCAACAGAACCCGTCTTGAATGGGTATCCGCAGCCGAGGGAGCTAAATTTGCGGCTGTTATGAATCAGTTCGTTGAAGATGTAAAGAAATTAGGCCCTAACAGAAGATTGGAGGATCTGCGATGCAGGAAGCAATGATAAAAAGAGCGAAAGAACTGCTTGCTGATGGCACGGTGAATCGCGTAATGGGCTGGAAGAGGGGAGAATTCTCCTACGATATCACGCCTGCTGTTTTTGAAACTGCCGAGGAACTCGACGCCGAATTCGTATGCGACGATCTCACTCAGGCTAACGTTTCAAAGTATCTTATCAAGGAATCGCGCAAGGAGGGCAAAATTCTTGCTCTGCTCAAGCCCTGCGACACCTACAGCTTTAATCAGCTTGTGAAGGAACACAGAATTATCCGCGAAAATGTTTATGTTATCGGAATCCCCGGCGGTCCTAAGATAGATATTGAAAAGATCAAGGCTAAGGAAATTTCGGGAATCCTCAGCGTTAAAAACGAAGATTACACGCTGAAGATCGAGACGATCTACGGCACGGAAACAATGCCTTACTACGAGGCGATAAGCGGAAAATGCGAAAACTGCAAGAGCAAAAAACACGTTGTTTTCGATGAATTAATAGGTGAGGACGGCGATGTTCTAGAATCTAACCGCTTCGAAATGGTTGAAAAGCTTGAGAATATGACGGCTCAGGAACGCTACGACTTCTGGAGAGATCAGCTTTCCAAGTGCATTCGCTGCAATGCCTGCCGTAACGTTTGTCCTGCCTGCACCTGCGAAAACTGCGTATTCGACAACCCGAAGTCGGGTATCGATAATAAGGCTGCTGCCGACAGTTTTGAGGAGAATATGTTCCACATTATCCGCGCATTCCACGTTGCCGGAAGATGTACCGACTGCGGCGAATGTTCGCGCGTATGTCCGCAGAATATTCCGCTTCACCTCCTCAACAGGAAGTTTATCAAGGATATCAACAGTCTCTACGGCGAGTATCAGGCAGGCGCTGACACGACTTCAAGAGCGCCCCTTAACGATTACAGCACGGACGACTGCGAGCCGTCAATAGTTCATGAAAGGGGAGTTGAATAATGCTTAAAATTTCCGCTGCAAAATTAAACGATCTCTTTGACGCCATTTCCGCAAAGCAGACACTTTATATCCCTGTTGACCGTGAACCTAATGCTGCCGAATTCAAAAAATACGAAAGCGGCATGAAACTTTCGGCTTCGCTCAATACTATCCGCAGCGCAAAGGATTTCTTCTTTCCTCAGACGGAAAATCTTGCCGATTTTAAGATGAACGGCAAGAATATCGAAGTTAAGGATATCCGCGAAGAATCCGAGGATTTCGTTATTTTCGGCGTTCGCGCCTGCGATGCGAGAAGCTTTGGCATTCTCGATAAGGTTTTCCTCAGCGAGCCTGTTGACAGTTTCTATAAAAACCGCCGCGATCACGGCACGGTCGTCACAATGGCGTGTACGCGTCCTTCCGAGACCTGCTTCTGCACGACTTTCGGTATTGATCCGACTGTTCCCGAAGGCGACTGCGCTGTATTCTTTGACGGCGAAAATTATTTCTTCCTCGACCGCACAGAAAAAGGTACGAAGTTCGTCGAATCTATATCCGATATGCTCGAAGAGGGCGACGCTTCAAAGCTTGCCGAGGTTCAGGAAAATGCAAGAAATATCATGAAAAAACTGCCCCTTGCGAATCTTTCAACAGATTCCTTCGGCGGCGATAAGCTTAACGAACTTTTTGATTCTGATAAATGGGCTGATCTTTCGGAAGCCTGCATTGGCTGCGGAACGTGTACTTTTGTATGTCCGACCTGCCAGTGCTACGATATCCGCGATTTCAACACGGGCAGAGAAATCAAGCGTTTTCGCTGCTGGGATTCGTGTATGTATTCCGATTTCACGAAAATGGCTCACGGCAATCCAAGAACTTCTCAGCTGGAAAGATTCCGTCAGCGTTTTATGCATAAGCTGGTTTATTTTCCTGCAAACAACGACGGCGAATTCGGCTGCGTAGGCTGCGGAAGATGTCTGTCGAAATGCCCTATATCCATGAATATCGTCAAGGTAATGAAAGCGCTGGAGGTAAAATGATGAATAATGATACTTTAATACCGCTGATCGGCGTTGTTACAGATATACGTCAGGATACTCCCGACGTAAAAACGTTCAGAGTCAACGCTCTTGACGGCGGAAAGGTTTTTGAGCATATGCCCGGTCAATGCGCAATGCTCTCTATCCCCGGAGTTGGAGAGGGTATGTTTTCCATTACGTCCTCGCCGACTAATAAAGAATTTATGGAGTTCAGCATCAAAAAATGCGGTTGCCTTACAACATGGCTTCATGCTATGGACGTTGGTCAGCAGATCACGATCCGTGGCCCTTACGGAAATTACTTCCCCGTCGAAACCGATCTCAAAGGCAAAGATCTCCTCTTCATAGCAGGCGGAATCGGTCTTGCTCCGCTCCGTTCCGTTATAAATTACGTTCGCGACAACAGGGCGAATTACGGCGATGTTCAGATAGTTTACGGCTCACGTTCAAAGGACGATCTCGTTGATTATCAGGAGATCATCGACGAATGGACTGCCGATCCGAATATTCAGGTGAATCTGACTATCGATAATCCGCAGGACGACTGGGACGGTCATGTTGGTTTCGTTCCGAATTACGTTAAAGAACTGAATCCGTCCACAAATAAAACCGTTCTGGTCTGCGGGCCGCCTATTATGATCAAGTTTACCCTCGCAGGACTGAAAGAACTCGGATTTACCGAAACTCAGGTCTACACGACTATGGAACTTCGCATGAAATGCGGCGTAGGCAAGTGCGGACGATGCAATATCGGTAATAAATACGTCTGCAAGGACGGGCCCGTATTCAGATTCGATCAGCTTGACGAGCTGCCCGACGAATATTGATAGGAGGTAATTTCTTTGGAAAATATGGTAAATGTTTATTTATTCGGCAAGAAATATACTGTACCGGCAGGTCTTACGATCATGACGGCTATGGAATATGCAGGCTATGAACTGGTTCGCGGCTGCGGCTGCCGAAACGGTTTCTGCGGAGCTTGCGCTACGATCTACAGAATCAAGGATAAGCAGGAACTTCACGCCTGTCTCGCTTGTCAGACCGAGGTTCAGGAGGGAATGTACGTTGCTACGCTGCCTTTCTTCCCGCTTGTAAAACAGGTTTACAACATCGAAAACATCAAGCCCACAGAGCAGATCATGATGCAGCTTTATCCCGAAATCTACGCCTGCATCGGCTGTAACGCCTGCACAAAAGCTTGTACTCAGGAACTTAACGTTATGCAGTATATCGCGTACGCTCAGCGCGGCGAATATGCAAAGTGCGCAGAGGAAAGCTTTGACTGCGTAATGTGCGGCGTATGTTCTTCACGCTGTCCCGCAGGTATTTCACATCCGCAGGTCGCAATGCTTGCGCGTCGTCTCAATGGTAAGTATATCGCACCGGAATGCGGACATCTTGCAGATCGTGTAAATGAGATCAACGAGGGTAAATTTGAGTCCCTTATCGAGGATCTCATGCAGAAGCCGATCGAAGAGATCAAAGAGTTATACAACACCCGTGAGATCGAGAAGTAAGGAGGAGCGGAGATGTACAAGATCGATAAACTTAATGAGCTTGCAAAGGCAGTTGCGGAAAAGAGAGCCGCAAATGCCGAATTAGAGCCAAGAAGAATGACAGCTGAAGAAAAGGATACGCTTCTTGCAACCTTTCACCCCGACTATAAGCAGGACGAATTTACAGTTCTTTCCGCAGGCGTAAACAAGGGCGAGAAAGTTCCCACTCAGCTTGCTGAATTATTGCAGGGCAAAAGCCGAATTTCGGCGGCGGACGTTGATCTGACCGCTCCAGATTATGATACGGACGTTCTGATAATCGGCGGCGGCGGCGCAGGAGCTTCCGCGGCTATCGAGGCTGATGAAGCAGGCGTAAAGGCAATGATCGTTACCAAGCTTCGCATCGGCGACGCAAATACAATGATGGCTGAAGGCGGAATTCAGGCTGCCGATAAGCCCAACGATTCGCCTGCTATCCACTATATCGACGCTTTCGGAGGCGGTCATTTCGCTGCGAAGCCCGAACTGGTCAAGAATCTCGTTACAAAAGCTCCCGAAGCTATTCAATGGCTCAATAAGCTGGGCGTTGAATTTGATAAAGAAGCCGACGGAACGATGGTTACAACTCACGGCGGCGGTACTTCACGGAAGCGTATGCACGCTGCCAAGGATTACTCCGGCGCAGAGATCATGCGTACACTTCGCGACGAAGTGCTGAACAGGGGAATTCCGGTTATCGATTTCACGGCTGCTATTGAAATTATCCTCGACGAAAACGGTAAAGCGGCAGGCGCGGTTCTCATGAATATGGAGACGAAGGAACTTCTCGTTGCTCGCGCAAAGACAGTTATTATCGCTACAGGCGGCGCAGGAAGACTTCATTATCAGGGTTTCCCGACTTCCAACCACTATGGCGCAACGGCTGACGGTCTTATCCTCGGCTATAGAGTCGGTGCAAGACTTCTCTATGCCGATACGCTCCAGTATCATCCGACAGGTACAGGCTATCCGGAGCAGATATTCGGCGCGCTCGTTACCGAGAAAGTACGCTCGCTGGGCGCAAAACTCGTAAATATCGACGGCGAAGTTTTCATGCACCCTCTTGAAACTCGCGACGTTACCGCAGCTTCTATCATTCGCGAATGTACCGAAAGAAACAAGGGAGTTGAAACTCCTCTTGGCAAGGCTGTATGGCTCGATACGCCGATGATCGAATATAAGCACGGCGAAGGCACGATCGAAAAGAGAATTCCTGCAATGATGCGTATGTTCGGCAAGTACGGAATCGATATCCGCAAAGAGCCTATTCTCGTTTATCCTACGCTTCACTATCAGAACGGCGGTCTGAATATCAGCGTCGACTGCTCTACCGATGTTGAAAATCTTTACGCGGCAGGCGAGGTTGCAGGAGGAATCCACGGCAGAAACCGTCTTATGGGCAATTCGCTTCTCGACGTTATCGTATTCGGTCGTGACGCAGGTAAAAACGCAGCTGCAAAAGCTAAGGAGAGTGCAGTTCCCGAAAAGTTGACTCTTGAACACATTGAGAAGTTCAACAAGGAACTTGCAGAAGCAGGAATTTCAAGCGATACAGCTTCGCCGATGCTGCTTCCTCACTATGCAAGAAAGTAATTTTAAATATTTTCCGGGGACGTCGCAAAGGACGTCCCTGAAATTTGTATAAGAAAGAGTGATAAAAATGGAATTATTTGGCGGTATCTTTTCCGTCAAAGCCGTCGTTTTTCTGCTCCTCTCGGTAATGGGGATCACCGCGGTCGGCTATATTTTGGGAAGAATTGAGATAAAGGGAATTTCTCTCGGCACTGCCGGCGTATTCCTTGTGGCGTTGCTTTACGGCTGCCTTTTTTACCCCGAACTCGCCGCGCAGCTTACGGTCGATCTCAAAGACGAAATGGGCAATGTTATAGGTACTGAAAGTTTTATTTCGTCAGCGCTGAAAGTCATTGACAATATCGGCTTAATTTTATTTGTAACTGCCGTCGGATTTATTGCTGGCCCGAATTTTTTCGGGAATTTCAAGAAAAACTTCAAATCATACGTTGTTCTCGCGATAGTAATTATTTTCAGCGGTGGGCTTGCCTGCGCAGGCTGCATTCTTGTGGGCAGAAATTTCACAGATCTCGACAGCGGAGAATTCACGGCTCTCCTCACGGGAATTCTCTCGGGCGCGCTGACAAGTACTCCGGGATTTTCTTCCGCTAAAGAAGCTGCCAAAGATTATGTAGACGCTGTTTCCGTCGGCTACGGAATTGCCTATATTTTCGGCGTTCTGGGCGTTGTATTTTTCGTTCAGCTCGTTCCGAAATTCCTCAAAGCCGATATGGCTGAAGAGCGCAAGAAACTTGCGAATATTGATTCCAAAAGCGAGAAAAAGACTTATAACGGTAAACTAATCGAGATGGACAGCTTTGGAATCATGCCTTTTGCGGCGGCTGCCGTGATCGGAATTCTGATCGGCTCGTTTAAATTCGGCAATTTCTCCCTCTCAACTACGGGCGGCTGCCTGCTTTCTTCTCTCGTTATGGGGCATTTTGGCAGAATCGGCAAGATCAACATTATGCCAAAGGATTCTACGCTAAAGGTGTTCCGCGAATTTGGACTTATGATGTTCCTTATCGGCGCGGGCGTTTCAGGCGGCGCGAAATTTGTTGAATACTTTGAGCCTATCTACTTCATCTACGGAATTATCATGACGCTTGTTCCGATGATTCTCGGTTTTGTTTTTGCGAAATACGTGCTGAAACTCAGCTTGCTTAACAATCTCGGTTCTATCACAGGAGGAATGACTTCCACACCTGCGCTCGGTACGCTTATCAGCACAGCCGGAACGGAGGACGTTGCTTCGGCATATGCCGCAACTTATCCGGTTGCTTTGATCTCGATCGTTCTTGTATCGCAGTTTATGATAATGATATTTAAGTAATATTTTTATATTAAACGCTGTTGCTCGATTTGCAATAGCGTTTACTTTGTTATAAAATAAATGATTTAAATTGGAATTTTGATTGACAAATCGGGGAAAATATGTTATAA
>DETO01000035.1:24191-25297 GCA_002362135.1 Ruminococcus sp. UBA3286 | reverse complement strand
TTTTCCTCTCCCAAAAGGGAGAGGAAAATATGAGAAGTGACTCCAAGAATGCAACATCTTTGCAGAAAGTACAGGAAACAATGTTCTTAACATAGTACAGTATAGTAAAATTGATTTTCGTATTCTTTTGTCATTCAAATAGATCTTTAAAAATCTACCATAAATTATATCACAATTTTTACGATGTGTAAAGTCTTTTCCGCATACAATTTCAATAGAATTTTGCCGAAAAAGCACTTTTATTTTTTACGCCTATATTCGGTCGGGGTGCAGCCTCTGTGCTGCTTGAACTGCCGCATGAAGTAAGAATCGCTTTCATAGCCGCACATTTCGGCGATCTCATTTACCGAAAGATCGGTCTCCCTCAGCAATTCGGAAGCATACAGAAGTTTGCTCTCAATAACGTCCTGCTGAAACGTTACCCCGAACGCGGAAAGATAGATCCTATGAAAATAAGTTCTGCTGACTTCAAGAAGTTTGCAGGCGGATTCGACTTTCCACTCCTGCATAGGCTCGTCGTAAATATCCTCGCGCAGTTTCTTCAATTCTCTATACTTGGGAATTCCGCGCTGTTCCGCCTTATCCTTATCGACGGCTTCGCTTAGCCTGAGCAGGATTATCCGCATAAAAAGCTCGTCAGCCTCCGCACCCGTAGCCGTAAAATCATTTCGGTATATCTCCATAGATCTTATTGCCGTCGCAACTATGAATTCGTCAAGAAGCGGCAGCGGCTTATTGAACGGCACGCCGACAGACGACGCGTATTGCCTATCTGTCGAGGACATTCGGAAGCAGACCATATCGTATTTCAGACCTTTCCCGTTCAGCCCGTGAAATCGCTGCCTGCTGCCGCTGGAATACAGTATCGCCGTTCCGCCGCCGTAAAGATGTTCTTCGCCGTCAAAGCCTATCATAACGCTGCTTCTGAAAAGATAAAGGCAAAAATCCTGATCGACTATTCCGTCCTCTCCGGACGTTCTCTGTTCGCCCATGCCTATTCTTGTAATTTTCATTATCGATCACCATAATCCACGCCTCACGAAATCAAGGCAACATCGCATTATACATACTCACGGAAATCGATTTTCACTTGTGCGGCATTATGC
>DETO01000035.1:6084-23918 GCA_002362135.1 Ruminococcus sp. UBA3286 | reverse complement strand
TGCGGCATTATGCAAGGGGACGCTGTCCCCCTGCACCCCCTGCAAAAGGGTGCTTCACCCTTTTGAAACCCGAAATTTCATATTTTCATATCCCAAAATGGGATATGAAAATATGAGAGTCAGCTTCAATAGTGTGACATCTTTGCACAGAATACAAGAAGCCAGAGTTTCTTATATAGTACTGCATAGTAAAATTGATTTTCGTAATACATACTTTTGCGATGTTGCCTTAGAGCCATTCACGCTTTTTTAGATTATTTATTAAGCGCTTTCTTTACTGTATTTATAATATTTTCAGCCGAAAGTCCGAATTTCTTCAGCAGTTCGACCGCCGGGCCCGAATAGCCGTATTCGTCGTTTACGCCGATCTTGACAACAGGAACGGGGCAGCATTCCGTAACAGTTTCCGCAACAGCAGAACCCAGACCGCCGATGACGCTGTGTTCCTCAGCAGTAACTATAATGCCCGTTTCTCTTGCGCATTTGCAGATGAGTTCCTTGTCGAGAGGCTTTATAGTATGAATATTTACGACTCTTGCGGAAATTCCGTCGTTTTCAAGGACTTTCGCAGCTTCCATGGCTTCGTTGACCATAAGACCCGTGGCGGCGATCGTAATATCGCTTCCGTCTTTCATGACAACGCCTTTTCCAAGTTCGAACTTATAAGTTTCAGCGTCGTTGATAACAGGAGTTGCAAGGCGTCCGAAACGCATATAAACAGGGCCTACATAATCGAGCGCAGCTTTAACGGCAGCGCGCGCTTCAACATCGTCGCAGGGATTTATTATAGTCATGCCCGGAATCGTTCTCATAAGCGCGATATCTTCGTTGCACTGATGAGTTGCGCCGTCCTCGCCTACGGAAATTCCCGCATGAGTTGCGCCTATCTTAACATTAAGATGAGGATATCCGATGGAATTTCTTACTATTTCATAGGCTCTGCCTGCTGCAAACATTGCAAAAGTGCTTGCAAAAGGAATTTTTCCGCATGAAGCGAGACCTGCCGCAACGCCCATCATATTCGCCTCGGCAATTCCGCAGTCGAAAAAGCGGTCGGAATACGCTTTCTTGAAAATTCCCGTTTTTGTAGCCGCAGCAAGATCGGCGTCAAGAACGACTAAATTTTTATATTCTTCGGCAAGATCTCTCAGCGCCTCGCCATAGCTTTCTCTGGTAGCCTTTTTGATAACATCTGCCATTGCCTTAGTCCTCCAATTCCTTTAACTGCGCAGAAAGCTCTGCCATTGCCTGCTCGTACTGTTCCTTATTCGGAGCAGTTCCATGCCAGCCGACCTGATTTTCCATAAACGAAACGCCCTTGCCCTTGACAGACTTCTGAATGATCGCCACGGGCTTTCCGCTTATCTTTTCAGCTTCCGCAAATGCGCGGTCGATATCGTCAAAATCATGTCCGTCCATAATTATAACGTGCCAGCCGAATGCTGCAAATTTATCAGTGATAGGCTCGGGAGAGCATACTTCCGTGATCTTGCCGTCAATCTGCAAACCGTTATTGTCAACAATAGCAACAAGATTGTCAAGCTTGTAATGAGCGGCAAACATTGCTGCCTCCCACACCTGACCTTCTTCAATTTCTCCGTCGCCGAGGATAGCGTAGACCTTGTAAGACTTGCCGTCAAGCTTTCCTGCAAGAGCCATACCGCAGGCAGCGGAAATTCCCTGACCGAGCGAACCGCTGGACATATCTACGCCGGGAGTGTGAATGCAGGGATGACCTTGAAGCAGTGCGCCGATGTGTCGGAGAGTTTTCAGTTCGTCTGCGGAAAAATAACCCTTTTGCGCCAGTACGGAATAAAGAGCAGGCGCAGTATGTCCCTTTGAAAGGACAAGTCTGTCCCTGTCCGCCATTTCAGGAACGTTGGGATCAATATTCATTTTGTTGAAATAGAGATAAGTCACAAGGTCGCTGATCGACAGCGAACCGCCCGGATGACCTGATTTTGCGTTATAAGTACCCTCGATAACGCCCATTCTTACCTTGCAGGCAATTTTCTGCAAATTCTTTTTCATTGCTGCGTCCATAGTAACCTCCGTTTTTTCAGAACCTGCCCTCACAAGAATCCCGCGTTAAAAATTCCTGCTAAACGACAGTATTTCTTCAAATTTTTTCCTTGTCTCCAGCGAAATTTTCTTGAAGATCCACGCGATCTTCTTGTGAAGACAGATTCTCCATAATTCCGCTTTCGGCAATTATGTGATCTATAAGTTCAGCCACTGCGCCCTCGTCGTTGGTACGGCTAAGCACATGATCGGCTGCTTTTTTTGCTGATTCTTCCGCATTTGCGGGGCATACCCCAAAATCTGCCGCCTTTATCATTTCTATATCGTTATCGAAATCGCCTATTGCCACGAACGTATATTGCGACATACCGTCAAGCTTACGATATTCTTCAAGAGCAGAACCTTTGCTGACGCCTTTCGGCAGCATCTCCAGAAATATCGCGGACGAACGCACAAAATCGGCGCGCTCGTTAAATTTCAGCTGATCCACCAAAATTTCCAGATACGAAATATCTTCGGGCGACATTGCAAAAAGCACTTTCAGCCAGCCGCCCTGCGGTATTGCGCCGAGTTCCGCATATTCCGGAGTGATACCGCAAAGCTTCGTGTGAAGCTGCTGATACTCCGTATTGCTGAAAACATATGTACTGTCGGCTCTAAGCACTTCCCCTCCTGCTTCGGGCATTTGCCTTAGCAGTTCCTCCGCCATTTCGCGGCAGCCGTTAGGAAGTGCGCGGCTGTACAATATTTCGCCCCTCGAATAATCATAAAGCGCCGCGCCGTTGTACATGATAACGGGCATCGTCAGTTTCAGCGTTTCGGCATACTGTTCAAAAGTCTGAATGGTACGCCCTGTCGCGATCGTAAATTTTCCGCCCAGCGACCTGAATTTTTCAATAGCAGCCATGTCTTTCTCATTTATTAGCTTTCGGGAATTCAGGAGCGTTCCATCCATATCGCTAAGAAGTATTACTTTACTCAAATCTTTGAACATTCGATCGCTCCCCTACATTTTTTCAAGTTTATCAAGCACGGCGGAAAAATATTTCGGCAGTTCGCTTGTAAATTCAAGATATTTGCCTGTCGTCGGGTGAATGAAGCCGATCTTGCGCGCGTGAAGACATTGACCGTCCAGCCCTTTATAATGCTTCCCATATACGTCGTCGCCAAGCACTGAATGCCCGATATATGCAAGATGCACTCTTATCTGATGAGTACGTCCGGTTTCAAGGCGCAGGCGCACATGAGCATAGCCGCCATACTGCCTGAGAACGCTGTAATGAGTAACTGCATTCCGCGAATTTTCGGCAGTTACGCACATTTTTTTGCGGTCGGTCTTGTGCCGTCCTATTGGTGCGTCGATCGTTCCCTCCGACTCCTTGAAAAAGCCGCAGGCAATCGCTTCGTACTCGCGGGTAAAGCTATGCGCTTTTATCTGCTCCGCAAGATGAATATGCGCCGCGTCGTTTTTCGCAACTATCAGCAATCCGCTGGTATTCTTATCGATTCTATGAACTATGCCGGGGCGAATCACGCCGTTTATCCCGGAAAGGCTGTCTCCGCAGTGATAAAGAAGCGCGTTCACAAGAGTTCCCGTGTAGTTGCCGTGAGCAGGATGAACGACCATTCCTTTCGGCTTGTTTACAACGAGCAGATCGTTGTCTTCGTAAACTATTTCAAGCGGAATATTTTCAGGAACTGCGTCCATAGGCTGAGGCTCGGGAATATTTACAATTATCTCCTCGCCGCCGCGTATCTTGTAATTTTTCGCCGCAGTTCTGCCGTCTACAGCGACCGCTTCGGATTCGATGATATTCTGAACAGCCGATCTTGTAAGTTCCGCAATATTGTCCGAAATAAATTTATCTATTCGCTTTCCCTTATCTCCGAAACTGCAATTCAGGCGAACAGTCTCACTCATTTTCCGAACCCTCTTCCGATGCATTTTCAGAAGCCGCGGCTGCCTTTTTCGCCTTTTCAGCCCTCGGCTCGATGATGAGAAGATAGAACAGAATAAGCGCAAAAGCGCAGGTCACGCATATATCAGCCACGTTGAAAATTGCAAAGTGGAAAAGCTTTACCTCAAAAAAATCCACAACATAGCCCGATCTTACGCGGTCTATGAGATTTCCGATGCCGCCTGCCACGAAAAGCATGATCGACATACCCAAAAATTTCGATTTCTTTGCCGCCATGAACATTGCGGCAATGCCGATGATTATGATTACAGCCGTAAATCCGACAAGAAACCATCGCTGTCCTGCCATGCTTCCGAATATCGCTCCCCTGTTTTCGAGGTAGGTGAGATCAAGCACATCAAGACTTCCGATATTTATAAAGTCCATAGTGCCGACGGGTTTAAGCGAATGAACAGCCCAATATTTTGTAAGCTGATCGATACCAATAAGAATAAGGGCAGATATAATAAGCAATATGCTCATATTATTCCTTTCACAAACATTGCCTGCTGATAATCCAACAGGCAATATAGTTCTGATTTATGCTTCAATAGCTACGGAGCAGCGCTCGCAAAGAGTGGGGTGATCATGATTAGTTCCCACATATTTTGAGTAGCACCAGCAGCGTTCGCACTTGCCGCCTTCAGCTTTCACAACTTCAAATTCAGCTTCATCGCCGCCGTTCTTTTCAACGGCAAAATCCGAAACGATAAGAACGTCTTTAAGCTGATCGGCAAGGCTGCTGTACTTTTCATAGTCAGCCTCGCTGCAATGTACGATGACCTTAGCTTCAAGAGACTTTCCGATGATCTTTTCGTTGCGCTTTTCCTCAAGGATCTTGTTGACTGTCTCGCGGATACCGTAAATGAACTCCCACTTGCCGATAAATTCATCATCTGGCACAATACCCGACTTTTCAGGCATCTGATTAAGGAAAACGCTCTGTGTATCGTCATTTGCGCTGTGCGGCATAAACTGCCAGATCTCTTCAGCGGTAAACGAGATTATAGGCGCGGCAAGACGTGTGATCGCGCTGAGAATGCGGTACATAACGGTCTGCGCCGCACGGCGTATCTCGGAATCCTCTTTCTCGCAGTAAAGTCTGTCTTTGATAATGTCAAGATAGAAGTTGGACATATCAACAACGCAGAAATTATGAATAGCATGGAACGCGATATGGAAATCGTACTTATCATAGCCTTCCTTGACCGTATCGATAAGCGCGTCAAGCTTCATTACCGCCCACTTGTCGAGTTCGGTAAGCTTATCATAGGAAACAGAATCCTTATCAGGATCGAATCCGCTGCCGTTGCCGAGATTTCCGAGAATATACCTTGCAGTATTTCTGATTTTCTTGTAAGCGTCGGAAAGCTGGCTGATGATAGTTTTGGAGATTCTTATATCGCTGTGGTAATCCGATGAAGCGACCCAGAGGCGGAGAATATCCGCGCCGTACTGGTCGGTTATCTCATGGGGATCAATACCGTTGCCAAGGGATTTATGCATTACCTTGCCCTCGCCGTCAACTACCCAGCCGTGAGTGCAGACAGCCTTGTAAGGAGCAGTTCCCTTATACACGACAGATGTAAGAAGCGACGACTGGAACCAGCCGCGGTACTGATCTGCGCCCTCAAGATAAAGATCGGCAGGCCATGAAAGGCTGTCAAAATCGTCCATAACAGCAGTATGAGATACGCCGCTGTCGAACCATACGTCCATAATATCGTATTCTTTGGTGAATTCGCCGCAGCCGCATTCGCACTTAACGGAAGCGGGAATAAACTCGCTTGCTTCCTTAGTCCACCATGCGTCCGAACCTTCCTTGCGGAAAAGATCGGCTATTGCGGAGATGGTTTCATCTGTATAGATCGGCTTTCCGCAGTCCTTGCAGTATACTACGGGGATAGGAACGCCCCATGTTCTCTGACGGGAAATGCACCAGTCGCTTCTGTCGCGCACCATTCCCTTGATGCGATCCTCGCCCCATTCGGGAATCCACTGTACGCCCTCGATAGCCTTTATAGCTTCGTCCTTGAAACCGTTTACGGAGCAGAACCACTGCTCGGTCGCTCTGTAGATGATCGGACTGTTGCATCTCCAGCAGTGCGGATACTGGTGGACGATCTTCTGAGTTGCAAGCATTGCGCCGACTTCAACAAGCTTTGCAGCGATAGCTTTATTCGCTTCGTCGGTATCCATGCCCTCAAATTCGCCTGCTTCGGCAGTCTGCTTACCCTTTGAATCAACGCATACGATGATTCCGATATCGTCGTAATTCTTGCAGACTTCAAAGTCCTCGACGCCGTATCCGGGAGCAGTATGAACGCAGCCCGTACCGCTTTCGAGAGTAACGTGATCGCCTACGATGATCGGCGACAGACGGTCGTAAAGAGGGTGCTTGGTCTTCATGCCCTCAAGTTCAGCGCCCGTGAAAATATGCTCGGTTGTGTACTCGGCAATTCCGGCAGTCTCCATTGTTGTGCGGACGAGTTCCTCCGCCATTACATAGTATTCGCCGTTTGCATTTACGAGAGTATAATTATATTCAGGCCCGAGGCAGATAGCGAGGTTGCCGGGGATTGTCCATGTGGTCGTAGTCCAGATAACGAAGTATATCTTCGAAATATCAAGTCCGAGAGCCGTAAACATTCCCTTATCGTCGGTCACGTTGAATTTAACGTAGATAGAGCTGCACGGATCGTTTGCATATTCGATTTCCGCTTCCGCAAGAGCCGTATTACAATCGGGACACCAGTAAACAGGCTTGAGACCTTTATACATATAGCCTTTTTTCGCCATTGCTCCGAAAACCTCGACCTGACGCGCTTCATAAGCGGGACGAAGCGTAAGGTAGGGATAATCGTAATCTCCGATAGAACCGAGTCTCTTGAACTGCTTCATCTGATTAGCAACATGAGTCATAGCATAATCATGGCAGTGCTTTCTCAGTTCAACAGGAGGTATCGCGCCGTTTTCAACGCCGATTGCCTTCATTGCCTTCAGCTCGATAGGCAGTCCGTGAGTATCCCATCCGGGAACGTAAGGAGCTTTGAATCCGTTCATATTCTTATACTTAACGATAAAATCTTTCAGCGTTTTATTAAGCGCCGTACCGAGATGTATCTCTCCGTTTGCATATGGAGGGCCGTCATGAAGAATGAAAGTCGGCTTTCCCTCATTCTTTTCCATCATTTTGTAATAAAGCCTTTCATCTTCCCATTTTTTCAGGGTATCAGGCTCTCTTTTCGGCAGATTTCCGCGCATGGGGAAGTCTGTTTTCGGTAAATTAAGGGTTGAATTATAATCCTGTGCCATCGTATCACCGATCATCGCTGCGCCGCGATGACTCTCCTTTCAATTAATCATTATTGCCTGCAACAGCCGCAGCGATCTCCTCGGCTGTCTCGGTCACATCATAGTCGTCCTCATAAGCTTCCGGCATAGAGGAGATCATTTCAAGGTGCGCCTTATACATATCGAAAAGGCTCTTCTTGAATTCAGCTACCTGACGGCGGGCGTCGATAAGGCTTTCCTTTTCCTTAGCGATCTCTGCTCTGTTTCTTTCCATAGCTTCGGCGTGCTGACGCACAGCTTCGTCTTCAAGTTCGTCAGCCTTTACCTGAGCCTGTGCAAGTATCTCCTCCGCCTTTGCCTGAGCCTCGTTGATAACCGCATGACCCTGCTTCTGAGCGCCGAGAAGAGCGTCTTTGAGGGCGTCCTCGTCCTTCATATACTCTCTTACCTTGTCGGCAAGTATCTGTATCTTGTTATTAGCTTCAGCGCGCTCGCGTTCCATTTCGTCCAGTTCAGCTTCAAGCTGCGAGAGAAATTCGTCAATTTCCTCCTGTTTGTAGCCGAAAGCAGCCTTTTCAAACCTTTTATTTCTTACGTCTCTTGAAGTAATCATATTATTCACCTCTAAATAAATTTTTTCAGAATTATGTGTATACGGTGTTTTTTAGTAACTCCGTTGATACCCGAAAGTACAAATCGTCCGCAGCCGCGAATGGACAGAATATCGCCTTCCGCCATTATATGAGACAGATCGGTCACGGTGAAATGGTTTACATCCGCCTTTTCGGAGCGAATGATAGCAGCCGCCTTTTCACGGCTGACATTTGCTGCAAGAGCAGCCACGCAGTCCAGCCGCAGCGAAGCCACCGTACCGCATATTTCCTTAAATTCCTGCGTATCGGCGAGACGCATATCGAACGGCTGATCTTCCGTGATCTTCACGCCCGTTCTGCCTATTTTTGACAGCGAAGCCGTGATATCCCTTGCGGCGGTTTTGGTGACTGCCGCCTGAGCTTTTCCCTCTGCGACGGCAATATCGCCGATAGTCTCCCTTTTCAGCCGCAAAGCCATAAATGATCCCAGAAAATCTCTGTGAGAAAGCTTGTCCTCGCGCCGATAGGTGAATGTCAGACAGCGTATCGGAATTTCTTCGCCGATATATTCCTGACAATATACAGGATAAACGGCAAGTATCTTTCGGTTTGCGTCCTCAAATCCGCCGTGAAAAGAATATGACAGCTCTCCGATGTTGTATCTGCACCATTTCTCTGCTTCAGCGCATTGTCTTTCATCAAGAAATACGGAAAAGACGCCGCAGCCGTCTCTTTCGCAGCGCCTTCGGAGATCCTCCAGCCTTGCGAAAAAGAACTTGTCAAGCTGATCGTTCATCAGATGAATACGCCGTTATTCTCCAGCTCCCCCACAAGATCTTCGCCGATAAATCCTACATTGTAGGGCGTGATGATGTATGTCAGGTTAGCGACGGGTTTCAGGCTGCCGCCGTTAGCGTAAGCAACTCCCACAAGAAAGTCGATGATTCTTCTCTTGTTTTCCGGAGAAGCGGTTTCGAGATTAAGAACAACCGTTTTCTTGGCAATAAGGTGATCGGCGATCTGCTTTGCGTCGGTAAATGCGGCAGGCTTTACAAGTACTACCTGAAGCTGAGCCGTTGTCTGAATATTAACGACTTTATTTCTTCTTCCGCCTTCGGAAGAGGATTCTTCGCGTTCTATGTTATTCTGATAAGCAGGCTGTTCGCTTCTTGATTCGGAACGGACGGGAGTATCGTTTGCGTCGCCCTCTTCATCTTCGGAAGCAAAAAAGAAATCCTTGATGTTCTCAAAAAGTTTCATAATATTTCTCCATTCTCCGCATTTTTGTTTCTTCGTCAGCGGGATTAATGCGGAGTATCCCGAAAACGGCATATGATATATAAATTTTGTTAGTACTTTACGTCATAAATACTTAATGATCATAATTTCTCGCACCAAAAAGTCCCGTGCCTATTCTGACTATGGTCGAGCCGTGCTTTATTGCGTCGGCATAATCGTGAGTCATACCCATTGAAAGCTCGTCCATATCGACGCCCTCAATATTTCTGTCCTTTATATTGTTGAACAGTTCCTCCATGCGCCCGAGGAAAATATCCCCTTTCGACGGCGGCGGAATAGTCATAAGCCCCTTGACTTTTATTCCCTCCATTTGAGCTATCCGTTCAAGCAGATCGGCTGTTTCATCAGGAGCGATTCCGCCCTTTGAAGTCTCTCCGCCGATATTTACTTCGCACAGTATCTCCATAACCTTATTATGGGCAATGGCAAGGCGATTTATTTCCTGCGCAAGCTTTAAGCTGTCGACCGATTGTATCATTGTCATCGGCTCAATGATATATTTCACTTTATTTGTCTGCAAATTTCCGATAAAATGCACCTCGGCAGAAATATCGTAAATTTCCTGCTTCGAGAGAAATTCCTGCACTCTGTTTTCGCCGAGCAGACCGATACCTGCTCCAACGGCATGATTTACGATCTCCGGAGCGACCGTCTTAGTCACAGCCATAATCCGTATGCTTTTTTCGTCTCTGCCGCATTTTGCAGCTGCTTCGGCGATATTCGAGCGTATTTCCCTGAGATTATCGTCAACGTAACCATAACTCTTATCCACTTTTACCATCACCTTCGGTCATAATATCATCATACAAAGCAAGATACGAAGGATCTTCGTCATGAACTTCCGACAGAACGTAATCGCTGCCCTCATAAATAACGTCGATCTTTTTAAACAGCACCTGCTCTCCCTTAAGTATGTAAACTCCCTTGGAATTCACAATAGCCGTGCCGTCGCTTTCGCCGCTTGCGTTGGTAGTATCTTCCTCAATATCCTTAAAACGGATAGCCTCGCGCGGAACTTTCAGTCCGCGATATCTGTCCCTGCCGTTGACCACCTTGATCAGCTCGCACTTTTCAGCGCGGTGCTGAACAAGATCGTAGTTGAATTTGCTGCATTCCACAATAATTATAGTTTTCGAGGCGTCGCCGCTGTCCCTGAGATCGGTTATCACGGCGTCGAAAGTTTCGTCCGAAGAATCGAACTTCAGCTTTACGCTGTCGCCTATCGTATATTCCTTGCGGGAATTATTTATAACTCCGGCAAGATACCAGCTATAGCCGTTTATCATCTTGCCGACGATAGTTTCATCGCTGCTTTTTCTGTCGGTAATGCTGTTTATTTCGGCGACGGTAAGTTTGTCCATGTTATCGGGAGTAAGTTCCGATTCATAGCCGTCGCAGTAGCTTACGAAATAAGCCGAACCCGTAGATTTTTTCACCTCGGCGGGCTGCACGGAAGCGCTTTTCAGTTCGGCAAGATCCGCGTTTATATCTGTTATCTGCTGTCCGAATCCCGTTACCTGCTTGGTAATTATCTGATAAGTACTCATCTGTATTACCAGATCGTCCATTTCATTCTTTATCGCGCTGTAGTCGTTCATATCGCGGCTGTAGACAAGAGTGCGGAAGCTTTCTCTTATATTGTCGGAAAGCGCCGCAGGCTGCGCGGATTCGCGCGTTCCGGGATTCTGTATTTTTTCCAGTATATCCAGTTCCTTTTCCAGTCGGGCGATCTCTCTGTTTCTGCCGATCTGCGAATCGTCGGGATAAACTTCGGCAATAACCGTGCCGATACCAAGCTTTCCGCCGTCGGGTATCTTATAATTCAGAACGCCGCTGCCGCTGAAAGTTATAGGTTCTTCGTCCCTTATGAAAACGCCCTTGAATTCTTTGGAAGCGACGGCTTCCGACATAAGAGCCGTTTCAGTAGGACTCTGGCGGTTATTAAAATTCGTGACGATGCTTATAAACACGATAAGAGTAAGCACCAGAACGCCGTTTCTCAGCAGCTTTACAAACAGGCTGCTGTCCGATCTGTTGCGAGCAGCCATTTTACTCGCCCTTTTCGGCGGTATCGAGTATTGAGACCGACTTAGCGGGAATTATCGTGGAAATGGCGTGCTTATAAACGAGCTGCTGTTTGCCCTCGCAGTCGAAAATGGCAACGTAGCTGTCAAAGCCTCTTACAATGCCCTTAAACTGGAATCCGTTGGTCAGGATTATCGTAACAACTATTTTTTCCTTACGGCATTGGTTAAGGAAAACATCCTGCAAATTGATCGTCTTGTTCATACACATTCTCCTTTTTTATTTTGTCTAATGTGCATTATCATATCCGCATACCAAAGCATACGAATACAAAAACACACTATACATTATATCACATAATCTTATATTTGGCTATAGCTTTTTTAGAATTTTCCAAAATTTCATATTTTTTACTAAAATCCTCGATAATTATCCAATGGATACGTTCATTTTTTCTAAACCACGTAAGCTGTCTCTTGGCATAACGCCTTGATTCCTGCTTGATTTTATCGATACATTCTTCCAGAGGAGCTGCATTTTCAAAATAGGGAATCAACTCTTTATAACCTATGGCATTGGCTGCCGTTTTCATTTTTCCCGCATTCCACAAAGCTCTCGCCTCTTCAACAAGTCCGCGTTCAACCATATCATCGACGCGAATATCTATCCTGTTATACAGAACGCTCCTGTCGGCGGCATTCAAACCAATCATGAACGAATCATACGGACTTTCCTCGGAACGGCTCTCCGCTTTCAGTTCGCTGAATTTCCGCCCCGTGACATGAATAACTTCCAGAGCGCGCACAACACGCACAAGATTATTCATATGGATATTCTCCGCCGCTTCGGGATCGGATTCCAGCAGCTTAGCATAAAGGGCGGCATTCCCGTTCTGCATAGCAAATCCATAAAGGGCGGCGCGATATTCCAAATCTTCTTTCGCTTCGGAAAATTTCACATTGTTGAGCAGCGAATCGATATAAAGACCCGTTCCGCCTACGATTATCGGCAGCTTCCCCCTGCCGAGAACCTCTTGTATCTTTTTGTTTGCAAGCGCGACGTAATCGGCTGCGCTGAATGAAGTTCCCATATCGAGAAAATCTATAAGATGATGCGGTATACCGCGCATTTCCTCGGCTGTCGGTTTCGCGGAAGCGATATCCATGCCCTTGTATATCTGCATGGAATCCGCCGATATGACCTCGCCGCCGTAATGAATGGCAAGCTCCGCGCCAAGCCATGTTTTACCCGACGCCGTAGGACCGCATACCGCAAGCACAAATGGCTTTTTTTCTGTCATATCCAACTCCTAAACACGTTTGAACTGATGATCTATATTCGCCTTTGTCATTGTAAACATAACAGGTCTGCCATGCGGACAATGACGAACGTTTTCGTCCATAAAAACCTGCTCCACAAGGGATTTCATCTCCTCGGGAGAACTCTTGTCATGAGCCTTAACAGCCGCCTTGCAAGCCATAGTATGAAGCATATCGTCAAGAATTCCGGTCTGCGGATTCTGCTTTTGCTTCAGAAGATTATCGGCAACTTCGCAGATTATCTCCTCCATATCCATTTCCATAATAAAAGTGGGAACAGCTTTTGCGGTCACAAAAGGTTTTTCGGCAAAATCAAATGAAAATCCCATATCTTCCAGAAGATCGGCATTATTTTCCATAGCGTCAAATTCCTCCGCAGTAAGCAGGACTTTTATATAAGTAAGCAAAACCTGACTGTACTGACGGCAGTTACGGCTTTTCAGCCTCTCGAAAATTATCCGCTCATGAGCCGCGTGCTTATCGACCATTATCATTTTTCCCTCGGCTTCGGCAATAATATACAATCCGAAAGCTTCGCCTATTATTTTTATTTCGGGAATCTTATTGGACTCCGTTTTTTTCGAAATATCGACAGGAACATTTTCAGCGCGCTCTTCAAACGAGCCTGAATTGATATATTTGAACCCCTCGTTTTCTTCATCAGGCTGTATATCAGGATTTTTTTCGGGAACATCGTTTTTTGCAGACTCTTCATAAGGCTTGCGGAAAATCTGTTCTCCGGTCATCGAAAGCGTGTTCGACCCATTATCGAATTTCAGCGTCCTATTCATCAGACTATGATCTTTTAACTGTTCATATCTCGTTTGCATATATGCTTCGCGGTTCGTTTCATCTGAAGAAATCTCCACTGTTCCGGCAATATTCTGCTCCGTTTTTTCCTCGGCTGCCTTTTCACGCTCCATTTCCTTTTTCGCCTGTTCAGCTTCAGCTATTTCCTCGATGGGAGTTATCATGAATTCACTCTGAATTGACTTATCTTCCTCCGGAACTATCTTATCCCAGTCCGATCTTGGCTTGATCTCGAATTCATATATTAAACCGCTGCTTATAAGGGCGTTTTTCACGGCGAAATACAACGCGTCCACAACCTTTTTCTCATTCGTAAAGCGGACTTCCGCCTTTGCAGGGTGGATATTGACGTCCAGATCAGAGGGCGGCATATCGATAAGAAGTATGAAAGCAGGAAATTTTCCCGTCATGATCATGTTTTCATAGGCGCTTTCAACGGCTGTGGAACATAATCTGGAACGTATATATCTTCTGTTGACAAAGAAATTCTGGAACGTTCGGTTGGTTCGAGCATAAAGAGGTTTCACGATAAAGCCTCTTATATGGATTCCCTCAAACTCATGATCGACCGCAATAAGATCGCGTGCAAAATCGCGCCCATACACGGCATATACCGCCGAAAACAGTTCGCCGTCGCCGGCAGAATTAAATTCCACACGATTATCGCGTATCATCTTGATAGCTATATCCGGGTGCGACATAGTGATTTTTTGTACTATATTGCTCACGGCGTTGGCTTCCGTTACGTCTTTCTTCATAAATTTCGCACGGGCAGGGACATTGTAGAAAAGATCGCGGATTATAACTGTCGTACCGTCGGGACAGCCGCTTTTTTCATGGGAAATTTCGCAGCTTCCCGCTATTTCATAAAGTGTTCCGTAAGTATCGTCTTTCTGCTTCGTCATTACCTCTACTTTGGATACGGCGGCAACGGAAGCGAGGGCTTCTCCGCGGAATCCCAGTGTAAATATATTGTTAAGATCATCTTTTGTAACTATCTTGCTCGTGGCATGGCGGATAAATGCGGAAGGCACGTCCTCAAAGGATATGCCGCAGCCGTCGTCGGTAACGCGCATATAAGTCGTACCGCCGTTTTTTATCTCGACAGTAATATGCTTCGCGCCTGCGTCTATTGAATTTTCCACCAGTTCCTTGATAACGGAGGAAGGACGTTCGATCACTTCTCCTGCCGCAATAAGTTCGGCGATCTCTTTACTTAAAATATTTATATGTGCCATTTTTTCTCCGATCATGCATAAGATTTCAGTTCATTTATAAGTCTTTCTGCATTGTCTTTCTGCTCGTCAAAATCAGAACCGAAAACTTTGGGCGGTATCGTAAGAATGAATCTCATTTTCTTTCCTTCATAAAGGAATTCGATCTTAACGGTATAAGTGCCGGCAATAGGCATTTTACTCACCTTAATTGAACGAATGCTCAACAGCGGTATTTCATATAGCGTTTCCGTAATCAGCAGATTATAGTCAGCTATAATAAGACTGTTATTATCCGATAGTGCCGCATAGCCATAATGCTGATTCTTTCTGGAAGCAAAAACGCCTGTCATATTGCAAATTCCGGTATAAACAGGGCTGCTGTAGCCTACACCGAATTTATCCAGAGCAAGACTCATATTATCCTTTGTAAATCTATATCCCATATCAAAGTTCTCTTTCTATCAAAGTGTTCTCATTTCAACAGTTCAGCCATATCCTTTAAAAGCTCGCGGCATTCGCTGTCCGTCAATTCGGAAATATTCGTGCGCTCCAGCATCTCAAGTGCGGCTTCGCGATTGATACTGCCAAAACTTATCTGCTCTTCCGAATTATCGGCAGCCGCGGTTTTTTCGGATTTGTGCGCGGATTCCATTTCCTCAAGAATTTCACGGGCGCGGTTTATCACTTTAGCAGGCAGCCCTGCAAGTTTCGCAACGTCAACGCCGTAGCTTTCATCGATTCCGCCGCGGACTATCTTTCGCAGAAAACGTATTGTTCCGCCGTGCTTATTTACGGCTATACTGTAATTCTTAACGCCTTCAAGTTCGTCCTCCAAGCCGATAAGTTCATGATAATGAGTAGCGAAAAGCGTCTTGCAGCCCAATTTTTTGCTTGTGCAGATATGCTCCGCAACAGCGCGCGCAATGCTCACGCCGTCAAATGTTGAAGTTCCTCTGCCGACTTCGTCAAGTATAACAAGGCTGTTTGGCGTAGCATTTTTCAGAATATCGGCAACTTCGCTCATTTCAACCATAAATGTGGACTGTCCTGCCGTCAGATCGTCGGACGCTCCCACGCGGGTGAAAATTTTATCCACCACGGAAATTTTAGCTGAATCAGCAGGCACGAAACAGCCTATCTGCGCCATAAGAACGATGAGAGCCGTTTGCCGCATATATGTGGATTTACCCGACATATTCGGGCCTGTTATAACGGACATACGATTGGACTTTGTGTCGATATACGTATCGTTGGGAACAAATATCTCGTCGCTGAGCATAAGTTCCACCACGGGGTGACGTCCGCCTTTGATATCAACAGTTCCGTCTATCGAAATATCGGGCTTCACATACTGATTCCGCAGCGAAACTTCCGCAAACGAACACAGCACATCGACCGCAGCCACAGCAGTTGCCGTCTGCTGGACTTCCGCAAGCTTTGTCGATATATAATCGCGAACTTCCGCAAAAATATCCGCTTCCAGATTAAGAGCCTTATCCTTTGCGCTGAGAATAGCGTTTTCGGCATTTTTAAGCTCCTCCGTGATAAATCTTTCGGCATTTGTAAGAGTCTGCTTGCGTATCCAGCCCTCCGGAATGAGATCGTAATATGAGCGCGTGACTTCAAGATAATAGCCGAACACGCGGTTGAAGCCGATCTTCAGATTCTTTATTCCCGTAGCTTCGCGTTCGCGCTGCTCGATGCCGTCGATAATCTCCTTGCCGTGAGCCATGATATGGCGCAGTTCGTCGAGTTCCTGATTAAATCCGTCCTTGATAACGCCCCCATCTTTTACCGATACAGGCGGTTCGTCCATTATCGCATTTTCAACAAGGCGCACTATCTCGCTAAGGTCGGAAATATTTGCGTTATATCTCGACAAAAGCTTTGAATCAGGAAATTTCTCCAGTTCCTTTTTAAGCAGAGGAAGCTGCAAAGCCGTTGCGGAAAGGGATTTAATATCACGGGGATTCGCCGATTTGTACATCACCTTCGTCATAAGCCGCTCCAAATCGTAAGTGCGGTCAAGAAGATCGCCCATATCCGCAAGTATAACGCTCTTTTTATAAAGCGCGTCAACCGCGTCAAGCCGCTCTATGATCTTCGCAGGACTTTTCAAGGGCTGTTCTATCCAGTTTTTCAGCATTCGTCTGCCCATTGAAGTACGCGCGGAATCCAATACCCATAAAAGCGAACCTTTCTTCTCCTTATTGCGCAGAGTTTCCGTCAATTCAAGATTTCGGCGCGCATTCAAATCAAGTCCCATAAATGCGTCGCCGCTAAGCAGAGTTACCGATGTAAAGCGCGAAACGGAAGTTTTCTGCGTATCGCGGATATAATCAAAAAGACCGCATAACGCTCCGCAATCCGCGCCGTCTTCGGAAATTCCAAGTTCCGCCATTGACTTTACGCCAAAAACTTCGGCAACGCAGCTTCTTCTCTCCG
Organism: Ruminococcus sp. UBA3286; assembly: GCA_002362135.1. Lineage (GTDB taxonomy): Bacteria > Bacillota > Clostridia > Oscillospirales > Ruminococcaceae > Ruminococcus. The sequence goes on along the minus strand of DETO01000035.1, from coordinate 6,936 downwards.
ACGGCGAAAAGCATTCATTATCGCGGAGCGTAACGGCACATTGCAGGCGTACTTTTATAAAATCGGCAACACTTTTAAGGGCGAGAAAGCTTTCGGGAAAAATCACCTCCGCGGGCTTGCAGCGTGAAAGCTCGTTGATAACGGCAGCTTCAAGGTCTTTTCCTTCAAACAGGCTGAGATCGGCTTCACCCGTGGAAATATCGGCTGAAGCAACCGCGCATGAGGCTGATTCTTCATCATAAAATATACTGCATATATAATTATTCTCACTATCGTCGAGCATACTCGATTCCGTAAGAGTTCCCGGAGTTACAACACGGATAACATCGCGGACAACGATGCCCTTTGTTTCGGCAGGATCGGTAAGCTGCTCGCACACGGCAACTTTTTTGCCCATATCTATAAGGCGCTTTATGTATATATCCGCCGAATGATATGGGATTCCGCACATCGGCGCGCGCTCATCGAGACCGCAGTCCCTGCCGGTAAGGTTAAGTTCCAGAGCCTTTGATACGACGATCGCATCGTCAAAGAACATCTCATAGAAATCTCCCAAACGGAAAAAAAGTATGCAGTCCTTATATTTATCCTTCACCTCAAAATACTGCTGCATCATAGGTGAAATTTTACTTCTGTCAATTTCCATTTAACGTTCTCCTTTATTTTGCGATTATTAAGGAAATTCTGTCTCCCTGAATTCCTGTCTAAGAAATCAGTTTTTATATTCCCTGCCAAATTGCAACTGTACCCAACGGGTGCAGTTGTAATTTAATATTGGGATTCATAAGGGACTATGTCCCTTATGCAGGGGATTTTTAAGGGGACAGCGTCCCATACGCACTAACCTATAAA